>NZ_JBIFFK010000043.1:0-1518 GCF_043557045.1 Sulfitobacter sp. 1A15258 | reverse complement strand
CGATGTGCCGCCGGTTTTGGGCAAGTGGATGAAAACAATACGCGGCTTGTCGATTATGAAATTTGTCATCTCTTCCTGGCTTAACCTTGGAGCCGGTACATGGGCCGCTTATCCGAACATCGAATAAAAAACGCGCAGTGTACAGAAACCCAGAGCCGCAAACACAACTTCGCACCAGCCGATAAATGGGCCTACCGGCGAACCAGCATCGCATGGGCCCGATAAACATCGCCAATGCCCATCTAATCGGGGGCCTTGGTAAGAAGATGGGGCACGATCATCTGATCGTAGCAACCCCATCTACAGCCGCCTATTCGGCGGAGAAAGCTGGGACCAGTGCATAGACAGCATGAGCACGCTCTGCCATCCGTGTTTTCTCAGCCGCCTGTTCGGCGGTAAAACCGGGCCCAGTAAGAAGATGGGGGCAACCGGCGAACCGACAAAACCCAAATCTTCGGCCGCCTATTCGGCAGTAAGACAAGGCCTCCGCTACGAGGGGCCTTGGTAAGAAGATGGGCACGATCATCTGATCGCAACAATCCCATCTGCAGCCGCCTGTTCGGCGGTAAGACAAGGGCCCAATGAGATACATCGGTTCCACGCGACGACCATCTAAAGCGTGTTTCAGTATTATTTAACTGACTTACGCCTTTACCAATCGCATCGGGTAAGCACCTTTGTTGCGACACACGCCAAAATGCTTTTCATGCAGACCAACCACAGATGAGGGGTCCGTTCGCAGAGATATCTTCAGCGAGAAACGCAACGATTGCAGGGTAGTAGCACAGCAGCTCTTTCCATTCCGTACCTCGCGCATCAAGGTCGTGGAACGCATCAGGGATGTCAGCCAAAGCCTCGTCTGGGGAAAGGCCGCAGTCGGTAAAACCGTCTTCGATCATACCTTCGAGCACAGCCAAAGTGTCGAGCGTAACGTAGAAGTCGCTGTAGCCTTCATAGACATCCCCGCCAGAGCCTTCCGCAAGCGCCTCAAAAAATTCATCGTGATTGCGCAGAGAGAACACCTCTTCTCCGTCGCGGTAAAAACCAATATCCAGTCCCATCTGTGTATCCTTTCCAGTTTGATGGTTCAGGTTGAGCGGCGCGCGCAGCGCCTAACAATGAACTGGGAACGATTTTGGGGGGCCGATAACGAAATCCTGCACTTTAGCCAAAAAAGTTACACCGCGCCCAAAAGGGTGAGGCCAACGCAAAGCTACAGCGGTAGGGGGCCATCCCTCGACGCCATCCAATTGGGGCGCAGCGTCAAGATCGAGCGGCCGGTTTCAGAACTTTGATGAGCCTATAGCTGGTGCACCGCGACGCGCCAAAAACTGCAGACATAATGTGTCTTCGCGGGGCCGCGCAAAAGCCTGCGTTCCTGCGCTCCTTTTTTCCCGAGCCGTTGCGATCGGGGTAGAGGCCGTGCAACTACCGCGCATACCCTGAACGACCTTCTACGGGAGCAACAAATGCAAATCACTGAGCCGTCCCGCCAAATCGATGTCTTACATACCACGG
>NZ_JBIFFK010000042.1:0-1558 GCF_043557045.1 Sulfitobacter sp. 1A15258 | reverse complement strand
ATCTGGCCCATCTCCGCGCGCTTTCCCAGACGGAACAAGTTCCGGTATTGCGCGACGTATCTGGCAAAGGACTCGCAGGCGGATATCCTTCCAGCGCTTGGCGCAGGCATATGGGGACCGGGGCACATATTGCGCGTACTCGGATACATACAGAGCTTGGACAGTTGGGGCCGGAAGGGGTGGAAATGGCGCTGGCTCTTACGGCTCAGCGCGATGCGCGATCCCAACTCGCCTACCAAGCGGCACAATTTGAAAGGGCGCAGCGGGCCAAGGGCCAATGCATGATTGACGGGCTGCTGGCGGAGGTGCTCGATCCGTAAGCGTTGGTAACGCTCGATCGGGCGCGAGCTGCGCATCGGCGACACTGAAGGGGCGCCGTTTGTCCGGCATCAGGACATGGTTTGAGTTTTGTCCGGATCCCTTTGGCGGCGTATTTGGTCTTGAGATGGTAAGTAGTGCAATCCTATCGTCGCATGGACGCTATGGCTTTTATGCGTCCTTCTATCCCGTCGAGGAGCTCATGGAATCCGTCGGAATGGTGTTCATTCTTTGTGTGGCTCTAAAGGAGCTTAGCCAGCATGGCCGGGGTTCGGACTTTCATCCTGCAGTAGCGTAACGCTCTGGCTTTGAAGGCGCGGAGCCGTTGTGACTGAACGACTGCGCCGCATCATATTCTACGTACGCCCTGGCGGTCCAACTCCTTGTGAATGGCAGCCAGATCAACGTTCTCCAGTTCCGACTGCGATTTGACTGCCTGAGCTGCGGCGATCCCGGCGCCTTGACCCGCGACAGCGCAGCACGCCATGTTGCGCGTCGCGGCGTGGGCAATACGGTCCCCCCCGGTTGCACGTCCCGCGACCAACAATCCTTTGATTTTTTTAGGCAGCAATGATCGATAGGGAATGTGCATGTAACGCCCCGTCGTCGGCAGGATGAGGATCCCATAGCCGTCGATAAATTCCGGATAAATACCGATGCTGTCCTCGAAGCGCGCTTCGTGGCGCACATCCGTTTCTGTCATATTATAGATTGCATCGATCTTGCGCGTGTCTCGGACCCCCAGCGTCATACCGAAGTTGCGCAGGCGGACGCCTTCGCATCCAGGCGCAAACCTGCGCAACGCTTCAATGGCCATCATCGCTTGGCGTCGGCCTTCGATTTCGAAGTGAGTAAGGTCCTTCGGGTCGGTCCCATCGCAATTGTCCAGATGGACCAGGTTCATATAGGTCATCTCACCGCTGTCGTGCACCGCGCCCCAAGTGCCTGCGATGGTGGTCAGATCAGCGGGGATGACCCCGGCTTTGCGCGCAGCTTCAAACGGCTTCTTGAGAAAAGGCGAAAACATCTCGTCTTCTTTGCCGTCGGTTTCGACTGTCCATTCGCCAGTGGACCAATCGGAATAGGTCTGCGGGTTGGCGTGCACCTCTTCCATAAACTTCTTCTTGTCCACGCCCGCGACGTGGAACATGACGCTTGCAGCTTGCAACTCTTCCCGAGGGGGGTGCGTGACGGGCGCTCCGGCGCGGTGGGCGATGTCGGCATCCCCTGTGGCGTCAAT
>NZ_JBIFFK010000009.1:0-112813 GCF_043557045.1 Sulfitobacter sp. 1A15258 | reverse complement strand
GGCCGCAGTTCTCGATGGTCGGCTGACCGTCGCAAACAGAAAACGCGCCGCATGACCCCCATGTTTTGTCCACTCCCTCGCTAACGTGACCCAAGGCCGCCCAATTGGTTGGCGTTCAAAACTGTCGACGAGAATGATGTCCGCAGGCGTATGGTCGATTTGGACGACCTCCAGTGGCTGGTTTGCCTTGTTTTCGCCTGTGACCGGCGCAAATTTCTGGCGGGCCGCCTTTGCCCCTTCTCGTGCCTTTGCAATTTCGAGGGCATCCATTGCATCCAGACGACGCTGAACCGTCCGCCGCGTCGGCGGCTGTAACCCCTGTTGCCAGCAGGCACTGCGGATCTCCGTCACGACGCGCGACAGGCTCGGACGTTCCCGGCGCAAGAAATAACGGCGAAGATGCTCTTCGATCACCGCTTCAACTTTGCCGGATATCAAAGTTGTTCCAGTCGGGCGGCCCCGTTTCCGCGGCACCAGAGCGCTCGTGCGCCCACCCTCTTCGGCCAGCCGCTTTAACCAACGCCATACCGTAGCCCTGCTGACACCGAGTTCCCAAACGGCATCATTGATGCCACTTTCCAGACTGCCAGTTCCTTTGAGATATGCCTGAACAAGCGGACGCAGAACGGTCGCCCTGCGCGCCTCCTCAGCACCAGCGGCAACGGAGTCTTCGCGATCATCATCCATCAATATTTGCCGCACAAGTCTGTGAACCCTGTCTCAGTTTTAAGGGCAAAAATATCGGAATCAAAGGCAAAACCTCATATTTAAGGGCAAAGGACAGCCGCTGATTTCGTTGAATTTCCCATCTCACAATTAAGGGCTACGCGACACATCTATCGCTACATCTATTCCGAGAAAGGTCAGCGCGAAGACCTGTAGTGGTATCTTCCGACCCACCGTGTCGCCCGCAGACCACGTCGCACCAGAAGGCGTGGAGAACCCAAATTTCACCGCGATGTCAGTATCCTGTTCCGCCCCGATGATGTCGCCCATCGTCGCCAGTTTGGTCACTGGGAGGCAGATTTGATGCTGTTCAAACAAAAGCTTGGCCAGACCAGCGTCACCTCACTGGTTGAGCGCGTCAGCCGCTTCACCATGATCCTGAAGAACCCCAACAAGCGCACCAAGCCGGTCATGGCCAAGATAATGAGCGCCATCAAAGATCTCCCCCTCGTCGCCCGTCGGTCCATGACTTTTGACCGCGGAACCGAGTTTGTTAATTGGCCCCACCTCCAAGCCGAGATCGGAACCCAGACGTGGTTTTGCGACCCTTCCAGCCCTTGGCAGAAAGGCACCGTCGAGAACACAAACCGACGCCTTCGAAGGTGGCTGCCCCGCAAACGCGACATTCGACAATGCACAGATCACGATATGAAGGTGATCTGTGATCGCCTCAACAACACGCCGCGCAAGTGTCTTGGATGGAAGACCCCAGCCGAGGGCATTGCCAAGTTGTTCAGCTTGCATGATCAGGCTATTTCAACGTCATGAGAATCCCAACCAGTGTCCTGCGACTGAAGGGCTTCCGGTTCCCTCGCGAAATCATCGCATACGCTGTTTGGGCTTACCATCGCTTCGCAATGAGCACGGCCGACGTCGAAGACCTGCTGGCCGAGCGCGGTGTGATTGTAAGCCGGGAAGCGATCCGGTTGTGGGTCAATCGCTTTGGTCCCCATTTCGCAAAGTGCGTCCGGCGCGATCGTCCTCGCCCCAATGGCAAATGGCATCTGGATGAGGTCGTTATCTCGATTCGAGGGAAGAAACATTGGCTGTGGCGTGCCATTGACGCGGAAGGGGACGTCCTCGACATTCTCGTGCAAACGCGACGAAACGCTAGAGCAGCCAAGCGGTTTCTCCAAAGGCTGATCAATCAGTTCGGCGAGCCGAGGGTCGTGATCACCGACAAGCTGCGCAGCTATGTTAAGCCGATCAAAACATTGGCACCGGACGCTGACCACCGCGCCCACAAGGGATTGAACAACGCCATCGAAGGATCACACAGGCCAACCCGGAAGCGAGAGAAGATATTCGGCCGGTTCAAGTCACATCGGCAGGCTCAGAGGTTTCTATCCGCTCACGATCAGATCAACCTGATTTTCCGTCCCCGCCGATTTCAACTCACCGCAAACTCATATCGCCACGCCCGAGCTGACGCGTTCAGCCTCTGGGCAGAATACACCATCGAGATGGTGGCGTAATTTACAGACCAGCAACACCCTACGACACGCGGCCAACAACTTGGCAATGCCCCCTCGACTACCGGGAGCGACTTTTCCCCAACCTGTTCGCTGACGGGGATCTGCCTCAATAATTGAAGAGAATCTACTGGAGGCCATAAATATTGCTTCGGTTTTCAGTTGGAGGCGCACCACATCCGATACCGCCCCTGCCCGGTCACCTCGCGGATAAGGCCCCGCGTTTCCATCCAGGCGAGGTTGCGCTGGACGGCGGCGCGGCTGGCACCGGTCAGGGTCTCGGCCATTGGAGCGGAGACGACGGGCCATTCGGTCAGCACCGCGCGCAATGCTGGTGGTGTCTTGCCAGAGAGCGGGGCCATCATGGTTTCCGCCCGCGCTGACCATGCCTGGATATCGTCGAGGTGCCGCATCGCGGTCAGGCATGCTGTTTCCATTCCCTCGAGCCAACGCTCCAAGCGCTCAGCTGGTGGACCACTGGGGCGCAGCCCCCCTGCCCCGCGTATGGCCAGAGGCGCAAAGATGGCCCCCTTGCCCTCGCCCACCGCAATACGTGCGGCGGTAACCGCAGCTTCCATCTGGCCGCCGTGTTGCCCGAGACCCGCAAGGTTCCAGAGGTGAAGCCCCATGCATGAGCGTGTGATCGGGTGCAGATCGGCAGCTTGCGCCATCAGGGCAAGCCAACCGCCCGCGCGATCCGCAAAGGGCTCGGCTTCATCCGCCATGTTTTCAGGGTCACGGCGATCAAGGAAAGCGGACAGGTCCACCTCTGGGCCGGGACCGCCTGCAAGACGCCGCACCGCCCATCCGACACGCGCGAGCGCTGCGGTGTCGTCCTGCACCGCGGACAAGCGCATGGATATCCAGAGCGCCAGCCGCTCCGGGCCAATTCGGTCGCCCACAAACCAGCTGAGGTCAGCCGCCTCCATCAGCGCGAGCCTGTGCCGCCAGCCCTCCGGGCCACGGCGCAGCCGGTCGTCCAGCGCGCCGATCCGGTCAGCCACTCGGGCGAGACGCGCGGCATTGCCCGCCTCAGCCTTCCGCCAATCGTCGAGGACTGCGGTTTCACGCAGCTCTGCCCTCGGTCCGGGCGGCAGATAATCCGGCTCCACTTCCATCGGACCGGGCAGGAACCACCGGTCGTCCTCAGACGTCTCTTCAAGCCCCTCCAGATCCACTAGAGGATCGTCAAAACTATCATGCCGCGTAGATACTTGAGGCTTCATATGTGCAAAATACGGCACTTTTGCATTTTACCCAAGTGTTTTGTCAGGGTGCGCCTGCACTCCTTATATAGCACGCGCGCGCGGTGGTCTGCGAGATCTCTCTGATCGCGCTCAGCGTATGAAAACCGAGGGGTTTTTGATGAGCAGCAGCTCAGAGAGCGCCCTTGCATCTGTTTACAAACGGTCGTTTATTGGCAATATATTAAATTGCAAAGGGCCCAGTTTCATGCCCCTGATCGGCTACGCCCGCGTCTCCACCGAAGATCAGACCCCCCTGCCCCAGTCTGAGGCACTGCAGTCTGCGGGATGCGCCGAGATCTTTGAAGAGCACGCCTCGGGCGGCAATCGCGCGCGGCCCGTGCTTGCACGTGTGCTGGAGCGGATTGGCAAGGGCGACACGCTGGTCGTCGTTCGGATTGATCGGCTTGCGCGGTCTCTGTCGCACTTGCTTGAGGTGATCGAAAGACTGGAGGGCAAGGGGGCGTTCTTCCGCTCGCTCCAGGACCCGATCGACACTGCCTCGCCCCAGGGCAAGTTCACGTTGCAGGTTCTGGGCGCTGCGGCTGAGTTCGAACGCGCCCTGATCCGCGAGCGTACCAAAGCCGGACTTGCCTCGGCACGCTCAAAGGGCCGCGTCGGCGGCAACCCAGGTCTTCGCGTCAAGGACCCTGAAGCGCTGCGCACGGTGCGGCTGGCGCGACAGGACGGCTACATGGAGCGCTTGAACGAAACTGCGCAGGATTGGGTGCCCCATGTGCGCCGTTTGCGCCCCGATATGGCTTGGGAAGACGTCCTGCGGATCATCAATGGCCCCCTGCACCATGATCGGCGCTGGACGTCGCGAAACCGACGATCGCCTGCCTGCGATTGTCGCCGCAATCAAAGGTGCTGACCCCGAGATCACCTTGCAGGCAATCTGCGACCGACTGGAATCCATGCGTGAGCGCACCCCTCGCGGTCGCACCAGCTGGCAGCCTTCCTCAGTCAGAATGTTGCTGGAGCGGGCAGAGCGCCTCGGGCTCGTCTAATCGGCTATTCGGTGCCAATCGCTCAATCATTCAGAAGCGACGATTCGTCGGCAGACCCCGCCGCGATACCTAGGGGTAGGCTGCAGTGAAGCCACAACATGTTCGACAAGGCGCTAGAGCAGACTGAGATTTATCCTGATCGGCTAGATACTTAGACTACTTTCTCACGCCAGAAAGCACGCCCAGCTCAAGTTCCCGCCCTCCGCCTTCAAAAAAAATTGTTGTCTGGCGATAAGTTGCGTGTCATGAGTGCTGTAGTCGCAAAAAAGCGAAAATCGCGCACTTTGGCGACGAAACACAATCGACCCACCAAGAGGTCACGAGGGCAGCATGAACGGCAAGGCAGATTTCCCCGGTGCAAAATCCATTGCAGCTTCCATTTCTGCCAACGCCGCGCGCCTGTCGGATGCTCTCAACCATCATATGCGCAACAGCTTTCAACCGGAAAGCAGAAAGACGCTGCGGAAGTTTCACCCTGCAGAGGTCTCTGAGCTGACAGGCATCAGCATGTCGAACCTGAGAACGCGCCATCAGGAAGGTGATTTTCCCGAAGTCGAGACAGACTCTCGCGGCAGGCGTCTCTATTCCGCTGAAGAGATCGATCAAATCCGCAGGGTGATGGCGCGGACCGGTCGCAACGGGGAAGCTTATTCGCCAGGCCGGCGGGATGGCGATGGACTTCAGATCATATCCATCGTGAATTTCAAAGGCGGGTCCAGCAAGACGACGACAGCAATTCATCTAGCCCAACGTTATGCCCTCAGAGGGTATCGCGTCTTGGCAGTAGACATGGATCCCCAAGCCAGCCTAACGACTATGTTCGGATACCGCCCAGAAATCGAATTTGCCGAAAGCGGCACGGTGTACGACGCCCTGAAATACGAGGATCCGGTTCCCCTGAGCCAAGTCGTCCGCAAGACTTACTTCCACAACCTCGACCTCGCGCCAGCCGGATTGTTGCTGTCTGAGTATGAAACCGAGACGGCTTACGCGCTTCAACACAAGGTCGATCCTCCGTTCACTCAAAGGTTGGCCATTGCGCTCGATGAGATCGAAGCCAACTACGATCTGGTGATCATCGATTGCCCACCGCAGTTGGGCTTCACGACGATGACGGCATTGCTCGCGTCAACCGGCCTCCTGATTACCGTGGTGCCGAGTATGCTGGACGTCGCCTCCATGGCGCAATTCCTTGAGATGGCGGGAGAAACCGTCAGGACTTTGGAGGAAGCAACAGGACCGATCGACTGGTCGTTCCTCAAGTACCTCGTCGCGAGGTTCGAACCGACCGATGTCCCACAATCGCAGATGGCTGGGTTCCTAAGGTCGATTTTGCTCGACCAGGTTCTCAACACGCCCATGCTGAAATCCACTGCCATTTCGGACGCCGGGATGACGCAGCAGACGATCTATGAACTAGAGCCGAGCCAGGTCGTCAAGAAGACATTGGACAGGATACTCGAAAGCGTAAACGGCGTCGCAGACGAGTTCGAAAAGACGATTCAACAGGCTTGGGGGAGGACGGTCGAGTAATGGCGCGTAGAAACCTTTTCCAGCCCCCTCCCCCACCGGACACCACCGAGGACGTGGCAACGGCTGACCTTAAGCCTCGTTTCCCCAACACCGGTGCGATGAGCGGTGTGAAATCGACCCTGAAGGATCTATCCAGCAACGCTGTACGGGAAATTCCGGTCGATCTCATCGAGGAAGACGGGCCGAAAGACCGTCTTTCATTCTCCGATGCCGACGTCGCGTCTCTTGCCGCGAGCATCAAGGAACATGGGCAGCAGGTGCCGATCATGGTCCGTCCGCTTGCGGACAAACCGGGTCGGTACAAGATCGTTTATGGTCGTCGCCGACTGCGGGCCCTTCAATCGATCGGAGTATCGGCCAGAGCCTTGGTGCGCACTCTTTCGGACGAGGAGGCGATCCTTGCCCAAGGCCAGGAAAACTCACACAGACTGGACCCTAGTTTCATTGAAAAGGCCTTGTTCGCCGCGCAGCTGAGCGACAATGGCTACGATCAGCCAGTGATCCTCGACGCACTTGCCATCGACAAACCTATGTTGTCGCGAATGACTAAGGTTGCCCGCACAATACCGGTGACAGTGATACAGTTGATCGGCTCGGCACATGGCGTCGGACGTCGCCGGTGGGAAGACCTAGCAGACAAGGCGAAGGGCAGCAATGCTGACCTAGTTCGAGTAGCTTCCGATTTGGGTCTGGATCAGATCCCTACTTCGGACGACCGCTTTGCGCGCGTCAGCGACGCCATTTCGAAACTTGGCAACCCCGCGAGGTCCACAAAGTCCGCAGCACATATGGTTGTCTCAAGCGACGGCAAGACACTTGCAGAGGTCAAGGATAGCCCGCGCGCTTTGACGGTAAAAATGTCCAAGGTTGATACCCCGGAGTTCGCTCAATGGATGCGAGACAACGCGGAAGTTGAGTTGAAACGTCTCTATGAGGCGTGGAAGTCGGACCAGCAATCCGGCTGACAGACAGGCGAGCAGAGCAACAAAAAAGGAGCACGAAAACAGCCAGAAAAGAAAGAGCCCCCCAAGGTCATCCCCGGAGAGCCCAATCTGTTCTTAGCACCCTCAGATGTACCAGCTTCTCCGTAGCAGTCAATAACAACCGAATCGGTTGAACGATGATCTGTTGCCTTTTCTCAAGAAATCGGGGGATCTGGGCCTTTCCCGACCGGTTGTCGTGAAAAATTCATGGCATTCACTCAGGCATCCGCCTCCGTTGGAGAGCGGACAGAGATCATGTTGTCCGCGGACAACGCCCGCCCCGAACGTCACATCATCATCGACACACTGCGCCAGGCGGCTCCGTTGATGGGTCTAAAAGCATCAGTCATTGCGACGCTCGACGCGATGCTCTCGTGCCTTCCACCGAAAAGGCCGCACAACACCGTCTTTGCATCTAACGCCACGCTTGCGTTCCGACGCAATGGAATCTCCGACCGAACAATTAGGCGCCATGCGGCCATTCTCCAAGAACTCGGGCTGCTTGTTCGCCGTGATAGCGCAAATCGAAAAAGGTTCAGCAAGCGAAACGTAACCGAAGGCACCGCCCTTCGATTCGGGTTCGACCTCACACCCTTGTTCCAACGCTTCCAAGAGCTCGCAGAGCTTGCTGCCCAGGCCGTTCGCGAAAACGACCAGATCGCCTACCTCAAAGCAAAAATACGTGCCGCAGCAAACGACATCCTGCAAGCCGAACCCGACGACATTGATGCGATAATCGCTATGCGCACCCTTCGCAGAAAGCTTTCACTGGATGAATGCCACAGCCTCTTGGCTGGCCTAGATATCGAAGCGGTGGAAGCCGAACAACCTTGTGAAGCAGTCGTCGCCGGAGAGGAAAAAATGTCCGGCAACGACGGCCAAAATGTCCGCCATCATCATAACTCAAACAAAGAACATATTGATAAGAGAGAACACCACCCGTCGAAAACTCGACCAACACATCCAAGGGCAATACCCCTTAGCGTTCCCGAAATCCTTAGCGCCTGCCCTGAAGCAGCCCAATTTTCACTCACACCAGTGAAGACTATGTCCGACGTGGTTTCACACGCACGAACTCTCGCACCAATGCTCGGGATAGACTCGAGAAACTACCAAGACGCTCAAGAACAGCTGGGCATAGAAGGGGCAGCGCTTACCGTCTGGGCGATCATGCAGTTCCACGACAAAGTCCAAAAGGTCGGTGCCTATTTTCGGTCGATAACGTCAGGGAGAAACAGCCCTGACTTCGTTCCAGAGCAGCTTGTTCGGCGACTCTCTCGGGCACAACTGCAACCGATTTAGTCAGACAGTGCTCTACTGCTTGTGCCAAGAAATTGTCCGCGGACAACTACGGTCGAGGGAGAGAGGGGTTGTGAAATGGGTGACGGGAAGTGAGATCGGAAGAGTGGCTTCCGGCGCCCGTCGTGGAGAATATCTGATGGCGAAATCTGTCCAGAAAGTCACTCTGTCCCCGTCCCGGGATTTTCCCTTTAACAAGCTCGTCCTGAGCCAGATCAACGTCCGGCGCGTCAAGGCCGGCATCTCGGTCGAGGAACTGGCCGGAGACATCGCCCGCCGCAGGTTGCTGCAGAGCTTGAGCGTCCGGCCGGTTCTAACCAAGGATAGGTCCGAAACCGTCATGTTCGAAATCCCCGCTGGCAGCCGACGCTTCCTGGCCCTGTCACTCCTCGTGAAGCAGAAACGCCTGGCCAAGACGACGCCCATTCCCTGCATCGTGCGGGATGCCAAGTCCACGATCCTCGCCGAAGACGACCCGCTCGCTGAGAACATGCGGCACGCTGCTTTGCATCCGCTCGATCAGTTCCGGGCATTCGTGGCGCTGCGGCAGAAGGGTCAGGGTGACGAAGAGATCGCAGCCGCCTTCTTTGTCACGCCGCAGGTGGTCAAGCAGCGCCTGAAACTCGCCGCCGTGGCCCCTGCCCTGCTCGAGCTTTATGCCGAGGATCAAATGACGCTGGAGCAGCTGATGGCCTTCACGATCAATCCAGACCATGAGCGTCAGGTCCAGGTCTGGGATGCGATCAAATCGTCCTGGAACAAGGAGCCTTTTCAGATCCGGCGCATGCTGAAGGAAACCTCGGTGCGCGCCTCAGACCGTCGTGCCGCCTTTGTCGGCGTCGAGGCCTATGAGGCTGCTGGCGGCACCATGTTGCACGACCTCTTTCAGGGCGATGACGGCGGCTGGCTGGAAGACCCTTCCCTGCTCGATCGTCTGGTCAGCGAGAAGCTTCAAGTTGAAGCCGAAGCGATCGCGACCGAAGGTTGGAAATGGATCGAGGTCTCGCTCGACCTGCCCAATGGCTACAGCCATGGCCTTCGACGGCTTAGCGGCGATCCGGCGCCGATGACGGATGAGCGACCCATGCCAAGCTGCACCGAGCGCTCGAAGAGGAATACGAGGGCCAGGACGAATTCCCCGAAGAGATCGCGCGGGCAGGGGCTTTGGTGAAGCTTGATCGCTATGGCGAGCTTGCCTTCTATCGGGGCTTTGTGCAGCCCGAGGATGAGCCTCGGGAAGATGTTGACGTCCACAGCGGTGAACAGGCGGCAGACGGGCAGGGCACTTAGCTTTCAGGAGATGGTGTCGGCCATGGCACGGTGATCACCTCTGGCGGTCAGGCGCTTGGCGCCAACGTACCCGACGACGATGTGTCGGATGCGCGCTGGCTGAAAGCGCTCGAGGACGAGAAAGCCAAGCTGAAGAAGCTGCTGGCGGAAGCGATGCTCGACAATGCGATCCTGAAGGATGTCGCCTCACGAAGGTGGTAGCGCCCGGCGCTAGGCGGGAGGCGTTGGCGCATGTCGTGAAAGGCCACGGTGTGAGCCAGCGACGGGCGTGCAAGGCATTGGCGGTGGATCGGTCGAGCGTGCGCCATTGCAGTGTGCGACCGGACGATGCCGAGGCGAGAGCCGCGATGAAGGCTGTCGCAGCCGAGAGGCGGCGGTTGGGCTATCTGCGCGGCATGGTCGAGAAGGCCGGTGGGGCAGCATCTCGAGAGCAGCTTCTATGGCAGGCTCAGCGGGCAGGCGGCGTGATGGGGCAGGGGGTCAGAGACCAGCGGCCTTGGTCAGGTTCACGCGGAACCGGTCCCGACGGCGCTGGTAGCGGCGGGTCATCTCGGCCGAGGCGTGCCCCAGCTGCTTTTGGACATAGCGTTCGTCGACCTCAGCGGAACTGGCGAGGCCGGCACGCAGCGAGTGGCCAGAGAATAGCGTCAGGCGATCTTTCTCGGGCAGTTCGGATCGGATGCCTGCGTCCAGCACTGTGCGCTTGATCAGGCGTGCGACATGCTTGTCGTTGAGCCTCGTTTCGGATGCTCTTTTGCCGTCGCGCGAGGTGCCAACGAAGACCGGACCGAAATCGATCTTGGCAAAGTGCAGCCATTGCTGGAGCGCGTGCACGGGGCAGGTCTGATCCTTCGAGCCGCGGCCGATCTCGACCTCGCGCCAACCTGTCTTCGCATTGAGGGTCAGGAGGGCGCCTTTCTCGAATATCTCGATCCAGCCACCGGAATCCGGCGTGTCGTCTTTATGGACGTCGAGGCTGACGATTTCCGAGCGGCGCAAGCCTCCAGCGTAGCCGAGCAACAGGATCGCACGATCTCGTAGCCCGCGAAGATCGTAGGACAGGGTGGCAACCATTGCGAGGATGTCCTCGGCCTGGATCGCTTCCTTCTGCACCGGCGGGCGCGCGTGTTTGCGCTTGATCCCCGCCATGACCGAAGCAATGTGGCGGTTCTTGCGATCGAGAGTGAACCCCCGTTGCGCGTAGTTCCAGGCGAGGCCGGACAGGCGGCGGTCGATCGTGCTGACCGACAGGGGTCGGGCCGCCGACAGCGAAGGGGAGGAGCTTGAACCGGATGCCAGATCGGCGAGGTAGAGCCCGATCATCTCAGGGGAGGGGGGCAATGGCTCCGCGCCCTTCAGCCGGCACCATCGCGTGAAATGCGCCCAGTCCTTTGCATAAGCTTTCAGCGTGTTGTCCGACGCGGACGCGCGCGCGTAGTCACGCGCGGTGTCGACCAGTCGATCGAGCGTGCCGGACCCCGCGACATGGGAGGGCAGGGCGATACCGTCGCTTTCCTCTTGATCTCTCCCGTCGAGGGGAACATCATTTGTCGCATCAGAGGGCGCTGACGTCGATTTCTCGGTCTCTGAGGGCATCTTTCCACTGAATCTGTCGGTCTGCCGGAGTTCTTGAGACTGCGGTCCATTTGCTTTCAATGCTTTGCCGGTTTTTCATTTCGAGATTGAGTCGGAATTCATGAGACTGTATACGGATGTGAGTCGCTATTCGTGAGACTACACAGCATCCGTGCGTCGTTCAAGTCATGTCCGATAATCCCGCGCCTGACCAAGACTGGGAAGAAGCCGAGTTTCGCGCAAGAGTGCTTGCCGAACTGCCAGAACAGCTCACCGAAGGTGACGTTGAATGGGCGATGCGGCAGTTGAATGTCAGCCGGGCGACGGTCTTCCGCTTGGCAAAGCAGTTCCGGGAGGATGCGCGGACCAGCGCACTTCTGCCGAATACATCCGGCCCAAAGCCAGGCATGCAGCCAATGGACCCTGCGATCGAGGCGATCGTGACCCATCATTTCAAGGCGTTTTATGCCACCCGTCGCAAACCGACCAAGACCCGGTTCTGGCGCGAGGTTGCAGCCGACTGCAAGGCGAAAGGGCTGGCACCTCCTTCAATCAGACGCCTTGGCCGCTGGCTGGATCTGAAGGATCAGGCAAAACTCATGGCCAGGCGGGAGGGGAAGGACAAGGCGGAGCGCCGCCACCTTGCCACGCCCGGAACGCTCACCGCGGCCCGCCCGCTCGACATCGTCCAGATCGATCATACCAAGGCTGATGTGACGGTCGTCGATCCAGTGACCCGGCGCCCACTTGGCCGGCCGACGCTGACCGTGGCGATCGACGGGAATACCCGCATGGTTCTGGGGTTTCACCTGTCTCTGGAACCGCCCTCGCTTCTTTCAGTCGCGCTTTGCCTGACCCATGCGGTGATGGACAAGTCGCATTGGCTGACGGCGCGTGGGATCAATACGGACTGGCCCGCCCATGGTATCCCCAGGGCGATCTACGTGGACAACGGCGCGGAATTCCATGCCCGCGCCTTCGGGCTCGCCTGCGCCGAGTACCAGATCGACCTTCGGTACCGCCCTCCAGGCACACCGCGCTACGGCGGCCATATCGAGCGCCTGATCGGCACGATGATGGGGGCGGTTCACCTGCTGCCGGGCTCGCATTTCTCGAACATCTTCGAACGCGGCGATCTCGACGCCGAGGCCGAGGCGGTGATGACACTTGCGGAGCTGGAAACCTGGCTGGCGCTCGAAATCACCGGCTCCTACCATGCGCGCATCCACAGCGCCTTGGAAACTACGCCCTTAGCGGCCTGGGTTGCGCAGGCGGATACGGCGAAGCTCCGCATGCCCGCTGATCTACGGCAGTTCCTGGTCGATTTTCTGCCTTCGGAGCAGCGTATGCTTCAACGCGACGGTTTTCACCTCTTTCATATCCGCTACTGGTCGGGCGAGCTGCGTTGGCTGATGGCCCGGGAAAGTCGCAAATACACCCTCAAATACGACCCACGCGATCTCTCGCGCATCTTCGTGCTGACCGAGGATGGCATTATCGAGGCGCGGCCGGCCGATTTGACCCGTCCCGCGATCACGCTCTGGGAACACCGCGCGGCGCGGCGCGCCTTGCGGGAGGCCGGGCGCCGGTCGGTGGATGAGGAGCTCATCTTTCTCACGATCGAGGCGCAGCGCGACCTCGTTGATAGCGCCGCGCGGCAGACCAAGGCGATCCGGCGCCACCAGGCCCGGCGAGCGCATCTCGATCCGCGCCCAATGATCGATGTGACACCTGCATCTGAACCGTCTGCCGCTCTTCCCGCTTCGGAAAACAAGAGCAATGCACTGAAAGATCACCCGGGCTTCTATGTCGAGGAGTGGTACGAGGATGACTGAGTTTCCGCATCTCTATCCGAACGCCGGCAGGATTGCCGCTCTCAGTGCCGAGGAGCGGATTCTGCGCATCCGTGCAGACCGGTGGGTGTCCTATCCCCGAGCGGAGGCGGCGCTCGCCAAGCTGGAAACCCTGCTGTCATTCCCGGAGCGCGCCCGGATGCCGAACCTGCTCCTAGTCGGCGAAAGCGGCATGGGAAAGACCATGATCATCGAGAAATTCACGCGAGATCACCCCTCGAGTTTTGACGACACAACCGGTCGGTTGCATATGCCGGTCGTCGCGGTGCAGATGGTCTCAGGCCCGGATGAAACCCGCTTCTACCGTCGTATTCTGGCTGCAATTGGTGCCCCGGAACCTCCCCGCGCAACGCTTGCTGTCCTTGAAAGCCTGGCACTGCGCCTGCTCACCGAGTTGCGCCCTCATATGCTGGTGATCGACGAGATTCACAGTCTGCAGGCGGGCACGATCCGCGAACAGGCACGGTTTCTGAACATGCTGCGGTTTCTGGGCAACGAGCTGCGCGTGCCTCTCGTTTGCGTCGGCACCGCCCAGGCCCGCAATGCGCTGCGCACCGATGACCAGCTGGTGCGTCGGTTCGAGGCTTTCGCCCTGCCGCCCTGGCAGGACGGGGCCGATTTCACCGGGCTGATGAGCACGCTGATGCGCAGCCTGCCGCTGAGGCGGGAAAGCGAGATCGACGAGAAGGCGCTCTCACGGATGATCAAGGTGACCAGCGGCATCACTTCGGGGATATTTTCCATCATGTCTCAGCTGGCAATCGCCGCCATTGAAAGCGGCGAGGAACGCATCCTCTCGCGCGATATTCTGGGCGGCGACCGGTTGCAGGCGGTCCTGGGAGAGCCGGTGTGACCGCGCACGGGCGCTTGCCGGTAGTCTACCTCCCCGAGGCCGACGAACGGCTGTCTTCCTGGGCCGCGCGCATGGCCCCGTTCTACGCCATGACGGTTTCGGAATTCGTCGCCGCGCTTGGCCTGAAGGGGCACGACGTGTTCGACTTGGAATGGCGTCTTTCGGAAGGGCAGGGGGCTCTGATCGCGGCTCGGACCGGCCTTTCGCCGGAAGCGGTGCAGGCCATGACTTTTCGGAAGTTGGGGTCAGCGGTGCGCATGATGATCGCGCGGAAGAACCGGTCTCCGTGTCGGCACTGTCCCGAAGACGTGCATCGCAAAGCCGCCGCGCTGCCGTGGCGATTTCGCTGCCCGGTGCATGGTGTGGAGTTTCGGGACGCCACCGGCGAGACCCTGTCCAACCGGTTCGGTACGGATTGCTTCAAGAAACTTGAAGGGCATGCCGAGGCCGGGGCCACTTACCTCGATGCCTGGGCGCGCGGTGCGGGGCAGCAAGACCTGGAAGCGCTCGAAGTGCTTCAGGTTCTGACGGTGCGGCATCGCCGGGCCTCGCCGCCGAACGTTTGCGAGCAGCCACGGATGTCTCTGAAAGATCGCCGAGACTATCATGATTTTCTGACCACGCCGATCATCCGACAGGCGCTAACGGTCGTCGTTCCCGAATACGATCAGGTGGCGCCAGTGCTTGCCAAGGCAGTGCGCCCCGGTTTCCACGCCCTGGCGCAGAGCTCGCTGTTGCAATGTTTCGCGCTGACGGTCGGCGTCGGGCGGATCATTGAGGATCCGGTCAAACGGGTGATCTCAGTCATGCTTGTGAGCGATGCGGAAGGGCAGGGACGGGTCCGGCAGGCGATTAGGTCATGGCCTCTCTCGTTAAGACGAAGCATCTCAGCCCGGCTCTGGCGTGCTCAGCGCGACGACAGAGAGCGTCAGAGCGCTGCAAAGCCCAACAAACGCCGCCTGTCTCACGAATTCCGACTCATCCAGTCTCATGAATACCGCTCCAGAATCTCATGAACCCCGGTTCGTTTTTCAGGGAAGTGCTTGAATCTCATGAATTCCGGTCATCCGACAGAATCCGATGCTGAAGTTGAACTGTCTGGCAACATATCTTGTTATGTCTGATAATGTAAACTTATTGGACATAATGCAGCACTGCAGGGCGGGGCGGTTAGAGCATCATATGTAGACGAAAGCGCCGCGAGTGATTAGTCTTGTGGTATGACATACCAGCTGGCCACCATCTCTGACGATCTCAACACTTTACCGCAGCTGCCGGGCTGGGTCACCTCCGGACGTGCGGAAACCCTTGAAACTGTGGCCTTTCGGTCGGGGGCGGCGCTGACAGTGATCGACCAGCTGGTCTCCGATCCGCGGCATGGTGTGCCGGTGAAGCTGCTGGCCAATCGGCTGGCGCTCCGTTCCGCGACGGCGACTTCAAAACTGGAAGGGCGGCTGGCGCGCGAGGCCGATATTCGTGACGCTTATCACCTGACGCCGCCCGGCCAGGCACGAGGTCCCGATGGTGATCTGCTGGCCTTCTGGCGCGAGGCGGTGCGGCTTCGGCTGGGTGGACCCGGCGAGATCGCAGATTTCATCGGCATGGACCTCGCAAGCGAGGTGGTTGTCTGGCTGGACGCGGGCCAAGAATGTGCGCGGACCCAAGGGCTGCTTGCGGGCTGCATGTCCGTCCTGCGGTCCGTGCTTGAGGCCGACGACCGGGCGGAACGGGTCGCCTGCCTGCTCTCGGACATCGTCCTGGCTCGGGCGCTGAACTGGAAAACAATGCTGCCGGTTACGGCGCGGCGGCTGACGAAGGCGGCATTGCGCGAACTGGCAGCAGAGGGGCAGGGGGCCGAGCTGGCAGTCCAGATGCGGATCCTCGAGTCCATCGAAGAGGCGATCCGACTGTCGCGGGACCTTGCCCGCCGCGCCGAGGCGCTTCGGGTCGTCGCCCCGAAGTTGCGAGCAAAAGGATCGGATGCGGCCATCGATCTGTTCCTGACCGAAGATGCCGTGGCTCCGGCGTCGATGCTGTCGCCGAGTATCCGGGGCACCAAAATTTCGATGACCGATCGCGCCGCGCGGCGGTTCTGCGATCGGCTGGTTGAGCTGGGCGTGGCGCGGGAACTGACCGGGCGCCCGACGTTCCGGCTCTATGGGATCGCACCATGACGACCGCGACCAGGAAACGGAAACTGGCGGGCAACGGAGGCAGTGCTGATTTTGACCGCGACCTCGACGACCTCCCGCAGGAGCTCCGCTGGCGCGAATGGATGGGCCGGATCGAGGCGGTGCTGTTCGCCAGTGCCTCGCCAGTCAGCCGCGAGGACCTGGCACGTATAGTTGGGCAGGGGGCCTCGGTGGAGATGCTGATCGAGGACATCCAAGCTGAGCTGACTGGCCGTCCCTATGAGTTGGCACAGTTCGCCGGCGGCTGGATATTCCGTACCAAGACGCAGTTTGCCGAAGCGATCAAAGCTGCCGCCGATCTCGGCGACCAGTCGCTCGCCTTCTCCGAGATGGAGATGGGCGTGCTTTGCGCCATCGCTTATCACCAGCCTATCGACCGTGCAGGCCTGGCCGACATTTTCGGCAAGGAGGTCAGCCGCGATCTTCTGGCCCGGCTGCGGTACAAGGACCTGATCGCCAGTGGGCCCCGGTCGCCGCGGCCCGGGGCTCCGCATACCTTCGTGACGACCGAGACGTTTCTTGTGACCTTTGATCTACAAAACTTGCGGGACCTGCCGGAGCTTGAGTTGGATTCCCGGGATCACGGATGACTGGACACGTGCAATCTTGACAAATTGGCTGTCTGTCGTTATCTATCCCTTTGAAGGGAAAGATTATGCCGACGCAAGTATCAGCAGATCTCACAATCAAGGAAGCCGCACATCTTGCTGGAGTTGCCCCAAGGCGGATCGAGAAGGATTGCGAAGAGGGCATCGTTCCAAGGCGTAAGACAAAGCTTTGGATGCGCAAGACCGTAGCTGCGCATGTGCCTATGCAAGCGGTAGCTTATGCGCGGGCCATGCAGTCGCTCGATGGCATCAAGATGGAAAAGAAATCGAAGCGTCTGGTTTGGAAGTTCTTGCGAAACTCGAAGACTGACAAGTTTGGGGCTTTGGAGCTCTCGCCGGGTCTGACGCTTCACCTTGAACCGCTCGTCACTGAGGTTTGGGATCGAACACGAGTCTATCTTGAAACCAGGCATGAGCACTTGGCCGTAGATCCAGATATCTTGGGCGGTGAGCCGATCCTGAAAGGGACACGCATTACCTGCCAATCCGTTCTCGGGCGCATTGAGGGTGGCGAGACCTTGGACGACTTGGTCGAGGACTATCCCGAGATCAGCAAGGAGGCGTTCGAGGCCGCGCTTGTCTATGCAAAAGCGCATCCGCCCCGGGGAAGACCAGCTTCCGGCAAGCCTTGGCGCAAGGCGGCATTAGCCTAAATCATGCGGCTCTTTCTGGACGAATGCCTGTCACCGCGTGTGGCGAACGAGCTCATGGCGGAGGAGGGCTACTATGTCGTTCATCCGCGCAATCAGGGCGGGCTCGGTGAAGCAGATCATACCGTGCTCGCCCGTTGCATCGAACACGACCTCATCATTGTCACTGAGAACGCACGCGACTTTCGTGCACTAGCGTCACGCGCTGAAATACACCCTGGCATGATCATCTTGCCATGCCTCGGCAGAGTACAGGCGAAGGCGCTTATCAAAGCTGCCATCGCACACCTCAGAACACTCGGCGATCCTTCGGATGTGATGGTCAACAGGGTTCTGGAGGCCGAAGCTGAGAGGACCATGATGTTATATGACTTGCCGGAACAATAGCTATCCGCTCGGACCGGTCCAATCGGCCCGCTTGGCGCGGAATACAAAGACTGTTCCGGTAAAGGGGTCTTGGGCCAGTGCCGCCTGCACCATCGAAGCCAATCCATCGTGTCCTTTACGGAAGTCCACCGGCCGCGTTGCAATCAATATTCGAACGCCTTGCGATGGCATCAGCATGAAGAAGCTTCAAGCGCATGGGCGATCTCTGCAATGCGAGAGGCAGATGTCTGCAGCGGCAGTTCTATGACGATCTCTCGAAAGATCAATCTGATCGCCTCATTCGGAACAGTCAGAGCTTCTGGCTCTTCCGGCCCAGCAGAAACCACCAGTGGAGCGAAAAGCGGCTCATCGGCCTCCGGCGCAGGTAGCAACAGCTTTCCTTGCTTGGCCTGTCGACGCCACGCCGATAGCTGGTTCGGAAGGATACCATATCGCTCAGCGACAGCGTTCACCGTTGCACCGACCTCAAGCGTGTCCGCAACCGCCTGTGCCTTTGCGGTATCCGACCAACGGCGGTGGCCGGACGCATAAATCTCAGCGCCAAGCGATCTGAGAAACGAATTTGTAGCGCACATTGCGAAACGCACTCCCCATCATAAGATGAGTTCGTTCTCGCAGCGCGGATCACACCCTACAACGTGACCCCGGGACACCGCTTACGAAAGATCTCACCCCAACCGTCACCACGGGCCCTCTGCGCGCTTTGCGCCGCGTCTGGCAAGCGGGCACCCCGATATCCGCGTGCCCATGCGCGAGATCGACCTGCACCCCAAGGCAGGGGAACCGCCCGTCACCGTCTATGACAGCTCGGGCGGCTTTGTCAGGTTGTAGGAAAGAGTCTGGGTTTATCGGTGGCGTCGCAGACCACGCAAACTTTAGCTGGGAGTGCCGGACAGCCTGTCAGCGGACACACTGATGCTGCGAGGGCGGCGAATTTCTGAAGGCCCCTTTTCCAGCCTGCGCAAGGGCCATTTTCAAAGAAGTTGTTCGCCAAAGACCACCTAATTTTGTCTGATTTATAGATTGACTAAATTACTCAGGAAACTTACGAGGTGGGCATTCGCCATTTTTTGAGGCCGTTTCCATGACCCTTCGCCCCCTCCTCGGCGCCACCGCGCTGAGCTTCTTCGCCGCCAGCCTTGTGCAAGCCGATCCGATCACTCTGACCGATATCGCAGGTCGCGAGGTCACGGTGGATGCGCCGGTAGATCGCGTGATCCTGGGCTAGGGGCGGCAGGTCTTCTTCGCCGCCGTGCTGGACGGCGAGAATCCGTTCGAGCGCGTGGTCGGCTGGCGCGACGACTTCCGCGAGGCTTCGCCCGAAAGCTACGCGGCCTATGCGGAGAAATTTCCAGAGCTGGCCGGCATCCCGACCTTTGGTGGCTTCAAGGACGGCACTTTCGATATCGAGCAGGCAGTCTCACTGGAGCCCGATGTGCTGATCATGAACCTTGAGGCGCAGGCGGCCACCGAGGAGGCCGGCTACGAGGAGAAGCTCGCCAAGCTTGGCATCCCTATTGTCTATGTGGACTTCCGCGAGCAGCCTTTCGAGCACACGCCCCGCTCCATGGAGATCATCGGCCAGCTGTTTGGCGAGGAGGACCGTGCCGCAGAGTTCAACGCCTTCTATGCCGAGCAGATCGCCCGGGTGACCGACGTGATAGAGGCAGGCCGATCTCGACCGGCCGTTGACCTTCGTCGAGCGAGCAGCGGGGTATTCGGAGGAATGCTGCATGTCCTTCGGCGACGGAAATTTCGGCCGTTTCGTCGAACTGGCCGGCGGCGAGAACATGGCCAGCCCCTTCATCGCCGGGACCTTTGGCACGGTCAACGCCGAGCAGGTCATTGCCTCGGACCCAGAGGTGATCGTCGCCACCGGCGGAAACTGGGAAGCCTACGTGCCTGGCGGCGCCTGGATCGGGGTGGGGCCGGGCGCCGACGCGGTTGAGGCGCGTGCAAAGCTCACCGCGCTGATGGAGCGCCCGGCCTTCACGGGCGTCGACGCTGTCGAAAGCGGCCGTGTGCACGCAATCTGGCACCAGTTCTACAACAGCCCCTACAGCTTCGTGGCGGTGCAGCAGCTGGCGAAGTGGCTGCACCCAGAGCTGTTCACCGATCTCGACCCTGAGGAGACGCTGAAAGAGCTGCATGCGCGCTTCCTGCCGGTCGACTACGAGCCCGGATATTGGGTATCGCTGCGCGACGACACGACGAACTGACACCCTGGGCGGCCGCAGGGCCGCCCCACACGCGAGGTTCGCCATGTCGGCCGTGATGAGTAACTCCACCTTTCATGCTGAGGGCTATCGTGCCGGCGTCGCGCGACGGCTGGCGATTCTGCTCGGGCTTGCAGGATTGCTCGTGTTGTCGATCGCGGTTGACGTTTCGCTCGGCCCGGCGCGTTACCCTTTGGGAGACGTCTTCCGGACCATCTTCGCGCCGGGCGCGGCGGAGTTGCAAATGCGGGTCGTGATCTGGGATATCCGGATGCCAATGGCGCTTCTGGCCGTGACTGTGGGTGCAAGCCTGTCGCTGGCCGGGGCGCAGATGCAGACCATCCTCGCCAACCCGCTGGCCAGCCCCTTCACACTGGGCCTTTCGGCGGCGGCAAGCTTTGGCGCGGCGATGGCGATGGTGCTGGGCGTGGCGCTGTTCCCGACCGCGGTCGAGCTGATGGTGCCACTCAACGCTTTTGCCATGGCCATGGCGGCGTCACTCTTGATCTTTGGCCTATCGACGCTGCGTGGCGTGACGGTGGAGACCATCGTGCTGCTGGGCATCGCGCTGGTCTTCACCTTCAACGCCGCGCTGGCCCTGATGCAGTATTTTGCGTCCGAGCAGGCACTCGCGGCGGTAGTCTTCTGGACCATGGGCAGTCTGACCAAGGCGACTTGGGGCAAGGTGGCGGTCACTGCCGCAATTCTGCTGGTCTGCACGCCGCTCTTCGCCCGCCGAGCCTGGGCCCTGACGGCGATCCGGCTGGGAGAAACCCGGGCGGCGGCGATGGGCGTGCCGGTTCGGCGGTTGCGGCTGGAAGCGCTGCTTCTCGTATCTTTGCTGGCGGCCGTGCCCGTAGCTTTCGTCGGCACTATCGGCTTCATTGGCATTGTCGGTCCCCATGTCGCGCGATTACTGCTGGGGGAGGACCAGCGCTTCTTCTTACCGGGTGCGATGCTGTCGGGGGCCGTAATCCTTTCGGCGACCTCGGTGCTGTCCAAGGCAATCCTGCCTGGCGCTGTCTTGCCGATCGGCATTATCACCGCGCTGGTCGGCGTGCCCTTCTTCGCGGCCCTGATCCTGACAAAGGGCCGCAAGTCATGGTGAGTTTGGCTCTGGAGGAGGTTGGGGCGCGCTACGGCCGCAAGCAGATCTTGACGAAGGCCACGACACCGGAGATCGCGGGTGGCGTGCTGACCGCGCTCGTGGGGGCCAACGCCGCCGGCAAATCTACGTTGTTCCGCAGTATTGCCGGACAGCTGCGCGGGGCGGGGCGGGTGCGCCTGTCCGGGGCCGAGATGGGCGATCTGCGCTACATGCCACAGGACACGGCGATGACCGCTGCCCTGACAGTCTACGAATCCATCATCCTCGCTTTGAAGCAGGGCAAAGCCGGCTGGCGTCTGTCGCCGCGCGAGCTGGCGGCAGTCGACGCGGTGTTGTACCGCTTCGGCATTGATCACCTTGCGCAGCGTCAATTGCCCGAGCTGTCTGGCGGGCAAAGGCAGTCCGTCTCGATTGCACAGACGCTGGTGACGCGGCCGAAGCTGGTCTTGATGGACGAGCCGACCTCCGCTCTCGATCTCTACCGCCAATATGAAGTTCTCGAGGCGCTTCGCCGCTACGCCGAAGAGACCGGGGCGGTGGTGATCCTGGCGCTGCATGACCTGAACCAAGTAATGCGCTCCTGCACGACGACTTTGGCGCTGGCCGAGGGGCGCATCCTTGCGACCGGGCCCACACTGGAGGTTCTCACGCCTTCGCTGATACGCAAGCTTTACGGGATCGACAGCAGGGTCGAACGCTGTTCGCAAGGTTGCCCGATGATGATCGTGGATGGCCCTGCGCCACAGAAAACCGGGCAACAAGCAGGAATCTGATGACTAATGGAGGCCGCCGACCACCGGTCCGCGGGTCCGAGTGAGTGGCGTGGCGCGAAGCATGGAGGTCCGCTTTGCGAATGCCGCCCCGCGGAATTTGCAATCGGCCAAATGTCTTGTGTGGATGGCTCCCGCATAGCAAGGCTTTAATGTGACCCTCTGCACCTTTTCAGAAGCGGTCTTGTGTCCGGCCTGTTTGCGCGGTCTTGACCGCTGGCCCTGATGGGATCCGCGGATCAGGTTCCTAACTGCTTTGCGGGCAGAAACGCCCGGGACATTCGCCGGAGTGTCCTGATCGTCGCGGCTGAAGGGTACACCATCACATCGTTGGTCTTGCTATCTCCTTGTTCCTTTTGCGGTCAGGCGGCGTGTGGCCTGTAGGGTTCGTTTCTGGTCAGGACCGCCCACATGATCCGCGCCGTCTTGTTGGCCATGGCGACCGTGGCGAGGCGGGTTGGTTTTCTTTTCAACAGGTCCGCAAGCCACGGATCGGCGCGCTCGGGGTGATTGGTGACCTGTCGGACGCGCGATGTCATGCCGACCACAATGAGCTGCCGCAGATATCGGTCGCCCATCTTGGTGATCTTGCCCAATCGCTCCTTGCCGCCGCTTGAGTGGTTGCGGGGTGTGAGCCCCAGCCAGGCTGCGAACTCTCGTCCGCTCCGGAACTGGTGGCCTGAACCTATGGTGGCCGCGACGGCCGAGGCCGTAACAGGCCCCACGCCCGGGATGGTTTGCAAAAGCTGTGCCTGTCGACTCAGGCGGGCTTGGATGCGCATGGTGATCTCGTACCATCGCAGCCGGTTATGGAGCTCGACGAGCTGTCGGCTGAGAACCCGCAGGACATCCCAGGCGAGTTCCGGCAGGTCGTCGCTCGGGCCTTCGATGACCCCTTTCGCAAAATCGATGGCGCGCGCGACGCCCCGGGCGATGGTGATGCCGAACTCCGCCGCGAGGCTGCGCAACATGTTGATGAGTTGTGTACGTTGGCGGACCACAAAATCGCGCGCCCGATGCAACGACAGCAGAGCCTGTTGCTCTTCGGACTTGATCTCGACGAAGCGCATCGTGGGCCGGGACACCGCCTCGCAGATTGCCTCTGCGTCCACGGCGTCGGATTTGCTGCGCTTCACGTATGGCTTCACATACATCGGCGGCATCAGCCGGACCGTATGCCCCAGTTTCGAAAGCTCGCGCGCCCAGTGATGGCTCGAAGCACAGGCTTCGATACCGACAAGACACGGCTCGAGGCGCTGGAAGAAAGACAATACCTGAGCCCGGCGAAGCGGACGGTTGAAGGCGACTTGTCCGACATCGGTGATGCCATGCACGTGAAAAACGTCCTTGGCCAAATCCAGGCCGACGGTGGTAACTTGCATCGGGTGACTCCTCTCAATCGCAGATTCTGACACCTGCAGTATGGCGCATTGCGACGCCGGGGAGCGGGAGCCATCCACCCCATCTGTTTTGGGCCGTTCGCAATGTTTTGACGGTTCGGGCGCAAAGCAGCCGTTCGATCCCCCGGACCTCAGTGTTCGCAAAGGGCCGTTTGCCGCCGCCGCTTAGTAGCGATTGCCAGTGGAAACGGGCAAAGCGACTGCAAGTGGTTCGCGACTTGCTGCACCTTGTGAAGTGACAGTCCCATCTCCGAGATGAAATCCATCTGTAGATCCAAGGGGATTTCAGAAAAAAAAGAGAACGTTGGACCCATCGCCGACTGAGCAACGTCGATATCAGAGATTGCGATGGCAAGCTGATATGCAGAAAGATCTTCGCTGTAGGGAGCGTTCACAGTTGCGAGAACCTTAGTTGTAACGGACACCGTCATTTGATTACCTGCCTGACCCATATGATGAACTGCATTGCTCCTGCCGCTGAAAGGTATGCGCATCGCTACCCGCCGCGCAAGAACCTACGCTGACCTACAATATGAGCAATCAAACGCGGTCAAAGCCATAATAAAGAACCAGGGGTTACAGGATAGAACGCGTTTATCGATGGGCTGTTTTGACGTCAACGTCACGTAGACCCGCCTAGGAACTGTTACCCATACGGCCAGTATTAATTAGTGTAACAGCCCTCAAGAAAGTTATTTTCGGAGCGCGCGAAGAGTATTTTCCCTGCAGCGCGCCCCTGAGGAAGCCAATGCTCTTCCTATTTCCGGTTCGCCCAAGAGGACAGAAAGTCTGCCGGGTCAGGCATTCGAATGTTCCAATCTGCAAGCTCCCGCACATTTTCGGGTAGCAGCTGCTTGAACAGTTTCAAATAAGTTCTCGTTTTTTCCACGCAGGCGAGGCTTGCAGCGTTGTCTTTGACTTCCTGCATCGCAATCAGAACAGGGTTTACTTGGTCCAATTCCCATTCCTCGTATACATCGAGGATATCTCCATGAAGCCAAGTTGCTTCAGTCATCAGAATTGCATGGGAAAAATACACCACATAGTATTGGTAGCTTTCTGGGCAGGGGAACATCGACCTGCGATGTGCAGTTTTGTCATGACCCTGCGATAAATAGAAATCAGAAATAATCCGTGCGGCAGCAGCCTTTTTTTCTTTGGGTAGGTCTTCGGAGAACACAGCTTTTATCTCGTTGTCGCCCTGCACATAGAAGACTGGGTCGCCATAGTCGTGGCTTGGGAACTGGTCTACGCTAGCAGTTACAGAGAAATACACTCCAATAATATCGCCTACCTGTGCTTTCTCATGAGGAACGATATGAGGCTCAAAGGAGGGCCCGCCGATATAGTTGACGGTCTCTACTTGGAACGGGTTCGCCGAACAATTTACTTGGTCAAGGTTGCAGGCAGAGGTGAGCTTTTCAGCGTCGGTTTCGAACGTGAGCGGCTGGGTTGTGTTTTGGGGTGAAGTAGATTTTGAAGAAGACATGGTCCGCTTTCCTTATGTTTTTGTTCAACAGCGTTGGTGCTGTATTCATGATGTGAGATCGATTTCAGTGGCGCGGTAACGCCAAGTGAGATTTTTTCCGGTTTTTTTTGAATGGTGTTCGCGAACTCCTTTCATTCGGCGGGGTGTGGGCTTTCGGGCCTCAAAATGGAGATCGGAACGATTTTCGGCGCGCGGTTGCATTACGTAACGTCAAGGGTGGCTTGATAGGGCGCAGACGGTGAACCGGACCCACGGGCCACCAAGACCTCAACTGGACAAAAGGGTGATGCTCAAAGGCCTGTCGTCCTGCGCGTTCTGTATGGACGCGCAGAACGACAGGCCTCCTTTGCAAAGGTTGGGAGGGTCGGGCTGGGTGCCATTCACTCCTTCAAGAAAGCCCTTCAGATGACATATACGAACAACATCCCTCAGATTTCTGGCCTGCAGCTGTTTGAAAGCGTGGCCCCGACAGCCGTTGAACAACTTGCCCGGCAGTTCCACCGTGCGGGCCTTTGTAACTCGAATGATCTGCTCGATGCCCTGGCCACGGGGTTGAGCGCATTTGCCCGCGCGCGAGGCATTGCTCTGTCAGAGGAGTTCAAGCGTGTCTGGCCGGGCGCATTGGATGTGCTCAAGCAGAACCGCTGCGAGGATGACTGGGAGAAGCTGTTGCCGCAGGAGGCGACCGCGCCCAAAGCCCCTTCTCGTCAGATTGTGCGGATGAGCGCTCAGATGCTGCATGTGCTAGAAGCTGCCGAGGCCGCTGGCATGCGACCCCCGACCGCGACCTGGCTGGGCGTTTGGATTGTGACGGCCGCCGTGATCGGGCATTCGGGGCCGTTGGACGCCGATCTCAGCCTCGAAGAGCTGGCGGAGTGCTTCTGAGCACCAAGCTTATTGGGGTCTGGCGCCCCGATGAACGGGCTGCAGAATGTTGGTGAGCAGGACCTTGAGTTGCCCCTGCGCATGCCGAGAGGTCGGGTGCACTCTCTGCGCTTTCTCGTGGGCTTTTACGAGCCGTCGCAGATGCAGAACGGGAACGTCGTAGAGTTGTGCGACATGCGTGAGCGATCGGGCATGATGCATCTCTGAATAAGGACGTTTGGCACTGCTGCGCTGGAGACCGGCGCAGCAGTCACAATACTCATCGAGATGAAACGCTCCCGCTTTATCAAATCGTCCCGCGGGGTGCGAGAGCCTCTGTCTGCGTCGATACGCTTCAAGCGCAGCCTCGAGCTCATCTGCTGAGTAGCCGCGCTCCGCAGCGATTGTTGCTATCATATCCTCAGGCATCCGGGTCTCCTGTTCACGGCTCAAGCAGGGCAGGGGCCCTTCTTCCGAAGCTCTTGAGAAGAAATAGGCACCGCTGATGCCGTGCCAAAACGCGGAGGAATATCCTGCGCCAAAAGGGCGGAGCCCCCTCAAAAACACCCCAAAACTGCCCGGCACGGGCTCTTTCATGTGTTTCCTAATTCTCTTGTTTCAAAGCAGCGTCTATTTTTGTTTAGAACCAATGAGTTGCGGTGTTTGTGACGCAAAAACCCCGGGTTATGACGCAATTTCCCGGTGGTTTGACGCAAAAACCCCGGGTTTCGACGCAATTTCCCCGGAACATGACGCAATTTCCCGGGCGATCTTTTGTGCGGAAAACAAGATGAGGCAGGGGTGACCCTCAGCGAGTGTTTCTGACTTCCAGCGTGCGGGCCTATGAAGCCTGCTCAGAATCCCGTGACGATCACGCCAGGGCGTTGACCGTGCAATGCCGCGCCTGTTTCAAAACTGCTTCGGATCGCTGCGAGTGGCTGCGCATATTCTCAGTGCATGCAGGCCCTTTTGACGAGACGGGTGTGACAGCCTTCGCGCTGTCGGACGTGTGTTGGGGCCGCCGAGAAATTTTTGCAGAGATGTCATTTTTCTATCTCACCGGATTACCGCCCCCAAAACTTCGATCCGATGTCCCTGTCATGGGCACTTTCAACCCCCGCCCATTTAAGGAGAACAAAATGTCTAAAGAAGTACCTCTCACCCTAAAGCCTTCCTCCTTTCCGCAACATGCCGTCGAAAAGTGGCGCCTGCTTGTAGACGCGTATCTCGAGAGCCCGTCAGAGGCAGAAGAAGGTGATCTGTTGGGGCTCGACATCGGGCACGTGCTTGCTGGCGCATCCGGATATCCTGCCTCGGAAGTTCAGGCCTCCTTTTTTCTTGAAGGGGGCGTCTGTGATGCTCGTGTCATGAACTTTCCGACCCGTAGTGCCGGAAACTGCGTTCTGGTCGAACGTGCTGTCGAGCGTAGCGTAGATATCGGTTCTATTTTCATGTTGTTTTGCCACTGGGATTTCTCCAGTAGACAGCTGAATACTCTTGTCTTCCGCGACTTCACTCTGATTTACGATGGTCTTACGGTACAGGGCGCGCGCTACGTTTCTTCGAAGGTGAAGCTGATCCTCCATGAGGAAACAAACGGAAGAACGCCTGCGCAACTCAAGCAGGATATCGAACTGTGCCTCAACGGCTTTGCGAGGGCCCGCGACGGACTTAGTCGTGTCAGGTTCACTGTAGATCTTGAGGCCTGAGCGCTCGGGGCCTAAGCCCCTGCTATGATGCCGAAGTCTCGCCCCTTCTTCCGCAGGTTTTGCCGGGGAAGAAGGGGGAGAGGATCTCAAAGGGGGATGGGCGTAGCCTCTGCCAAAGCTTCGGCCGCCCCTCGAGAATAGGAAGCAGCGGCACCTGCTGCGCAAAAACGGAAGAAGGGGAGGGGCCCTTCTTTTGCATTTTTGCAGAGCAGTCGGACCCCAAAGTTGCCCCCCAAGAGGGCGAATGAGATTTTCATCCGGAGACTTCGAGCGGCTCGTAGTACTCCGTTTTTGTGCTCTTTCGGATGTTTCTGATGATCTCGCATAGAGCTTCGAGAATATTTCCGGCCTAAAGGCGGTCTTGTTTTTGGAAGGGATTTGCCGGGGTCTATGTCCTTGTGATCTGCCCCCAGCAAGTGGTCCGATTTGATTGTTAGTGCATGGTGGGCCTCTGGTCTATCGGGACCCTGCTTTCAGGCGCTGGAGGACCATATCCCAGTGCGCTGTGCGGCCTGACTGTATTGTAGTGGCGCCGCCACCGTTCGATCAGGATTTGAGCCTCTCGCACTGTGGTGAAGACCTCACCATTGAGCAACTCGTCCCGGAAACGGGCATTGAAGCTCTCGCAGTAACCGTTTTCCCACGGTGATCCTGGCGCAATGAAGGCTGTCTTGGCGCCCACTGCGTCGATCCAAGCCCTCACCTTCTTGGCAATAAACTCCGCGCCATTGTCTGACCTTATGAATGCAGGAGGGCCGCGTAGGATGAACAGATCAGTCAAGGCGTCGACTACATCCGTTGAATTGAGCCGGCGATTGACCTTGATCACCAGCGCCTCCTTCGTGAACTCATCGATGATATTCAGCGTGCGGAAGACCCGCCCGTCGTGGGTTCGATCTTGGACGAAGTCATAGGACCAGACATGGTTCGGGCGCTCCGGTCGCAACCGAACGCAGGACCCATCGTTCAGCCAGAGCCGACCCTTCTTTGGTTGTTTATGCGGAACCTTCAGCCCCTCCCGTCGCCAGATCCGTTCAACACGCTTGTCGTCTAATAGGTCAATGCGATTTCCAGGTCTTTTTTGTCGCGGTGCTCCCATAGCGTTGTCGTCTTCGAGGTCAGGTGTTCAGAACTGCCTCACAATGGCGCCATGCTTGAAAGTCTCTCGATGTGATTCACGCTGTCATCGCCGATGTCGGGGCGTGCAGCAAAGCGCGTCGCGAGATGACTTTGGCCAGACCCGGAATGTGCCTGGCATTCGGTTGTCTCAAGAATTATGTGGCGAGGCTTCTATTCTCGAACATCGTGTTAGTTTTCCACATAGTCAGAAGCGTAACAGCCAGTTTGCGCGCCACTGCCACGCGGGCTTTCCAGCTTCCGGATCGGGCGCTCAATCGCAAACCCCACTGCTTCAACGCAATCGATGGTGACGTGCGATACAAGATCACTGTTGCGGCTTCGAACAGTAGCTTGCGGGTGAGGCGATCTCCCGTCTTTGATATTCGCCCTCCGATGTCGACTTCACCCGACTGATAGCGCTTGGGCGTCAGCCCAAGATAGGCACCGACGTCGCAGGCCGAGCGGAACCGAGTTGGATCGTCCACAGCTGTCACGAAGGCGATCGCCGTAAGACTGCCGACACCGGGGGCACTTGAGACAATCCGGCAGGCCTCATCTTCTTGTGCGAAGCGCGCGAGTTGGCGGTCAAATGCCCGGCGCTGGTCTTTGAGACCGGACAGCACCGACAGAAGGCTTTCAAACAGATCGCGCAAAACGGCATCGTCTGGCAATGCCCGACGGACCGACTGCTCAAAGACCTGCCCTTTGCCCGCTGCCAACTGTAATCCGAAAGTCTTGGCCAAGCCTCGGATCTGGTTGATCATCATAGTGCACATGCGCACGATACGCTCCCGCGCTGTCAGAACGGCACGCATTCGGTAACGGTCAAAGGACTTGATCGCCACCGGTTCATACCAGCCACTGTGTACCAAACGGGCAAGCCCGAAGGCATCGTTGCGATCCGTTTTGTTGGCTTGCAGCTTTAATGCGGCAGCAGCACGCCGTGCGTGAATGCAATCGACTGCGATTTCTTTCTCCCGCAGGGCATGCCAAAGCCAGACAGCTTGAGGACCTGTCTCCATACCTGCCCGCACCAGGTCTGGGGCCTTCTCACGCATGATCGTTGCTATTGCGTCGGCCGAACTGGGCACGCTGCCTTCCCAAACACGTTGCCCGGAATCGTCCACAACGCAGACGGCCGTTTCTTTCATAGAAACGTCGAGTCCCACAAAATGCTTCATCTTCTCCTCCATGCTGATGAAAGCGATAGAGTAACACGAGAGCTATCCCTCGGATTACGCCATGTGGTTCACATGCCAGCCGCTGTTGTTCAGCATCCCAGTGATCATGCGATACCCATAGCGCCCGAACTCTCGCGTCAGTGCGACAATGTCCTCGGTCAGCCGTTCTTCGTCTGGCAGGCCGATGGGCACCTTGCGCTGCGTCGAGCGATGCTGCCCCAATGTGCGACAGACCCGGCGTTCAGATACGCTGAGGGCCTGCCGCACATGGTTAATGCACCGGCGGCGACGGGCGGGGCTCAGAAGTTTCCCCGGGCAGCCTCAGTCAGGATCAACTTGTCCAACGTCAGATCTGAAACCGCACGCCTGAGCCGGGTATTCTCTGTCTCCAGCTCTTTCAGCCGCTTGAGCTGATCCCGGCTCATGCCTCCATACTCTTTGCGCCATCGATAATAGGTCGGCTGCGTTACGCCAATCTGACGCACAGCATCCGCAATCGAATGACCTTGCCCTTGCAGCACTTCTACCTGCCGCAGCTTCAGCACGATCTCTTCGGGTTTATCTCTCTTTCCAGCCATCTCTGGTCCTCCTGAAATGGGATAATACTATCCCAGTTGGTGGACCACTTCAGTGGGGGCACTCCAGATGCCCGCGCGACAGCTGAACTATTGGGCGTTGATCCTTCGACCCTTTATCGCTGGTCGAAGGGGCAGGTGCCCATCGGTATGCCACCCTTTCCGAAGGTACTCGATCTATCGAACGGCCGGGCAAATTCCCGCAGCCAGCGCTGGCGTCGAGCTGAGGTTCAGGCTTGGCACTGCCACCAGGATCTTCCGGTTTATGTACGGCGATCGCCGGTCTTCGGCGCGCTTATCCCGACAGCATGAGTATTATCGCCTGAGTGGGGGGCAAAGAAATGGTGCGCCGATTTCCAACACAAGAGACCCGGACCATATGGTCCGGGTCTCTTCGTCTATGTGCGATGAAGCGATGGATGGTTTAGGGGTTGGCTTTGTCGCTGAACTCGGGAGTGACCGTGGTCTAAGCCGGCGCGTGGTTTTCCGGGCCTACGGTTACAAAGAAGATTTTGTTTCCGACGGCTTTGAAGGGCAATTCGTCCGAACCGGTGGCAAGCTCACAGATGATTTCGGCGCCCAGCAGGAAAGCGATCATCGGGTCATCAACGCGCAGTTCGGGCGGCAGAACCATCGTATTTGGCATCAACGGTTTCTTGGTTTTGAATGTCAGGAAAAATGACCATCCGTTACCTTCGTTCTCAAGAGTAAACCGCTCGAGCGTATGAATAGACATATGCTCGGGGAATTCGGGGGAGCGGTAGCTTGAGGGCCACATCCCTTTTGCGCGGAGCGCCTCAAGGACAAGATCTTTATAACACTTCCATGGCGAAGGTGTGGTCTCGATCATAGTCGTTCTGAACTTCATCTTACTCTCTCTTTCTGATCCCAACCATTGGTGCTGGGGGGTTAATGAAAAGATAGAGACGCGGTTTGCGCTCCGGTCCTGCTCTTTGTGAAGACCGTGAGGTGATGTCCTGCGCGGCCCGTATGACTAATTTGGGCGCGTTCAATCCCGCGCGGAAACGCGATTAAGACAAATCTAAATTTTTTTTGGATGACCTTAGGTCAAGCAGCTCGGTCGGAAGCATCAAGATGACCGGCCTGCTTTTGTCCGGGCCTCAAAGACCAGAAAAACTTTTCAGCGGTTTTGAAACGGCGTTCATTTTCCCTCTGTCCTTTTCACCCCTGAGAAAGATGGAGTGAGGATGACAAAGACACTACCCACCCCGCGGACCGACAGCGTGCTTTTCTTGCTGGACCGCTCTTTTTTGATCCGGCGCTGGCAGCATGGCAGCGATCCCTTTTTTTGGCGTTACGAGAAACTGGGTCGGCTAAGTTCTGTCAGCGATGGTACGAAGCAGCGCTACACGTGGGATGCGGTCTTCAAATTTGAAGGCGGCCTGCCGCCCGAGGGGCTGCGCGCAGAGTATCAAAGCCACCTGCTGACGGAGTATCAAACGGCAGGGCTTTGCTCAGTCAAACCTTCCTACATCCTGAGTGCCGCGCGGTGCGGAGATCTGCCCTGCCGGCGCATTGGTAGAGCGTACCGGTTTGTGCCCATCGAGATCGAGGCTTGGCAAAGAAAACGGTTCGTGAACCGCAAAACGCTGAAAAAATTGAACAATAACCAAGATGAATGAGACGGGGGGTGAGCTTTATGGTCCAAACTTCGTCCTCCGTTCCGTTCATTCAGCATGCATGAACGGCCGGGTACCCGAATGAACATCAAAGAAAGGCAATGAACGATGAGCAGTCAAAATCCCATTATCCTAAAATCCCTTAGGGACGTGCAGCACGTACTTCCCTCTATCTATTCCGAGGCTTCTGCAAAGACCCTTGATGCGGCATTGCGCAAGGCCGAACGTCTCACGGGGCGCAAACTTTCGCAACTGCCAGCAGATGAGAACGACTGGTTCCAGAGGTCCCGTAGCATCATCTGGGCGGGTGAGTTCCGGGGCGTGACCCCTGGGGATCAGCAAGACGCATTTGAGACTTGGGTCAAGAAGGTCGCCGCGATGATCCGGCGCGCGCACTGCCATGTTGCGCAGCCCGTGGAGGTTGTCGACGAGCGGCGAGCCTGGGACCAGGTCGTTGGTTATGCTGAAGCAGTGGAGAACACTTTCGACGAGAGCGGGGACCGCATCCTTCCAAATTATTTTGCCCGCAGCATGGAAACTCTTCGCGCGCGGTGTACCGCGGTTCACCCCGCAGCGCTGACAACGGAGGCCGCGAAAAGAGTCCTCGAAGCTTGTCGGTCGGACAAGGTGACTTCTTTCCGGAACTCGATATCAGCATTCAATACGTTGATCCGTGATCGGCATAGGCATGCGGCAATTGCTCACCTGATCCCAACAGCGCCAATCGGGGCCTTGCCCCTGCTGCGGGACCCGGCGCTCGATTGGGGCAAGTTCTCCGAGGCGTTCATAGCCTCCCGTGATCGGGCCATCTTGCGGGCTGTTCAGCCGGACCGGGCAGAGCGGCGAGACCGCTTCCAGGGGCGCCTGGGAAAGAACAAGCTCGGCTCCGCCGGGGCGCGGAAAAGACAGCGGAAAATCCGGAACACCGGTAACGCTACGAAAGGACATCTCAATGCTTTGAGTTGGTTGATCAGGCATTCTTTTCCGAACCGGGAAGAAGCTTACGACTTCGATGCTATCGAGGAGATATTCCAACCGGAGATCATCACGCGCGCTGTGGCGAATTTTATTGCGCGGGCGAAGGCGTCGGCCTCGCTCCTCGACCCGAACGATACGGCGTCTGCAGGGACGATCCTGTCGCGGCTTCAGACCCTTGCCGCGCGAAACGGCTGGTCTGACGATGTCGTGTTCGAGATCGAAGACGCCCGCTTTGATCAAGTCGACAGCTATCAAGCGCGTGAGATGTCAAAAGAGCGCGAGCAATTTGTCAAGCTGGTGCAGCGGGATCCGTCTGTTGCCCGTGCCATCGTCTCCGGGCCGCGTCGCCTGGCCGCAGAGGCGCAACTGGTTTTTGACGATTGGAAGAGCCAGAAGGAGCGCGTCAAAGATGAAGCTTTGCATTTATCGATGGGGGCAGCACTTCTTGCGCTGCAGTTGGCCCGGGCGGTGAGGAGCAAAAACCTCAATCTTCTGCTTATCGACGGTCCGGACGCTGAACTCATCCGGCCTCTGCGCGAGAGCCGACCTTGGCTCGATATCACTCGAGGGCGGGTCAAGAACAGAAGGCCGATCGAGGGAGAGATTCCGGACAGGCAGTGGCAGGTTATCATCGAATGGCTCGACCGCGGCCTGCCTCGATGGTGCGAAAAACATGGGGTGGATGTCGATGCCAACACCCTCCTGTTGCCGGGGCCAGCGGGGGTGCTCTCCCGACAGTCCTTTAACCGGATATGGAACCGGTGTGTGAGCCGGATCGGCGTCCCGGGGCTCAAGCCGCATTTGATGCGCCATGTGGCGGCGACGATCTGGCTTGCGGCGAACCCGGGCGACTACGCGACCGTCGCGGCCTTTCTGTGCGACAGCGTGAGCACCGTCGAAAAGTTCTATGCGCGAGGGGAGGGGGCGGCTGCGGCAAAGCTCTTTGCAGAAGCCTTGGAAGCTCTCGACCCCACCCTGAAATCTTTCATATCGAGAGGATGAACTGATGGTGACAACAAACCCACGCGCAGAAGGTCTGGCGCAGCGCATGCCGCATGTACCGGACAAAGTCGTAGCCAAGATGCAGCTGCATCTCATAGTCACAGGAACGCTTCCCGAAAAGGGGATGCCAGCTGTGCTCGAAGATTTTTTCTCACGTCTCGAGGCGGCGGGCCTGCCGCCGGAGCAGGCGACTGAGACGATCTTCCGCGCGGCGGGCAGGTCGCGGAGCCGGTTCCGGTGCCTGATCAATGCGCTGCGGCACTTTGCTCCTGAGGTGCCTTTGGCAGCATCGGTTCAAGTCAAACAGGACTGGGACCGATGGCTGAACAGTCGGTACAACAAGAAAGCCAAAGTGGCCCGGAGGTCGGCACGTGTCGGGTTGCCGCCGGAAGAATGGCCGGAGAGCTGGTCGCAGGCTCTGCCGTGCCTCGAGCGCAGCGTCCGTCCTTACGGCGAGCGCTTGCGAAAGCTTGGGCCCGAGACACAACAGAGCGTGATCTCGGCGGTAGGCCTTCTGGCACGGTCAAGGATTTGGGCTGAGGAGCGCGGGGTCAATATATCCGATGAGCCAACTGAAGAGTTGTTCGAGGTCTTTCTGCATTACTTGCAGGAGGAGCGGGAGGTCGGCTTCCGCACGGCCCGGGACTATTTCGAAAGGCTGCGCATGTTTTTCCTTCGCGCCGGCGCGTTTGATGAGGAGGGCCATGACGCAGTCTGTGCGTTGATCAGTGCACTCGGTCAGGAGGCCGCGGAAAATGATCCGGGAAAATGGGCTAAGCTTCGCGCGTTCCGTCGGGAGTTCACCCTTGCCGACATTCTGAAAGAGGCGCGAAAGTCATGCGCCGCCGCCCGGGGGTTTCCGGGCAATTCGACGGGGGCATTCAAGCTGCGGCAGAAGGGAATGATCTACGCACTACTCGTGAACGCGGGTGATCGTCAGGGTGATTTGAGGCACGCCAGGATCGGGGTTGAGTTCGTACGCGATGAGAGCGGCGACTGGCGGCATGGCATTCGACAGAACAAGACTGGCAACAAAAAGGAGGTGGATCTGCTTTGGCCCGGGACCTCAGCCTTGATTGACCAACATATCCTCGGCGACCGGCCCGCGTGGCAGATGCAAACACGGCTCGCCGAGGTCGAAGGGATGAATCTTTTGACGCTGTCGGACAGGGTGGTCAATCACGGGTACATCAACCGGCGCCTCGCGCAGGATTTCAAAGTACACGGTCATCTTGTGCGTACCCTGATTGCTGATCTCCTGCGCCGGGTTCGACCGGATGCACTTTGGGCTCTGCAACATATGCTCGGCCACGTGAGCCAGACCATGCAGCGGGTTTATCGGTCGGAATTCGACGAGAGCCGCGCGGTCATGGCTTTTGATGATCTCTATAGTCAATTGTCTGAAGGAACACCCAGCACCCTTCGGATGACCCATGGGGCCCCAGTTCATCGTCTTGTCGACAGAAGCTGACGCTGGCAGGTGAAAGGCAGGACATCCCGGGCCAATACTTTCTCAAAGACGACGAGATTTCTTCTGTCTCCTTCGGGTTCATCCCAATTCCTCCTTGGGAAGGCCAAGACCGGCCTTTTTCGAACTTCAAAGAGGTCCAGGAGAAAGGGTACCGAAGTCATGAGGAAAATCGTCATCAAACCCGGCAATGCGCTGCGCATCGAGGAGGCGTTGAAACAGGTCAACGGGCGGGCGAGAGCCCATGCGATTACCACGGCACGTGCCGTGGAGGCGCTCGCGCACGAGGTTGAGCAGGCCTTTATCGAGCGGGGGGCCACGAAAAAATCTCTGCTGGGGACGCAGGTTCAATACAGGCCGGGCGGGCCAGGAAACTCTTATGCGAAAGCGGGTCTGCAAGTTATCACGACGTCGCTTACCCTTGAGCGTGGGTCCACGCATTGGGCGCTCGTGGGGATCGAGCGGGAGACGATCTGGGCAAGCGACAAGAAGAAAAGCCATGTCGCACTCTCTGAGGCGGCGATCAGGAAAATTGCAAAGGCCGCGCTTGGGGACCTCAATATTGTGGGTGCCCCCTCCTGCCGTTTCGAGCCTCTTTTGCAGAGAGCTTTGACCGTGGCCTGCATGCCTTGCCGCAGTTCGCATGAAAAGCTTGCCATTTTGAAAGTGTTAGAGACTGAGCTGCCCATCTGACATGCGCCAGAACCGCTCATTTCAAGGCGGTCACATATCACATACTTCTCGTGTCTGTGGATGGCTGGGTGTCACAGGCGCGGGACACCCCCCTTTTTTATGGGAGCCGGATCATGGGATCTCCTCGCCTTGCCATGTGTCCGCCATCCCTGAACGGACATGGGGCACCTTTGCGCCAAATTGAGGCCAGCGCCGGGCCGTCCGGTCACCGGGCCGACCGCAGGATGGCGGTTCTCGCGCATACCACACGCACGCTGAAGGTTTTCTGACCCCGGCCCCTCCGTGAAGGTCATCGCGGGCCCAGAAACTAAGGCCCGGCGATCCGCCTTTGAGGCCGAGGTCGCAGCTCTGCGGTTCGTCCCTCGCTGGGGGGCGGGGGTGGAATGGGCTTTTCCAGGGTCGGCCACATGTCTCCTGTGCGCTCTTTGGCGCATACCTGTGAGTCCCCTTGTCTCTTCGAGGCGATGGACGGAAGGCAGCCCGGAATAGGCCGTTGCTACGATCCCACCGGGGGGCTGCCTCCTCGATCCGTGCCTCCATGTTTCCCCTCCGCACCGCGGTAGCGGGGGATGAGATAGACAATCTCGACCTTTTCAAGATCCCGTCGTTCCACGGGGGAGGGGCGCTCTCCCCGAGCACTTGCGCGCCCATGGGCGCGCGCAGGTCCATAGGGGCGAGAAAAAATATTCAATCTAAACAATGCCTTGTCGCCTAAAAGGGAGGAGTTGGCACAGAAAGTTGCTCAGGGCATTCCCGTCGCCATTCGGTTGATCCGATCTCATGATCAGGAAGGCCGCAGTGGCCTTCCTTCGATTGGGAAAGGATACGTTCATGACGAACGATAATGCGACACCTCTGGATATAGTCGTTCTCTTGGCTCTGCTGGCGAAAGACCGTTTGTCGCCGGCAGGGATAGTTTGGCTATATGACCGCCTGGACGGGGAGGAAATAATCGATTTTTCTCTCGAGAAACACCCTGAGGGTTGGGTTTGGGGGCTGTCTTTCCGAGTCCCTGAAAAAGACCGGCACCTCTTTGGATCGAGGGTGGACCATCCGCGCCCGAAACCGCTGCCCACAAAGCGGCGCGCCTTTCTCGCTGGCGCAGCAGCGCTCTGTGACTTTTTCACCTGTTCTAAAGAGTTGCCGTTTATCGCAACGGATACTCAACTGATCGTCACAGGCTTTGGCGACGGCGGGTGCTCGGAAGATTCCACTGAGAGATGGCTGGGGCCTTGGGTCGACGGCGCGCCCGTTACTGCCACTTCATAAGCAAGCGCATGCGGGGGGCTCTGCACCCCCCCAAGCCATGTAACTTTGACCTCCCCCTCATAAACCTTTTGGAAAGAACAAAATGACACAAGAGAATACTTACCTGAGCCGAATGTCGGCTGAAAGAGATGCAGCTGAAGAAAAGCTTGCCGCTACCCGTGCCGCACTTGCCACCGACCTGCGCAGGGCGGGTGTCACCGAGGCACGCGTCTACTACGAAGGCTACAGCGATTCCGGTAATATCGAAGGATACCACCTCACGCCTTCAGATATCTCCCTTTGCGATGATCTGCATGACCGCCTGGAGAATTTCTGCTGGGATTTTGCCTATTCCTATAACCCCGGCTTCGAGATCGACTGCGGCGGGGGTGGTGAATTGGAATGGGACCTGCAGCGGGACAAGATCGATCTAAGCTACTGTGACTACGGTTACGAAGAAGCCGAACCTGAACTCCATAGGGATCAATAATATGGCGCATCCTCTTCATCATGCATTGAGTTCAGCGCGCCGCTTTGGTGGTGAGGCGGCGGACTACCAGGCGGTTCACGATTGGTATGATGCCTCAAAAGAGCATATGGCGTATTTTACGCACCGTGCGTTGCGTCATCACACCCAAGGGATCTTTGAAGCAGAGCGGGTATTCGGCCGCTCGTTGACCAACAGCGCGGGCCGGGTCATCCCGGTTCGCTGGATCGGTGAACAGCATGTAAAGGAAGATTGCCGTGGCAGAATCCCATCGCTCTATGACTGGCTGGGGCGCATCCAGCAGGAGAGCTGGATGGCAAATGGCCACATCGACGACGATCTGACGCATACCGGTAGCGATCCACTTGCAGATTGGATGCAGGCTGTCAGTTCCCGGCAAACCATCCTCGGCTTTGAAGAGTGGCTTGAGAAAGCCCGCATGGAACGCCTGGTTGCAGCCGCTGCGTGAAGACCTTCTTTTGTTGTCTTCTCTAAAGCCTTGCCGTTTATCTCAACGGATACCGATTTGATCGCGCCGAGCTTTGATGAGGGCGGGATTGCTGAGGATTTCACCTTGAAATGTCTGGGCCCCTGCCTCGATGGGAGCCCGACACTTTCACCTCATAAGCGCGCGTGCGGGAGGTTGTACCGCCCTTGGGAAGGGCAAAGCTGCTGTGACTGTCCGCTCCATTTGCACGCGGTGAGACTTTTTTCGAGAAACTGCACGATTTGATTATCGGCCTCAGAAAAAGGTTCTTAGTTCATTTTTAGGCACTGCAGGTGCCGCTCAACTGAAACCATCACATAGGAAAGGATACACAGATGGGACTGGATATGGGCTTTTACCGGGATGGGGAGGAGGTGTTTTACCTGCGCAACCACGACCGTCTCTTTGACGCGTTTGCGAAAGGCTCTGGAGGTAATGTCTATGAGGGCTATAGCGACTTCTATGTCACCCTCGGCACGTTAGCAGTGGTTGCGACCATGCTCGAAAAAGAGCTCGCGGCTTCGGGCCTCACTCTGGCCGATGCTTTGTCCGACATCCCCGAGGAATTGCACGATTTGGATGCACGGGCTGCGGAATGGAAGGACCTGCTGCGCTACTACCCTGCGGTTGTCACGTTCCTTGCCAATGACATCGTCGAAAACGGCCCTCTCATTTGCAGCTGGTCTGCCTGAAGGCGAGGCGCCGGGTAGAGCAGAAGAGCTTCCGGCGCTGCAAGACCAAAAGCCGTCGCCCCCCCCTCAAACCTCTGCGCGGCGACGTGGCTCCGCTTTACCTCCCGCGAACTCAAAAATCCAAAAAGGTAAACCGAGCTTGGTGTTCACGGCATAAAGGCGGGAACAGGCATTGTGAATTTTTTTGCAGAAAAGCACGAATATGATTACCGGGTCCAACAAAACGCCCCCAGATATTTATTAGGCCGCCGAACAGGCGGCTGGAGATTGAGGTTTTGCTGGCCTGCCGGTTGGACCCATCTCTTCAACGGGCCTACTTTCACCGCCGAAGAGGCGGCTTAGAAGACGAACGGGAGCATGCTTCCTCTGACCTGGGCCCATCAGGCAACCCGCTCAAGAAGCGGTCCAAGATAGGAGTTCCGCCGCCGCGCGGTTGCTCCCATCTTCTTACCAGGGCCCCCTTCGGGGGGCCTTGGGTTCACCGCCGAATAGGCGGCTGGAGATTGAGGTTTTGCCGACCTGTCGGTTGGACCCATCTCCATAACGGGCCTGCTTTCACCGCCGAAGAGGCGGCCTAGAAGACGAACGGAAGCTTGCTTCCTCTGACCTAGGCCCATCAGGCACCCCGCTCAAGAAGCGGAGTGAGATGAGAGTCCCGCCGATGCGCGGTTGCTCCCATCTTCTTACCAGGGCCCCCTTCGGGGGGCCTTGGGTTTACCGCCGAAGAGGCGGCTGGAGATCAGGGTTTTGCCGACCTGCCGGTTGGACCCATCTCCATAACGGGCCTGCTTTCACCGCCGAATAGGCGGCTGGAGAACAGGGTCTTGCCAACCTGCCGGTTAGGCCCATCTCTTCTCTATTATTTGAAGTACCGTGCTCATGATGTCGCTCTGAGCCGGGAAAATCTTGGAGACGATATGTCGATGGCGGCGGATTGTAGCTATTCGGGGTATACGCCCCGCCTGGTCATTTTCGATGAGACAGCTTCGCCTTTCCGAGACTGGCTGGAGAGTATGTGCCGCGACCACGGCGGAGAGGTTTTCCTGGGCGAGGCGGCTTGGGCGCATATCACCGAGCAGGCCAGTCCGATTGTCCGAACTTGCATTGAGCGCTACTGTCGCGATCCTCTGTCTCTGGTGGCGGCCGAGCAATCGGGGGCGGCTTAGAGGACAAAGTTTAATCCTGATGTTGCCGCGACGCCCCGGCCAGAAAAGCTAAGCGAATTTCCTGGAGTTGCCCGGCAGGCCCGCGGTTATCACCGGGTGGGTGGGCCAGAGGGCCGTTGGCAACTGTCCGCTACGCCCCAGGGGCCGGGCGGAACGGAGAACTTATGCGGGAAGTTTGGCCCTGGAAGGCAGGACGCTTGAGCATTCCTTTCTCTGGCCGGATCGGCGGAAGGCGAGCGCACCACCTTGCAGGAGACATAGAAGGATGAGGTAAAATGGACATCCCATTGGAGATCGCGTGGCATAATGTCGAGAAGTCAGAGCCCCTTGAAGGGCGTATTCGAGAGGGGGAGTTGGACTTCAGCGAACTTTCTTGACTGTGAAATAATAATCAGTCCGCGGTGTTGTTTCGCGCGTCGTCAGTTTTGTGGGTGCCCGCTTCCGCCGCTGCGATCTTGGCCGCTTCTTCCTCTCCCTTCCACTGATCTACCTGCTCCTGCGCGCGCTCCGCCACGCCTTCAGGCGCTTTCGCATGTTAGAACATCCGGCGCCTGTTCGTAGCTGTAGCGAAGCAGCCCAGTTCAAAGAACATTTCTTCGATCTGATCGGGTGCCTCGTCTTCGAGCCAGTCGATCCATTCGTCGAAGGTTTCAGCGATAGCAAGGCGGGCCTCACGCTGGACCTTATCGTCCTTTCGGGCCTGTTGACCGGCGATGATGCCGATTGAGATCATCGCTTTTTCCATGCGGGCCTGCATGGATGGCGACATTTCGAATTTCGTTTTCTTCGTTGCACGCGCGGGCTTGCGGGACAGTGACTTCTTCATCGGTAATGCTCCAGATTTTGGTTTGCGATTTCACCGGAGCCTCGGGTTTTCTGCCCGCCGCAACCGGCTTGCAAACTATATGGCTACGCAAATTTTTGTCTGGTCGCAGAACGGTAAAACAAATTTTGAGCTTCGACATAAGCCTCTGATGTTAATTGTTTTATTTTCTGAAGTGCGCTGGTTTCTCTTTCTGGTGAAATACTTCAAGCATCCCCGTTTTCCGCGCACCATCATCCATTTTGCGGTGCGGTGGTATCTGCGCTACCCTCTGTCCTATCAGGACGTGGTGGATCTGCTCGCAGAGCGGGGAATCACTATTGATCGGTCTACGGTGTATCGCTGGGTTCAGAAATTCTGACCTGAATTGACCAAACGGGCGGAAAAGTTTTTACGCCGGGCCAGCGTCGATTGGCATGTTGATGAGACCTATGTGTGGGTGAGCGGCAAGTGACGCTACCTGTGGCGGGCCGCCGACGCGAATGGTCAGATGGTCGATTTTCGCCTCACCACACGACGGGACGCGAAGGCTGCTAAAGCTTTTGTGAACAAGGCGATCGAGCGTGTGCGACTGCGCCGGCCCGTGACAATTGTGACCGACAAAACGCAGACCTATTGACGCGCCATTTGCGAAATCAATCATCGCTATGATCCACATTTTGACAGCATGCGACACATCAACAGAAAGTGGCGCAACAATCTCATCGAGAGCGATCATGCAGCCATGAAACGGCTTCTTGGCTACCGACAGAGCTTTCGATCCTTGCGATCAGCCAAAGCGTCCCTGAGTGGGATTGAGACGATCAGAACTATCAATTGGATCCATCATAAGCAACCAGACGTTCGAGGGGAGATAAAATTCATCGGCCAGTTGTTTGCCGACGCATGATCCGGAAAACCTACATCGACCCAACCCGGCCTCACCTAAACAATGCAACAGTCCCCGTTGCCCTCAGTCGCCGCGCAGCAGCGGATCGGCGAGCCCTTCCAGTGCATAGCTGTCGGCAAGGCTGAAGACAGGCTGGTCCGGCTGCAGGGCAGCTGCCAGCATCTCGACATCGTCTGGCGTCATCGCCTCTCCGTACAGCGCCAAGGCTGCCAGACCTCGGCGCATCGCGTCGTCGAATTCCTCCGAGTCATAAGTTTCGGGCCAGTCACGCGACACCCTCACCGCCTCGGGGTCCGAGGTGCGCGCACTAACGGCGCCGCCGGGAAGACTGGCTAGGTCGTTCAGACAGCCCTCACCGCAATTGTCCCCTGGTACGAGCGCGATCCACTTGCGCCCGCCGAGCAACACCGCCAGATACATGATCCGTGCCTTGGCCACCGAGACGCCCTCGTCCAGCAGCATCTCGTAGAACACCCTCTGTGTGCGCCAGTAACTCCGCACCCGGTTTTCGGGATAGGTATAGTGGTCATGCACCACCGCGGCCTTGATGAATTCGGGATCGAAGGGTTGCCCGATCAGCGGCTGCGCCCAGTCAGGGATGGACGCACCGTCTGTGGTGCCGGTTAGCACCTCAGGCGCTGCGCCCGGGTCCCGGCGCGACGCCTTCCAGTACGTGTTCCCAGCATCGGCGTAGGTTAGGTCGTTGACCAGCAGGCAGCGCCGCTCAACCTCGCAGCCCTCTGACTGAAACAGCAGATCGCCCTCGAAGCCTGGGGCGACGGCCATCATCGTGGAGTCCTGCGTATCCTGCAGCGGAGACTGATCAAAACCGTAAAGCCCGTTGATTGCGGCGATGTCGCACGCGGCTAGACTACCGCGCTGCCCTATCTTCGCAGGATTGCCGGTCCAGGCCCCGCCGGGATTGGACTTTGGTGTAATCACGAAGGATCCCGCCGCATCAGTACGGCCATAGTGCAGCATCGAACTGTAGCAGTAGGGGCCGACGTCTTGAAACCACTGCGGATCGGCGTCGAACTGCGCCTTCATTAGCTTCGTAGCAGTCGAGGAAAAGGCGACTTCGATGAAATTCGAACGGTCCGAGCGTGCGTTCTCGTGATGCATGCCCAGCACGTGGCCGATCTCGTGCGCGATGCTGCCCCATTGGCACCAGTCCGCCAACTGCACCATGCGCGCGCCGGATCTCGGGCGTCCCAAAATCGTCTGGCAGCTGTTGCCCTTGGGATCGTCGAAGAATACTACATGGCTTGACTGTGGAGACCCCGAGATCTCGTCAAAGCGGATCGCGGTCTTAGATTCCCAATGCCGAATTGCCTGGCGCACCCGCGGCACCCAGTCCCCAGGCACGCTGGCATCGATGCGGTAGGGGATCCTACCGCCGGGCCACAAAAGTGAAGTGTCTTTCGTGACCAGGCCGAATAGCCCGCTGTCGACCTCCGCAAGGCCTTGCAGCGAAATACCGCCTCGCGCCTCAAGATCAAACAGTTCGGCTGCGGTGCCAAGGACGATATCGCCCTGATAGACCGCGTTGCCGCTGGCGTCGGTCATAAAGCCGATTTCGTAGATCTGCCCGCCGATCTCGATGTCGACGGTCTCGAGAACGCCCTCTGCTTGACCCGGCGGCTGCAATTCGTCCGACGCACGGGCCAATGCGAAGCTTTGGGCGGCGGCGCCATGCGCCAGAAATAGAGACAAGAGTACACTCAGGTAAGATTTAACAGGCCGGATCATGACTCGCTCCTTTCGACGGCGAACTTGATGTCCTCGATGTCGGACAGATTGATAGTGTGGCTGCCCTCGTCAGTTTGCAGCACCACCGGATCGCCGCCTCGGACGTCGCAGAGCTGAGACAGGAACTCGTCCTGGTCGCTGATCAGATCGACATACCACAGCCGGTCAGCACCTTGAGTACCATCGGGCTTGGGGTAAAGGCGGAGCATATGATGAGAAGCGGTGTAGCCGAAATCGCAGACCGCGTTCATGCGGAACGACCGGCGCCCAGAAATCTCAGTGATCCGGCCGCGCAGTGTCGTCAGTGCACCGTCCGTGTCACGAAAGGTCACGATGTCCTCGTAGATCCGTAGCGCGTCCACCGGATTCAGCACGCGTCCCATTCGAATTTTGCCCCGCGCCACGCTGAATTCTAAGTCAGCGCTAGCCAGCAACCGCGCCCGCAGCCAAGGTGAGCGCTGTTTTTCCGATGGCATCACGCTGTTAAGGACCGACGCGGTGAAGGTCACAATTGGTGCAGCGAAAGACGTGCCGCTGAATTGGCTTGTGTCGTACACGCCCTCGCGTTTGGCGCGGAGGGCCGCTACATTGCAGCCTGGCGCACCCAGGAACACCACGTCCTCGCCGTGATTCGAGAACCACGCAAGACCCGGCGGCCGACTGCCAGAGTCCATCGCGGCGACCACGATCATGTTCCAGCCGCCGTGCTGCGCGTCCGCGGCGTCCGTGCCCCAGCTTTGCGGCTTCAGTCCCTTGACGGTCACCGGCTGCCCTTTGTCGCTGTCGTTGTTACCGAGGTTTCCGGCTGCGACCACCAGCAGCGGCGCCAATGGGTTAAAAAGGGTATCCTGTATTCCACGCAAATAGGCGTCGTTGTCGTCAACCGACCCAAAGCTCAGGTTGACAATGGAGGCTCTGTTTTTGCGGATCGTCATCGCAACGTTATCCAACAGGGTAAAAACTAAATCTTCGGGGTCCGGCCCTCGTTTCCGGTAGCCTCGGTAGATCCGTTTGCTTTGGACGGTGATCGGAAGCCCCTCAGTGCGACTGAGATCCATAAGACCGGGGCCTCCCAGTGCTAGGCTGGTAACGGCAGTGCCATGCACCACATTTTTCATCTCCGGCTCCGGCATGTTGTCCATGCTATTGGCACTGGAATGGCCGTCATTTCCCCCCATGAGAGCCCATTCCACCCCGCCAAAATCCGCAGTCTCTAACCGGAAGAAACCACCGTCTAGGATCAGTATCTTGGTCCGGTTTGCTGACTCGCCCAGAAGCGTTTTCTTAGCCGCGATGGCGCCGCTCACAGCCTCGCGAAAGTCCGCTTGGAATCTAGAACCACCCCAAGCCGACGGAGCGTCCTGTGAACATCTTCTTGTCGCCCCGGAGTCGCCTACGTCCTTGAAGATCGACAGCTGCGAGCGCTCGAGCGGAGGCGCCTCCTCATAGGTGATACCAAGTAAGTCAGTCTGTATAGAAAGGCCCCCGGCCGAGGCCGGGTTCCAACCGTTTTCCAACAACGCCGATCGGCTGCGGAATTGCACCTTGGCGGTTTGCGCCACCGGCGCGGCCGATATAATGGGCACGCTCGCATAAAACGTGTCGATGTCACGGACCCGACTGCGCGGGTTTAGCGTAGTCGCCACATCTGCGGGCAGATCCGATAGGCGGATTCGCACACCCGACGCCTCGACGTTGCAAAATGCAGGATTGCTCTGGCAGAACGGCCGCGTCAGCGGGACCTCCTCCAGCTGCGGCACCTGCTGGCGCGCGTCGATGGCCGCGCCCACGTCGCGCAGCACCCCGTCGGTGATGTCGTTGTCAATGGTGGTGAGAGCCTGCCTCAGAGCGCCCTGCGCCGTGCTGCGGTCGATGCCCATACCTTCGAGATTCCGCACCAGGGCGAAGCCTTCATAGGCTAAGCGACTGCGGTCAGTCGAGTCGATCCCCGCGTTGCGCAAAATGGCCTCGGCGCTCACGGCGAGGCCCGCCACGGTTGCACCATCGTCAAAGCCAGCCAAAATGGTTCTGGTGTCGTTCGGAGCTGATGCGGAAATCTGCGGCGCATCCAGCATTGCAGTGGCTGGCCCACTCTGGGCTTGAGCCGTGTATAACCTGCCGGGGGCGTCGCGTTCGAAGATACTCGACAGCGTATCATCGCGGCTGGGCAAGCGCCCGACCAAACGCACCTCCTGTTCGTCCGGCAGGCAGTCCGGTACATCGGTTTGCTCTGCGTGAACGAAAAAGAGTCCATCTGCGTCCACGTTTCCGCCTTGCATCCTGACCGCCTCGGCAAACACCTTTCGGTTGTTGGGCGACACAAACCCGCAGGTTTCGCGTACCAGATCGTCCAGTGACCCCGCGGTCCGCAACGCGGCCGTGGTGACTGAATTTTCGGCGATGAACCGCGCCGTCTCGTCTGAAATCGCACCCCGGATCGGAATATTGGCAAAAAAGGCGGAGTCCTCTGCCGGCGCTTGAGTCGCGGCAAATACCAGAATGAAAAAACAGACGCGGAAATTCGGTGTCGTCATCACGAAACCTCAATCAGAATAATTACCTACAATACACGATTTACGCGATTCCACCAAGCGTGTCGGCCTACAGGTCAATGCTCCAGATTTTGGTTTGCGATTTCACAGATGCCTTGGGTTTTCCGCCCACCGCATCCGGCTTGCAAACTATGTGGCTACGCAAATTTTTGCCTGATTGCAGATCGGTAAGGAAAACTAGGAGCTTTGACATAAATCAATGATATCGAGAAATTCATTTCTGAAGTGCGCTAATTTCTCTTTCTGGTGACATGTTTCCGCGGGCGTCAGCGGCTGTCATCGCTGCCAGATATTCGCCCTCCGAAACGGCCCTTCGTGGTGTAAGAATGCGCGCGTCTGTGAGTTCACGGTGAAGTGCAGTCCTTGATATCTCGTTTTACGCCAACCGGTTCTGTATTTCCATCAGGTTGCTTTCAAAGACCTCAGCGGGCGTCCGGTAGCCAAGACATTTGCGCGGCGTCGCGTTGAGGCGGTGGCAAATCGACCTCAAATATCGATTTGTGAGCGCCGTCGGTGCGGTTGATCTTGGCAGGTATCGACGCAACCTGTTGTTCGTATTCTCAACAGTGCCTTTCTGATAGGGCGCTTGCGGGTCACAGAACCAGGCTTCCGCTCCGATTCCGGCCTTGAGATATTTCCAGGCCGAGAACTCGGTGCCGCGGTCGAAGGTGATTGACTTGCGCGCGTCGGCGGGCAGGGGAACCAACCCGTTGATCAGGGACTCCATGATCGGTTTGGATTGTCGATCTTCATTACGCATCACGACGGCATAGCGGCTGACGCGTTCCACCAATGACGTCACGTTTACCTTCCCATGCTCCTTGCGGAACATCATCAAGTCGCACTCCCAATGGCCAAATTCTAAGCGTTCTGAGACACGCTCAGGCCTGTGTGCCAGGCTTTGAATGTCGAATATGTGGGTTCTGTTGTGCCTGCGGTAACCACGCGGCCGACGGCGGCGGCGATGCTCGGGGAGATGGCGGTAGAACTGTTCCTCGCGACCGTCTTTGGAATAGGCAAAGCGATAGATCGTCTCGTGGCTCACGCGGATCGGGTGCCGTTCGAGCCGCATCCTGCCGGCTATCTGTTCGGGCGACCAGCCAGCCTTCAGGCGGTCTTCGATGGCGGCTTTCAAATCAGGGTGAATGATCATCTTGCGATGGATCGCGCGGCGCTGCTCATATTTGTCCTGAGCGACGAGCGCGTGATACCCGTTTAGCTCAGGCAGTTCGCCGTCCGTGTACCGATTACGCTTAATGTCTCGATAGATCGTGGACGGATCGCGACCCAGTCGATCCGCGATCTCTGAAATCGGCATTTTGGCTTCAAGCCACTTTGCAAGCTTGCGACGTTCGTCCAGATTCAGGTGACAGTAGTGAATCCCCATTCTTCATACTCCATGCAACTGTCTGTATTTGTAAAGAATTTGCACTTCGTTTGTGAATCCACCCAGCATCAAATCAGCTTCCCAATGGCCGAACTGACGGCGATGAGCGACATCATCGGGTCGGAATAGAATGCTGACATCGCGGTGGAATTTGGGTTCTCTGCGCCTTCTGGTGCGACGTGGTCTGCGGGCGACACGGTGGGTCGGTAGATACCACCATAGGTCTTCGCGCTGACCTTCCTTGGAATAGATGTAGCGATAGATGGTTTCCTGACAGACCCTGAGGGGCGCGCGCTCGTGGATCATACGGTTACTAATCTGCTCTGGTGTCCAGCCGTTCTTTATACGCTCGATCACGCGCTTACGAAGCTCAGGATGTTTGATCAGTTTGCGCTCTCGAGCACGACGTTCCGCTTGCATCATATGGGCAGCGGCACCGTAATAGCCATCGCATCCCGGCATGCTCTCATCCGAGAAATAGTTGCGCTTTAGCTCGCGAAATATCGTTGATCTGCAGCGCTTCAGAACGCGCGCCATCTCGTCAACTGGGACCTTAGCGTGTCTCCAGCGTTCTATCTTGCGTCGTTCTGTGATACTCAGTTGGTCGTAAACGGCTCCCATACCGATTCCTCTCATTAGATAAACTACTGTTTTCTAACAAGAGTCGCACTTGAGGGTAGCGCGCGCCGTCGCTGGATATTTGTAAACACCATTCAGAAATGTCACTGGGTTTGCAAAGCAGGAATGTCACTACTGGGCGCGACGGTAGCAAGGCTTTGCAGCCCGGAGACCCCACATATCGAAGGGCTGAAAAGCCTTGCGGGGATTGGCTTAGAGACCCAGCTTCCGTTGTTCGGTCTGATTGTAGAATGCTCTGACGCCGTCTTCGCGCACGATCTTTTCAAAGGCACGCCACGCAAGGACATCACCAAAGAAGGGCGGATTGTCTGAAATCGTCAACGTGCCGAATTGGTTCTCAACTGACAGGATCCAGCCGGGATCGATGCTGGTCTTGTAAATCTCGACGTCAAAGTGATGCCCGTCGATGGTGACGGTCTGGGTGTATTCGGAAAAGATGATCTCTGGCTCGTCCTCAGTCATACCGTCGATTTTGGCCTATTCCGCCGCCTGCGCAATCTTCTTCTTGGCTTTCGACCCTGAGGGCCTGCCAGGACGCCGCCCATTCGGTTTATAACCCATCTTCTCGGAATTTGTCCGCACCTTCGGCTTTGGCGGCGCGGCGTCCTGCATCTCCTTGATGTGTTCCAGAACTGCGCTCAGGTTTTTGTTGCTGGTGATTGCCGCATGGGTGACGCGCTGATCCATGTCGAAGACTGTGTAGGGCAGGGAGCGGCCTTTGGAGCGCACCTCGAACCGGCCATCAACAAAGGCGTAGGTGTCCACGTATTTGCCAACCAGCCCGCGCGTGATGTCACTCTCTTCGAGCATGATCCGCTTGCGGTCGTAGGAGAACGTCAACTGCCTGCCGACATAGCGGTTCTCGCGCCAGCACAGCACATCTGCCAGCCGATCCGGCTCGACATTGAGCGCGCGATGCAGGTTGTCCGACCTGGCCGGGGCCTTGGCGAACCTGGCGTTGTGGCGGCCTTTGAAGCCTTGCAAATAGGCGTTTCCAGCTTCCATGTCTGAAATGCCCGCGATGCGCAGTTCCTTGACCAGCCGATCCTGCAACGTGCGGTTGGCGCGTTCGACACGGCCTTTGGCCTGGCTCGAATTGGCGCAGAGAATCTCGATGTTCAGCTCACTCAGCGCCCGACCAAACTGGGTGATCCGCGCACCACCCTTGGCGTCCTCTTTGGAGACACGGAACACCGTGTGCTTGTCAGAATAGAACGCGACCGGGCGACCGTGTTTGTGCAGATAGCTTTCCAAAGCTTCAAAGTAGCTGAACGTGCTCTCTGACTTCACAAACCGCAGTTCCATGAGCGTGCTGGTCGCGTCATCAATGAACACAAGCAGGGTGCAAGGTGGTGCGCGGTCTTCAAACCAGCGATGGTCCGAGCCGTCGATCTGGATCAGCTCACCGAAGCATTCCCGGCGCAGGCGAGGTTGATGAAACTGGCGGCGCTGCTTGCGAGACAGCCAGATGCCATCTTCAACCATCCACTTGCGCACCGTCTCACGCGAGACCTTTAACCCATGATGTTCGGCCAACATCTCAGCCGCAAGCGTCGGCCCGAAGTCCGGATAATGTTCCTTGATGACGGTCAGCGCATAATCGCGTTTGGCTGAGTGGATTTGGTTGTTCGGCGCGCGCCCACGCGACTTATGCCGGATCGCTGAGGCGCCGTCCTGGCGGTATCGCTTTAAAAGCCGAAACACTTGCCGCCGTGTCAGATCCAACATGTTCGCCGCATTAGCTACCGTCAGCCGACCATCGTCGACCTGCGCCAAAACCTCAACGCGGTTCAACTCGCGCTCACTCATCGTCACCCATCCCATGTCCACTAATCCTCGCTACCGTATGCAAGGAGAGTGACACTTCTGCTTTGCCGATGGGTGACATTACTGCTTTGCGTGGTGTCTCAAGGGTCGTTGCGACAGTTTCCGCTATCTCAGTTTCCTCAACTCTTCCCTGAACGCTTCCGTCGGTGTGCGCCAACCAAGGCACTTTCTTGGCGTGCCGTTGAGGCGGTCACAAATCGCCTTCATATTGCGATTTGAGAGCGCCGCGAGCTGGGTGTCACGGGGAAGATATCGCCGTGCGCGTTTGTTGAGGTTCTCGACCGAGCCTTTTTGCCAGGGTGCTTGTGGGTCACAAAACCAGCTGTCAGTGCCGATGCCCGACTTGAGCTTTCTCCACTCCCGGAATTCGAAACCACGGTCAAAGGTGATCGATTTGCGGGCCGGCTGGGGTAGGGGTTCCATCACATCCATCAGCTTGCGCATGAAGTGGGTCGAACTGCGGTCGTTGTTGCGAAACAGGACGGCGAACCTGGTCTTGCGTTCGACGAGCGAAGCCACGTTCATCTTGCCATTGGCACGTTCAAAGATCATCAGATCGCCTTCCCAGTCACCGAACGCCTCGCGTGTCTTCACATGTTCAGGGCGCTCGTGAATGGACCGATCCAGCGGGAATACCTGGTCTCGGGGGCGTCTGGCATACCGGGACCGTCGTTTCTTGCGACGACTTGGAAGGTATCTGGCTAATTCTTCGGATTGTCCCTCAGCGCTGTAAACATGGGCGTAGATCGTCTCATGGCTGACGCGAATGGCATGTCCTTCGAATGTAAGCCGACCGGCAATCTGCTCGGGCGACCAGCCTTCTTTCAACTGAGTGATAACAGCCTTCCGAAGCTTAGGGAGACGGATCAATTTCCGCCGCCGCGCACGTCGAGCTTCTGCCTTCCGCTGTGCAATCACACAATAGTAGCCACTGAGATTTGGCATTTCGCCATCAATGTAAAAATTCCGCTTTATGTCGCGATAGACTGTTGAGCGGTGTCTCCCAAGCTCAGCGGCTATTTTGTTGATCGAGAATTTTGCTCTGAGCATGTCCTCGATGATGCGTCTTTCACGCAAATCCAGCTCTGTATGTGCCATGTCTGTTCTCCTTGCTTTTTCAGCAAGATACCGGAAGTGTCGCAACCCAGTTTAGAATGTGCCCCGGCTACAATATTTTAGCCTGTAATGAAGTTTATGTTAATTTCCAGGCCTCGCCATCTTGTACCACCCGCGACTCAGACAACAGCTTCTCCAGATGCGCCGCAACGTTTCGTTCTGCGGCCATTGCGATATGTGGGTCGGTTTTCTGGTAGACGGAAGCGGCGATATTCTGGACCGAATCCGGGGTGTTTGAGAGGTGGGCGAGGATCTCCGCCTCGCGACGCATGCGGTTGGAAAGCAACCGTTTGACGTAAGGTTGCGGATCCCGGAGTATAGGTCCGTGCCCCGGAAAGTAGATCCTATCGTCGCGCTCAATCAGCCGCTGTAGCTGCGCGCAGTAGTCGTGCATGTTTCCGTCAGGGGGGCTGACGATCGAACTGTTCCAACTCATAACGTGGTCGCCCGTGAAGAGCACTCCGTCAGGTCTCGCGAAACAAAGGTGGTCGCTCGCGTGACCAGGTGTGTGCAGGACGGTAAGACCGGCAATGACCTGTCCGTCCTCCAGAAACCGGTCAGGTCGAAATGCATCGTCAGGGAATGCCCGTGAGGCATAAACAGGTGCGTCTGTCCGTGCTCGCAGGGCTGGGACGACTCCAAAATGATCAGAATGGTGGTGTGTGAGCAGAATCCCGGATGGTTTGGCCCCCAAATTTTTGATGATTGCCTCGAAATGTGTACTGTCTTCTGCTGGGCCGGGGTCGATTATGAACCGACCATCAGGCGTATCAATGATGTAGCTATTTGTCCCGTGGTAGGTCATCTTTCCGGGATTGTTCGCGACGATCCTCAGAATTCCAGGGGCCAATTCGACTCCCTTCGCGCGGCAAGGCTCCGGCTCTGAGAAAAACATGCTGCTTCTTTTCATTGTGTGCGACCAGGTATTGATTGCGAACAATTTGGTTCGCACAGTTTTGCGCATTGCTCTCGCATGGCGCCGGAAACCTCAGGCTGGCGTCCGGTGCCTGTCAAATCCGGCATCGGACCATTTCAACTTATATTGGACCAAGACCGTATGAGACTGAAACAGTCTGATACAGTCTTGGGCTGGCAGTCACACAGCGCGGCGATTATGGTAAGCAGTATACAGAACTACAGCAATTGTCGCCTTCGTCAGATCCCCGAGAAGGAACGGGTAAAGACCGGCGTTCAGCAACTTTTCGCCATAGCCGACAAAGCCACCCAACCAGAACAGCCCTGCGCAATACATGAGTATCGAGCCCAAAAAGACCGCGACAGATGCTCTGAATGAAGGCCAAAGTCCTTGCAGTGCTTGAACAACCCAACCGGCAGCCGCCGCTGCAAGTGCGAAGCCTATCAGGTATCCGCCTGTGGGACCCGCAATATACGCCAGTCCGGCCGGAGCCGGAGGCGTGCCTGCGAAGACCGGCAGGCCAAGCAGACCTTCAAAAAGGTATGTCACAACAACAAGACTACTGCGCACCGGCCCCAGGAAAAGGCCCAGACCCAAGACAACCAGGGTCTGTGTAGACATAGGTACGGGGTAGAACGGCACCACGATTTTGGCGGATAGTGCCAAAAGAATTGTGCCGACGAGTATTATCGAGATTTCTCGGGTCAGTCTTGCGACTGATTGGCTTTGAGTGGTTTCCAGATTCATCTTTTTCGTCCTTGTTTCTGAAGATTGTTATTTTTTGGATAGTAAGCTCACATGCGCTTGGCGACTTCTTCCAACATGACTTCGCTCGCCCCGCCGCCGATGGCCTGCACACGGGCATCGCGTGACATGCGTTCCACCGGTGTTTCGCGCATATAACCCATGCCGCCGTGAAACTGGACGCAGTCATAAAGCACGCTGTTCACCAGTTCGCCGCAATAGGCTTTGACCATTGAGACCTCTTTCACGCAGTCACCGCCCGCGGCATCCAGACCGGCGGCGTGATAGACCAGCTGACGTCCTGCCGCGATCCGCGTCTGACAGTCGGCCAGCCGTTGGCGCACGGCCTGCTTGTCCCACAGAACGCCGCCAAAGGCCCTGCGCTGCTTGACGTAATCCACGGTCATGTCCAGCGCGGTTTGCGCTTCGGCACAGGCCATCGCACCCAGGACGATGCGTTCGTTCTGGAAGTTCTTCATCACCGAATAGAAGCCGCGGTTGACCTCGCCCAGAACGTTTTCGGCCGGGATGCGGACATCTTCGAAGATCAGTTCGGCAGTGTCCGAGCACAGCCAGCCGGTCTTGTTCAACGCCCGTCCGACCGAAAAGCCCGGCGTGCCTTTTTCGACCGCAAACATGGTGATCCCGCGCGACCCCTTGGCATCGGGATCGGTCTTGGCGCCGACAAAGTAGAGATCGCCATGCACGCCGTTGGTGATGAACATCTTGGTGCCGTTCAGCACCCAATCCGACCCGTCCCGCACCGCGCGGGTGCGCATGCCGGCCACGTCCGAGCCCGCGCCCGGCTCGGTCACGGCGACGGCGGTGATCATTTCGCCAGAGGTGATCGACGGCATCCACCGCGCCTTCTGTTCGGGCGTGCCGGCGTTTTCCAGATGCGGCGAGGCCATGTCGGTGTGGACCAGAACCGTGGCCGAGAATCCGCCGAAGGTGGATCGCCCGACCTCTTCGGCCAAAACCACGCTGGACATCACGTCCAGCCCCGCGCCGCCATACTGTTCGTCATAGCGCATCCCCAGAACGCCGAGATCACCCATCCGGCGCAGCACGTCGCGGGGCACCATGCCCTCCTCCTCCCAGGGCTCGGCCTTGGCGGTCACCTCGGTTTCGATGAACCGGCGCAGCTGGTCGCGGATCAAGTTGAGGTCTTCGTTGAACGGGCCGGAGGCCGCGGTGATGTTGTCTTGTCTGGTCATGTGTTTTCCTCTGGATCGAGTTTGATAAGTGGGGCGTGCCCGGCAACCGTGTCGCCCGGTGCACAATAGATTTCCGTCACTACGCCCGCGACCGGCGCGGGCAGGCTTTGCAACAGCTTCATGGCCTCAAGCACCACAAGCGTGTCACCGGCTTTAACGCGGTCGCCGCGTGCGACACGCACCTCGGCAACGGCGCCGGGCATGGGTGCGGACAACAGGTCAGCGACGCCAGACCCGCCGGTGGCACGTTGCAGATGCTGGTCTTCCAGCGTGCGCAGGTCTGTCGCGGTCATTCCGGCAGGGGTTTGCAGGTGCACCCGCCAGTGACCCGGCGCGCGCGAGACATAGGCGGTGCGCGAAAACGGAACCCCGTCGATGCGTCCGCTCAGACGGCATCCTGTTAAGGCGGCACTCTCGACCGCGATGGTCTGGCCGTCCAGTTGTACGGCTGTCAACACCGACCCGGAGCCGTTTACGCGGATCGGGTCGTCTTTGGTCGTCTCCCAATAGGATGCTGCACCGGGCCACCCCGCAGGGGCCGTGAGCCGCCATGACCCCAGGCTTTCCCAGGGCGACGCGCCCGCCGGGGCGAGATGCAGATGCAGCGCCATCGCGGCAAGGGCCATGTCCCGGGGATCAGCGGACGGTTCAGTCCAGCCGCCTGGAAACATCTCGGGCAGGCCTGAGGTATGGTGCCGGAACGCCTCAAAATCCGGGTGTGTCAGCAACGCGCGCTGATAGGCCAGGTTCAGACCGACGCCACCGACTGCAAAGGCATCCATTGCGACAACCGCCCGGCGGATCGCACCGGCCCGATCCGGCGCGTGGACGATCAGCTTGGCAATCATCGAATCGTAATGGTGGCTGACGACCGAGCCTGCCTCGACCCCGGTATCGAGCCGCACGCCGGCGGGCGGAGCCCAAAGGCTGATCTCGCCCGTTTCGGGGCGGAAATTCTCGGCCGGGTTTTCGGCGGCGATGCGGATTTCAATGGCGTGCCCGTCAAACTGCACATCGCCTTGCGTCAGCGCCAGCGGCTCGCCCCGCGCGATGCGCAACTGCCATTCGACCAGATCGATGCCGGTGATCGCCTCGGTCACGGGGTGTTCCACCTGCAACCGGGTATTCATTTCCAGAAAGTAGTATTCACCGCGCCCGGGGTCATAGAGGTATTCCACCGTCCCGGCGGAGCGATAGCCGATCGCCTGCGCCAACCGCACCGCTGCCGCACGCATGCGGTCGCGCACAGCCTCGGGAAGATCGGCGGCGGGGGCTTCTTCGATCAGCTTTTGGTGGTTGCGTTGCAGCGAACAATCGCGGTCGCCCAGATGCAGCACGGTGCCGTGAGTGTCGCCCAGAACCTGCACTTCGACGTGGCGGGCACGGGGTGCATAGCGTTCGAGGAACACCGCCGGATCGTCGAAGGCGCTCTGCGCTTCGGCCCGGGCAGATGCAATCGCTTCGGGTGCGTCGCCCGGATCGGAGACCAGCCGCATCCCGCGTCCGCCGCCGCCGGCGCTGGCCTTGACCAGAAAGGGGGTGCCTAGCGCCTCGGCCTCTTGCAGCAGGCGCGCGTCGGACTGATCCTCGCCTCGATAGCCGGGCAGGACGGGCACGCCTGCGGCTTCGGCGGCAGCCTTGGCCTCGATCTTGGAGCCCATCCGCGCGATAGCGTCGGGTTCCGGCCCGATGAACACAAGGCCCGCCGCCTCGACCGCCGCCGCGAAACCGGCATTCTCAGACAGAAAACCATAGCCCGGGTGCACCGCACACGCGCCCGTCGCCCGCGCGGCCTCAAGGATGGCCTCGACGTTCAAATAACTGTCCGACGGGGCGGCCCCACCGATGCAGACGGCATGATCGGCCTCGGCCACGAAGGGCGCGTCGCGGTCCGCGTCCGAAAACACCGCTACGTTTTCGAGCCCCAGTTTGCGGCACCCGCGCTGGATGCGCCGGGCAATCTCGCCCCGGTTGGCGATCAGAACGCGGGTGAAGCTCATTTCACCCGCCATGACGGAACGCCCTTGTTGATGAAACTGTTGATGCCTTCGATACCTTCCTCAGTCTCCCACGCATCGGCCAGCCGGTCGGCGGTGTAGATCATGTTGGTCTCCAGATCGTGGGACGCGACATAGGCGATCAGCGCCTTGGTATCGGCCACGGCACCCGGCGCGGCCTGAAGGTGATCATGCACCACCCGGTTCACCGTGGCGTCCAGGTCGCCCGGCGCGACAACCTCGGTCAACAGACCGATCCGCTCGGCGCGGGCCGTGTCGAACAACGCCCCCGACAGCATGGTTTCACGCGAATGCACCTTGCCGATGCGGGCCACCACATAAGGCGATATATTCGCGGGCAGAAGGCCCAGTTTTACCTCGGTCAGACCGAAGCGCGCGCCTTCGGCGCCGATGGTGTAGTCGCAGACGGAGATCATGCCGACACCGCCACCGTAAGCCGGGCCGTTGATCCTCCCGATCAAGGGTTTGGGCAGCGTGTCAAGACGGCGCAACAGCCGCGCCAGCGTGGCGCTTTGTGCGACCCTTTCACTACGGGTTTTCTCGACATTAGAGGCGAACCAGTTGAAATCGCCGCCCGCGCAGAAGCTCTTGCCCGCGCCGGTCAGGACCACAATACGCACATCGTCATCTGCAGCCAGCTTTTCGGCGGCATCGTATAGCTCTGCGATCAATTCGCCATTCAGCGCATTGTGTTTGTCGGGGCGGTTGAGCGTCAGCGTGGCGACGCCACGCGCATCGGTTTCGATAAGGATCGTGTTGTAGGTATTGGTCAACTTGAAGCCTCACATTCTGAATACAGGCGTATGGCGACCGGCTTCGGGCACCGATGTCACGATGGCCAGACACAGGCCAAGGATATCGCGGGTTTGCGCGGGTTCGATCAGCCCGTCATCCCAAAGCCGCGAGGTGGCATAATAGGGATCGGACTGTTCACCGTACTGGGCCCGAACCTGCTCCTCGATCAGCTTCATGTCGGCCTCCATCTTGCCCGGGTCGCCCCCTTTCTGGCGGCGCAGTTCCAGCATCACATTTGTGGCGATGTCGGCAGACATGGTGGCCAGTTCCGCCGTGGGCCAGGCAAAGAGAAAATTCGGGGCGAAACCACGTCCGCACATGCCGTAGTTGCCTGCCCCGTATGAGCCGCCCAAGAGGACCGACAGGCGCGGCACCTTGGCAACCGACATGGCATAGACCAGCTTGGCGCTGTCTTTGGCAATGCCGCCGCGCTCGGCTTCGGTGCCGACCATGAAGCCCGAGATGTTGTGGAGGAACAAAAGCGGGATGTTGCGTTGATCGCACATCGACACGAATTGCGCGCCCTTGAGCGAACTGTCGGACACAAGCGCCCCATTATTTGCGAGAATGCCCACTCGATAGCCGTGAATCCGCGCGGTGCCGCAGACCAGCGTCTCACCCCATCCGGGCTTGAATTCGCGGAATTCGCCGGCGTCGATCATGCGCAGCAGAACCTCGCGCATGTCATAGGGCTGTTTGCGATCGGCGCTGATGACGCCAAGCAGTTCCTCTGGGTTGCGCGCCGGCGGCGCGCAGGTTGCATCGGGACCCATCGGGCGCGACAGGCCCAGTTCGGATACGATGTCGCGCATCAGAGCAAGCGCATGATACTCGTCCTCGGCCAGATGGTCAGACACACCGGAGACGCGCGAATGCATCTCGGCCCCCCCCAATGTTTCTCCATCAACCTCTTCGTTGATCGCCACCTTGACGATCGAGGGGCCGCCCAGATGGATGCGTGCGTTGCCGCGTACCATGATGACTTCGTCCGACAGGGCCGGGATATAGGCCCCACCGGCCGTGCAGCCTCCAAAGACCGCCGAGATCTGCGGCAGGCCGCTCGCGGACATGTTGGTTTGACGATAAAAGGAATTGCCGAAATGGCGGGCATCGGGGAAAACCCGGTCCTGCTCTGGCAGATAGGCACCGCCGCAATCCACCAGATAGAGGCAGGGCAGCCGGTTCTCGGCTGCGATTTCCTGGGCGCGGATGTGTTTCTGCACGGTTTCGTGATAGAAAGACCCACCCTTCACTGTCGCATCGTTGGCGATCACAACGCAGGGCAGCCCGTGGACGATCCCGATACCGGTCACGATCCCCGCACCGGGCACCTCGCCCCCGTATTGACCGTAGGCGGCAAGCGACGACAGCTCAAGAAACGCAGTGCCCGGATCCACCAGCAGGTCGATCCGTTCGCGGACCAACAGCTTGCCGCGCTTGCGATGCCGCGCGACCATATCGGGGCGGCCGCCAGCCGTTGCTTCGGCGATCCGCGCACGCAGCGTTTCGACGCGCTCGCTTTGTGCGGCGTGGTTGCGGGTGTAGGTCTCTGATGCGGTCAGCACCGCTGTTTCAAGACGTGCCATGAAGTCAGGTATCCTGTCTTTGGAGTATCCCGTTGAGGAACACATCGGCATAGGTGCGTGACAACGCATCGGCGCTACCGCGGTCCGGGTCGAACCAATCGAGCGTGGCGTTCAATGTACCGATCAGCATCAGGCGCAGGCGACGGATATCGACGTCTTGCTTCAGCGTGCCATCTTTCTTAAGCTGGGACAGAAGACTGTCCCACTCTGCCTCATAGGCCCTGCGCGTGGGCAAGTTGGCATCCCGGACGGATTGCGGCACCTGCCCGAAAATACGCACATTCGCCGATGTATAATCGCTCACATCAATAAGCGCGCGCAGATGCGCCCGGATCGCGGCGCGCAGTACCGTTTCGCCGTCGGCATCGGCCCGCAGGTCGGTGACGGCGTCTCTCATGCTCTCGTGAACGACTCGAATCCCTGCATCAAGAACGGCCGCGACGATCTCGTCCTTGGAACCGAAATGATAATATATGCTACCCGCCTTGATCCCGGCGGCCTCGGCAATTTTTCGGAGCGAAACGGACCCGTAGCCTTGTTCGCGGAAAAGCCGCGCGGCAATGTCCAGCACCCCATCCCGTCCAACCGCGCTGCGCGATGTCTCGTTGATTTTGATTGCCGTGTTTTGTGCCATATACTTTCGTATCGCCCCAACGCCTAACTAACGCCTGTTAGGTTAATAACGCAAATGAGTAAATCGTCGTGATCGTGCCAGACTAGAGTTTGCGGAAAATTCCGCATTGGCGACCGCCAAGAGGCCGCCCAGACATTAATGTGCTTGCCCGGACCCCGTCATCGGGTCCAGGCAAATGCCTTAGATCACGAAACCGCCACCGCAGATGACGTGCTGGCCTGAAATGAAGTTCGATTCCGGCGCACAGAACAGATAGACGGCACCGGCAGCTTCTTCCGGAGTGCCGACCCGGCCCAGCGGGATCATGCGCTCCATCTGGGACAGGAGATCGGGATTCACGCCGACCTTGATCTCTTTTTCTTCGACCTTGATCGTGCTGTCGCCATCCGCGCTGCCTTCGGTCAAGCGGGTGCGAATCGGGCCGAAGGCGACGGCGTTGACGTTGACCTTATAGCGGCCCCATTCCTTGGCCATCGTCCGGGTGACCCCTAGGATACCGGCCTTTGCGGCGGAATAGTTGATCTGGCCAGCATTGCCGCCGGTCCCTGCGATGGACGAGATGTTGACCACCTTGCGGAACACCTCTTGCCCGGCGGCGGCCTCTTCCTTGGCCTTGGCGCTGATCACCGGCTGGGCAGCGCGCAGGATCTTGAAAGGTGCCGTCAGGTGGACGTCGATGATCGCCTGCCACTGTTCGTCGGACATCTTCTGAACGACGCTATCCCAAGTGTAGCCTGCGTTGTTCACGATGATGTCTAACCCGCCAAAGCTGTCCACGCCGGTCTTGATGAACCGTTCGGCAAAACCGTCTTCGGTGACGCTGCCGGCACAGACCACGGCCTCAGCTCCCATTGCGCGCACCGCCTCGGCGGTTTCATTGGCCGGATCCGCATCCAGATCGTTGATCACCAGCCGGGCCCCTTCCGAGGCCAGTTTGAGAGCGATTTCGCGGCCAATGCCCCGGCCCGAGCCCGAGACCAGCGCCACGCGCCCGTCGAGTTTTCCAGTCATATTGATTCCTCCCGAAAGGCGCTATCAGGCTTTTTCATAAAGCGTGGTGACGCAGGCCCCGCCGAGGCCCAGATTGTGCTGAAGCGCCAGACGTGCGCCATCAACCTGGCGCGCATCTGCCTGGCCGCGAAGCTGCTGAACGAGCTCGGTACATTGCGCTAGGCCGGTCGCCCCAAGCGGATGGCCTTTGGACAAAAGACCGCCCGACGGGTTGGTCACGTATTTTCCGCCGTAGGTGTTGTCGCCATCATCAACGAATTTCGCCGCTTCGCCGCGACCGCAAAGGCCAAGCGCCTCATAGGTGATAAGCTCGTTGTGGGCGAAACAGTCGTGCAGTTCGACCACATCCACGTCCTCGGGCCCGATGCCCGCGTCCTCGTAAACCTGATCGGCGGCGCGCTTGGCCATCGAAAAGCCGACCACTTCGCGCATGTCATGGGCTTCGAAAGTTTCCGGTCCGTCTGTTGTCATGGCCTGCGCCGCGATCCGAACGGAACTGTCCAATCCGTGCTTGTCGGCGAATTCCTTGGAACAAATGATCGCCGCCGCCGCGCCACAGGTTGGCGGACAGGCCATGAGCTTGGTCATGACGCCGGGCCAGACGACCTGGGCGGCCATGACATCTTCCGCCGTCACCTCCTGCCGGAACAGGGCAACCGGATTCTTCGCAGCATGTCGGCTGGCCTTGGCGCGGATCTTGGCGAAGGTCTCGACGGGTGTGCCGAACTCGTCCATATGCGCCTTGCCCGCACCGCCAAAGTACCGCAGTGCCAGCGGGATTTCGGAACGGCCAACCAGATCGTCGGTTTCACTGTCGAATGCCGCAAACGGGCTGACCCGGTCATGGAACATCGCACCGATTGCGCCGGGCTGCATCTGTTCGAACCCAAGTGCCAGAGCACATTCGACCGCGCCGCTTTCAACTGCCTGCCTGGCCAGGAACAGGGCGGACGATCCGGTCGAGCAGTTGTTGTTCACATTCAGAACCGGGATGCCTGTCATTCCGACATGGTACAGGGCGCGCTGACCGCAGGTGCTGTCGCCATAGACATAGCCAACATAGGCCTGTTGGACTTTATCATAATCCAACCCCGCGTCTGCCAGAGCGGACCGGGTCGCAGCGGTCGCCATCACATCGTAGCTTTCGGATTTTCCCGGCTTCTGGAACGGGACCATCCCAACGCCTGCAACATAGGCTTTGTCTGTCATTTCTCTCTCTCCCAAGTTCGGTCAGGCCACCCTAATCGGTCCGCCAGCCTATTTTCTACCATTTGTTAGATTTTAAATCCCAACCTTGGGAAGTGTCAATATCGCCAAGCTGTGACGTAGGGAGCTTGCGCTATTTTCTAACTTGTGTTTGTTTTCGGGCCACACGCCCTGATCGGCGGCACAATTGAGGGATTCTGGTCCCGGCGCAACCGCTGACAAGCGTTTAGCACTCAGCTTACGAAAGGTGGTCGGAATGGCATACTGTTATGAGTTCAAGGGTTTTATACCCGTCGTGCCCGAGGATACATATGTCCACCCCCAGGCCGTTCTGATCGGAAATGTCATCTTGGGTCATGGATGCTACATCGGCCCCGGAGCAAGCTTGCGGGGCGATTTCGGCAGGATCGTGATCGGGGATGGAGCCAATGTTCAGGACAATTGCATCATCCATTCCTTTCCCGGCCGCGACGCCGTGGTGGAAAGCGACGGCCACATCGGCCATGGCGCGATCCTGCACGGTTGCACAGTGGGCCGGAACGCTCTGGTCGGAATGAATTCCGTCATTATGGATGGTGTAGAGCTTGGGGCGGAATCGATTGTCGGCGCGCAGGCGTTTGTGCGTGGCGAAACCGTGATTCCGCCGCGTTCGATGGTGGTGGGATCGCCGGCAAAGGTGATCCGCGAGGTCAGCGAGAAAGAAATCGCGTGGAAAACGCGCGGCACCGCGGAATACCAGCAACTTGCGCGCGACTGTCTGGCCGGATTGACGCCGGTCGAGCCGCTGAAGGCGGTCGAGGCAAACCGGCCCGGCATGGCGGCCTCTGACGTCGTCTCCATTCAGGAGGCGCGGCGGACATCGTCCTGACCGGTCCGGGAACCGGACCGGTCAGGACTACTTCAGATTCCGAAAGCACCAGATGGAAGCGCCTTGACGCGGAACGGCACTCCCCGACCCGGTGTGCCGTCCCTCAAGCCTTTACAGACGGAAGATCCCGTAGTGCGGATCGTCGATCGGTGCATTGAGCGAGGCAGAAATCGACATGCCAAGCGCGTTGCGTGTGTCCGCCGGATCGAGGATGCCGTCGTCCCACAATTCCGAGGTCGAGGTATAAGCCTCGACATCGCGCTTGTATTTTTCCAGCACCGGTTCGCGGATCGCGGCGATTTCTTCTTCGGTCAGCTCTTTGCCTTCGCGCTGAAGCTGCCGAATCTTGACGTCCGCCATGGTATTTGCGGCCTGATCCGCCCCCATCACGCCGATCTCGGCCTGGGGCCACATGAACAGCGTGCGCGCGTCCCAGGCCCGTCCGCACATCCCGTAGTTGCCGGCCCCGTAAGACGCATTGGCGATCACGGTAAACTTCGGCACGACCGAGCCGCCCTGCGCCATCAGCATCTTGGCGCCATCCTTGGCGATGCCTCGTTCTTCGTATTCGCGGCCCACCATATAGCCGGTGATGTTCTGGAAAAAGACCAGAGGCGTGCGGTTCTGGTTGCACAACTGCATGAAATGCGCTGCCTTGAGCGAACTGTCGTTGAACAGCACCCCGTTGTTGGCAAGGATGCCGACCTTGTAACCCCAGATATGGGCAAAGCCGCAAACCATCGTGGTGCCATAGTCGGGCTGGTATTCGTGAAAGCGCGAGCCATCGACGATCCGCGCCAGAACCTCGCGCATATCAAACTGGGTTTTCCGGTCCTTGGGGATGATCCCATAAAGCTCCTTGGGGTCGTAGTATGGCTCTTCAAAAGCGGCGGTTTCGATGATCGTTTTCGGGGTGCGCATCCATTGGCTGACAATCTCGCGCGCCAGTGAAAAGGCGTGTTGTTCGGTCGCGGCGCGATAGTCGCCGGTGCCCGATACCGAGGTGTGCATGACCGCGCCGCCAAGCTCCTGAACACCGACCTCTTCGCCGGTAGCCGCCTTGACCAGCGGGGGACCGCCAAGGAAAATCGCGCCTGTGCCTTCGATGATGATGTTGTAGTCGCTCAGCGTCGGCACATAGGCACCGCCAGCCGTGCAGTGTCCGCCGACCACGGCAATCTGCGGGATATTGGCCTGGCTCAGCTTGACCTGGTTGCGGAACACCCGCCCGCCCAGATACCGGTCGGGAAACACCCCGTGCTGCAGCGGCAGGAAACCGCCCGCGCTGTCGCAGATATGGATGACCGGCAGACGGTTTTCCAGCGCGACATCCAGAAGACGCACGACCTTTTTCACGGTATGCGGATACCAGGCACCGCCCTTGACGCTGGCATCATTGGCATGAATGGCGACCTCGCGGCCTTGCACGATGCCGATCCCCGTAACCACGCCTGCGCCGGGCACCACCCCGTCATATTCACGACAGGCCGCCAGGGTTGAAAATTCCAAAAACGGAGTGCCGGGGTCCAGCAGCAGTTTCAACCGCTCGCGCACGCCCAGTTTGTTCTGGCGGGCGAGGCGGTCGATATCGCGTTGCGGACGTTCGAAACGCGCCGCGTGCTGGCGAGCGTGGAATTCCTTCAGCCGTTCAGACATGGCGGCGAAATTTGCCTTGTAGTCGGCGGCATTGGTGTCGATCTGACTTTCAATTCTGCGCATGGTCACTCCTCCTCCGGAGCCAATTGGGCCAGGATGTCTTTCAGACCAAAACTGTCGCCTTCGGCGAATGGCATTTCGGCAACGACCCCGTCGCGCGGCGCCGTCAGTGTGGTTTCCAACTTCATGCTTTCGATCACCAGAAGTGGCTGGCCTTCTTCAACCGCATCGCCGGGTTTAACCGCAACTGACACCACGACACCCGGCATGGGCGCCACCAATCGGTCGTCGCTCGCGCCACCGTCGCTTCCGGCCAGGCGTTCGGCGGGATCAACCCGCCCGACTTCGTAGGTTCGCCCGTCCATGTGCACAAAAGTTGCTTCCGGCCCCACGGCCAGTCGCAATTCGCGCACAACACCCTTGGCCCGCAGCTTGTAACCGCCCGGCAGACCCGTCGGATCCAATTGGCAGGCAACAGCGCCAGTGGGGGTGTTGAGCACGAACCGGCTGCCATCATGACCCAGCCAGCAATCAGTCTCTTCTCCGTCGATCTGAAAAATCCGTTGCATCAGTTTCTCCACCCACCCATCTTGCGGTACATTTCCGGTATCTGCATTACGTCACTCACCAGGCGCTCGTCCGATAGGGCCGCCGCCGCTATCAGCAAGTCAGAGACATCTTCGCCCGGCGCGGTTAGCGTTTCGGATTGTTCAGCCAGGAAGCCAGTTGAAACGTCACCAGAGGCGAAATCCGGATGTGCAAGGATTGCATCCAGGTAACCGGTGTTGGTCGTTACCCCGAGAATCACATAGCTTTGCACCGCGCTCCGGGCACGGGCGATGGCCTGCGCGCGATCCGGGCCATGCACGATCAGCTTGGACAACATCGGGTCGAAGTCGGTCGTTACCTTGCCGCCATCCAGAATGCCGCTGTCTACGCGGATCCCCTCGCCCTGGGGTTCGTCCAGCAGCAGGATATTGCCGATCGCGGGGCGAAAATCGGCGGTCGCATCCTCGGCACAGATGCGCAGTTCGATCGAGTGTCCGGTTTGGGGAATATCCGCCTGCACGGCGCTCAGCCCGTCGCCCGCCGCGACACGCAGCTGCTCGGCAACCAGATCAAAGCCGGTTACCATCTCGGTCACCGGATGTTCGACCTGAAGGCGGGTGTTCATTTCCAGGAAATAAAAGGCCCCATCCTGTGCATAGATGAATTCGACAGTCCCTGCCCCGCGGTATTTGACGGCGCGGGCAATTCCGGCAGCGGTCTCGCAGATCTCATCCCGTTGCTCGGGGGTCAGCGCCGGTGACGGCGTTTCCTCGATAATCTTCTGGAACCGGCGCTGGATCGAACATTCACGTTCCCAGAAATGGACCACGTTGCCCTGTCCGTCGCCCATCACCTGCACCTCGATATGGCGCGGGCGTTCGATATAGCGTTCGACGAAAAGCCGCCCGTCGCCGAAATATCGTTCGCCTTCGCGGCGCGCGGTTTCGATTTCGGTCTCCAGCGTGCTGTCCTCGCGTACGACGCGCATGCCCTTGCCGCCACCGCCGGCCGAGGGCTTGATGAGCAGCGGATAGCCAACGGCGCGGGCGCGTTCGACAAAGCTCGCCGGATCATCATCCTCGATGGCCGAGGGGGCGACGGGAAACCCGCGTTCCTCGACGAAGGCGCGGGCGCGGACCTTGTCCCCCATCAGGTCGATGACCTCGGACGTCGGGCCGACAAAGGTCACTCCGGCTTTTTCCAGCGCCGCGACAAAACCGGCATTCTCTGACAGAAAGCCATAGCCGGGATGAACCGCGTCCGCGCCGATCCCTTTGGCGGCTTCGACGATCTGAGGAATATCGAGATAGGCGGCCACGGGCGTCGGGCCGTCGATCATCACGACCTCATCTGCGATCAGATGCGCCGGCCCCTCTTGCTCGGCGACATGACGCAACACGGCAGTCGCAAGCCCGCGGGCCTTAGCGGTGCGCAACACGCGCGCCGCGATCTCGCCCCGATTGGCGACCAGGAGTTTCGAAATGGTCATGGTGTCGTCCTCTTAGTTCCGGGCCGCGGCATTCAGTCCGTCACGTGCGGCCAGATCGGCTGGCACGGGAATTTCGATATCAAGCAGCATCTGCGCGAACCCTTTGCCCTGCGGGTCTATGCGGACCGAGGCGATGCCGCCACCGCCAAGCGATTCATGCAACAGGAAATTCAGCGAATGGCTTCCAGGCAAGTCGAACCGTTCTACCCTGCCGTCGCAGACATGGGCGAAATAGTCCTTCACCACCTCTTCGCTGAGAGCCGAGCGGATATATGGTAGGTAGTCCGGCTTGCGCGCGAGGATGCCGATATTGGCGATGTCCCCCTTGTCGCCCGAGCGGCCCCAGGCCAAATCGACGAGGCGGACCTTGACAACGTCCGGACCGGGCTCGCGGCTATCTGCGGGCGGTGCGGCAGGCGGATCAAGGTGGACTGGCGTAGTGGCCACGCTCACGGGCACATCCTTGCCGTCGACCTCGACCGCGACGGGGGTTTCGGCCTTGCTCTGAAGGAAGGAAAATAGACGGACCACCGGCTGCACCTTTGGCCGTCCGGCGAAGAACCCGGTCAGACCCTGCGCGGTCGAAATCGCCATCGGTGCGATTTCGCCGGCAAAGATGTTCAGCGCGGCGCGATCGTCATGGACCGCGCCGATCTTGAGCACCACCTCGCGGGTCCGGGCGCGCGCATTTGCGCCGTAGGCCGCCTCGGCCCCCAGCACCTCGACGCTGACCTGCCGGAAATCTCCCATGTTGCGGTCGCGGAAAATCCGGCGACAGCGGGTCAGGATCGCCTCGGCCACACGTTCGGCCTTGGCGGGTGCGTCAATCGCGGCCAGTGTCAGGGTAGAGACCGCGCGCCAGCCATCGGCATGGGTCGCCGACACCTTGTAGCTGTCGGTGCGCCCAAGCCCCCTGCCGCCCTTGACCAGCACCCGGTCGGGTCCGACCTGTTCCAGGGTGACCCCGGACCAGTCGCAGATCACGTCGGGCAACAGGTAGGCGCGCGGGTCCCCGATTTCATAGAGCATCTGCTCTCCGACTGACCCGGGCACGACCAGCCCGCCGGTGTCAGGCGTCTTGGTCATGATGAAACTGCCGTCTTCGGACACCTCGACGATGGGCATGCCCATATTGTCCCAACCCGGCACGTCCTGCCAGTCGGTGAAGTTGCCGCCGGTTCCCTGGGGGCCGCATTCGATCAGGTGGCCGGCCAGCGATCCCTGGCTGAGCTTGTCCCAGTCATCGTCGCCCCAACCGTATTCATGCATCAGGGGACCAAGCGCGACCGCGCTGTCGGCGCAGCGTCCGGTGATCACGATGTCGGCCCCGGCATCCAGCGCGGCAGCGATGGGGCGGGCACCCAGATAGGCATTCATGCTCCAGATATCATCTGGAAATGCGACACCCGAGAACATTTCCGTCTGACCGTTTTTGCGAATTTCATCGGCCCTGGGCAACAGGTCATCGCCTAGCACGACTCCGACGGACAGATCGATCCCGGCCTGGGCGGCGGCTTTGGCAAGCGCATCGCTGCAGCCACGCGGGTTCACGCCCCCTGCATTGGCAACGACCTTGATCCCTTTTGCCTTGATATCCGACAACCAGGGTGCCAGCGCCTTGACGAAGTCCGGCGCATAGCCCGACTCGGGCGCTTTGGCGCGGGCCCGCGCCATCAGCGACATTGTCACCTCTGCCAGATAGTCAAACACCAGATAGTCGATCTCGCCCTTTGAGACCAGTTGACCGATCGCTTCCGGCGTATCGCCCCAGAAACCCGACGCGCATCCGATGCGCAGCTTTCGTTCCGACATATTCCTCTCCTCCCCGTTTGATCAGCGGCCCGTCCATTCGGGTTTGCGCTTCTCAATAAAGGCATCAAAGCCTTCGCGCGCGTCTTCGGTCTGCGCCACACGCGGTAACAGTGTTTCTGCAAACCGCATCTGCTGCGGATAGGTCATGTCCTCCATCGCGTGACAGGCGTATTTTCCCAGCCGGATCGCGCTCGGCGACTGCGCGGCGATCTGGGCAACCAGTTCTGCAACCTTGTCGTCCAGCCCCGCGGCATCGGTCACATAGTTGACCAGATTGAACTGCAGGGCTTCCTCGGCCGTCAGAGGAACGCCGGTGATGAACATCTCCATCAGCCTCCGCCGGGGCAGCACGCGCATCATGGGTGGCACGATCGTCATGGGAAACAGACCCACCTTCACTTCCGGCGTTCCGATGCGAGCATGATCCGCCATCACAGCCAGATCGCAGGCACAGATGATGCCCGCTCCTGCCCCCATAGCGACGCCATTGATGCGCGCGATCGTTGGCTTTCGGCACGCCTGTATCGTCTCGAACAACCTTCCGGCAAAATGATCCGGGTCCGCCGGATCCTGAACAAACGGGCCGCCATCCGCCCCCGCCTTGATGTCGCCCCCGGCACAGAAGGCGCGCTCGCCCTCGCCGGTCAGAACGATCACGCGGCAATCGCTGTCCCTCTCGGCAGCACATATGGCGGCCATGATCCCGTCTGCGACCTCACGGTTGAGGGCATTTCGATTGTCAGGACGTCGAATCGTGATACGCACTTCTTTGCCGAGCGCCTGCGATTGAACAACGCTCTCAGTCATTTCCGAAGCTCCCCCCCCCTCTGTATTGCAGGACACCGCGCTTTCTTACGTCAGGTCGTCAAAAGCTTGGCTTGATCTATTTTCTAACATATGTTTGATTTTGGTCAACACGGCGGACGACATTTTTCGGGAGGATGATATGACCACTCAAAGTGAGGCCATCTCGGCTGATCTGGAAGCCATCAGGGCGAACTATTCTTTGACTGATGAGCAACGGCAGATCGTCGATCACGTGGATCGGGTGTCGCGCGAGGTGCTACACCCACTGCAAGCGCGTATGGATGACGAGGAATGGTGGCCCGATGATCTGTTCAAGCAGATGGGCGAGCTGGGCCTGCTGGGGATTACCGCACCCGAAGAGCTTGGCGGATCGGGACAGAACGAGTTCACCCAGGCGCTGGTGTCCGAGGTGATTTCGAAGTGGAATCCGGCTGTGGGCCTCTCACACGGGGCGCATGACAACCTGTGCCTGAATAACCTGCTGCGCAATGGATCCGAAGAGCATGTGAAGAAATACGTGCCGGGCCTTTGCTCGGGCGAGCTGGTTGGTGCTTTGGGCCTGACCGAACCGGGTGCGGGATCCGATGCGCTCGGATCCATGGCCACAACTGCCCGCCGCGACGGTGATGATTATGTCATCAACGGCTCGAAGATTTACATCACCAACGGCCCCATTGCCGATGTGATCCTGCTTTATGCCAAAACCGACAAGTCGAAGGGCGCCAAGGGCATTTCTGCTTTCATCATCGAGACGGACAATCCCGGTTTCAAGGTGGCGCAAAAGCTTGACAAGATGGGCTTTCGCGGCTCGCCAACCGGAGAACTGGTGTTTGAGGATTGCCGCGTACCCGCATCCGCCATGGTTGGACCGGAAAACACCGGCGTTTCGGTGGTAATGAGCGGGTTGGATCTGGAGCGTGCTATGGTTGCCTCAGTCTGCGTTGGCATGGCCGAACGCGCCCTGGAACTAGGGCTGGAATACGCCAAGATTCGCGAACAATTCGGCAAACCGATTGCAAGTTTCCAGATGATGCAGTCGAAACTGGCCGAGATCTACACCGAGGTCGAAACCGCGCGCGCATTCGGTTATCGGGCACTGGCCGCCTGTACGGGCCTACCAAAAGGGGCCGGGGGCCGTGGCGAAATCCACAAACTGACCGCGGCGGCCTGTCTTTACGCAGGCGAGGCATTCAACAAGGCGGTGACCGAAGCCTGTCATATTCATGGTGGCTCTGGCTACATGCAGGACACCGAGATCAACCGGCTGTTCCGCGCCAACAAATTGTTGGAGATCGGCGCGGGAACAAGCGAAGTCCGCAAGATCATCATTGCCGAAGAACTTTTGCGCGCCTGAGGGGGACGAGACAATGAACAAGCAACTGCGCAACGACACCGCTCTGCCAACACATTTCATGACGGACGAACAGCAGGCCCTGGCCGATCAGGCCGGCAAGTTCTTCATGTCCGAATTCCACCATCTGAATGCGGAAATGGACGATACTGATGACCTGCCGTCTTCGGTTTTCCCCAAGCTGGGCGAAATGGGCTACCTGGGACTGAACGTGCCGACGGAATTCGGCGGTGCCGGGCTCGATTTTACCTCGGCCTGTATCATCACCGAGGAAATGTCGCGCGCCTCGGCGGCCATCGGACTGACCCATGTGGCGCACGACAACCTCTGCGTCAATAATATCTATCGCAACGCCAATGACGAGTTGCGCCGAAAATACCTGCCAGGTCTGTGCGACGGCACGCTGGTGGGTGCCCTGGGTCTGACCGAACCCGGCGCGGGGTCTGATGCGCTTGGCTCGATGCGGACCACGGCCAAAAAGGATGGCGACGACTACATCCTGAACGGCGCCAAGATCTACATCACCAATGGGCCGATTGCCGATCTGGTGCTGGTCTATGCCAAGACATCGCCCGAAAAAGGGGCCAAGGGCATTTCCGCCTTTATCGTGGAAACCGACACGCCCGGTTTCAAGGTGGCGCAGAAGCTGAACAAGATGGGATTCCGGGGCTCGCCGACGGGCGAACTGGTATTCGAAGATTGCCGTGTTCCGGCCAGAAACATGGTCGGCAAGCTGGATGGCGGGGTTGCCGTTACCATGTCCGGACTTGATCTGGAACGTGCCATCGTCTGTTTCAACGCTCTGGGCATTGCGCAGCGGGCGCTGGATATTTCCATCGATTACGCCAAGACACGCCAGCAATTCGGCAAACCGATCGCCAGTTTTCAGATGGTTCAGGCGATGCTGGCCGACATGTATACGCAGATCGAGGCCGCGCGGAGCCTGTCCTTGCGCACCGCTGCCATGTGTGAAGGCCTCGAAGAGGGCGAAGGCGGGCGCGGCGAAATACACAAGCTCACCGCTGCGGCGATCTACAAGGCCGCTGAGGCGACATCCTTCGTGCTGGACAAAGCTGTCCAGATTCACGGCGGCTCGGGTTACATGCGTGATACAGAAGTGAACCGGCTATACCGGACCGGTCGCGTGCTTGAGGTCGGCGCAGGCACCCAGGAGGTTCGCAAACTCATCATCTCTGGCGAATTGCTGAAGAACTAGGGGCGGAACATGAGCGAAGCGAAATCAAGGCGTTACGCGTCGGATCTCATGGCGGGTCAAGTTGCCCTGGTCACGGGGTCCGGATCTGGAATGGGCCGGGCGACGGCGATCGAAATGGCCGCTTGCGGGGCAAGGCTTGCGCTGTTCGCGCGCCGCGAAGAGCCGCTGGAAGAGACCGCCGAAATGATCCGGGCGGCGGGGGGCGAGGCCTTTGTCGTGCCCGGAGACACCCGCGACGAAGACAGTATCGAAGCTGCGATGGGGCGGATCAAGGACCACTATGGGCAGTTGGATGTTTTGGTGAACAATGCCGGCGGCCAGTATATCGCGGCCGCCCGCGATATCACCAACAAGGGCTTCGAAGCCGTGATCCGCAACAACCTGATCGGATCTTGGCAGATGACCCGGGCAGCGGCGGATCACTTCATGTACGACAATGGTGGATCGGTTGTGTTTGTCACCGCCATCTCTGCGCGCACCGCGCTTACCGGCTTTACACACACCGTCGCCGCCCGCGCCGGTGTGACGGGCATGATGAAAACGCTGGCCGCCGAATGGGGCGAGTACGGCATCCGGCTGAACTGTGTCGCGCCGGGCACGATCAAGACCGATGCGCTTGGCCGCTATCCGATTCCGCCGGAACAGTGGAAAAAGCTGAACCGCTCGGTGCTAAACCGGATGGGGGCGGCCGAGGACATCGCAGGCACGATCATTTTCCTGGCCTCGAAACTTGGCGGTTTCATCACCGGAGAAGACATTTATGTAGACGGCGGTGAAACCTTGCATATGGGTCATGACGCGCGGGACATGATCAACCCCGCGATGTTCGAGAAACGCGAACGGGGAGATGGCAAGAATGAATAAACAGCCCGTCCTTCTGGAGATTTCCGACAGGATCGCTACGGTTACGCTGAACGACCCCGAGCGGCGCAACCCGGTCACCGGCAACGACATGATCGCTGCCCTTCTGGAGACCTTCGCCAAGGTGCAGGCCGATCCTCAGGTCAGCGTGATGATCCTGACCGGGGCCGACCCGGCCTTTTGTGCAGGCGGGGACATCAAGGAGATGAACGATCCCGACAGCGTGTTCCGCAAGGAGCCGCTGGCGGCGGCGCAGAGTTATGTTGATGGGGTGCAGCGGCTGCCGCTTGCGCTCTACAACATGGATATTCCGACGATCGCCGCAGTCAACGGCCCGGCGGTGGGCGCGGGGTGCGACCTGACCATGATGTGCGACATGCGCATCGCGTCAGAAAAAGCAAGGTTCGGCGAGGTGTTTCTGAATCTCGGAATCATTCCGGGCGATGCGGGCAGCTGGTTCCTGTTGCGTCGTCTGGGCCACCAGAAGGCCGCCGATCTGACCTTCTCGGGGCGCATGGTCGAGGCCAAGGAAGCGCTGGAGCTTGGTATGGTGCTTGAACTTGTGCCTCATGAAAAATTGATGGAACGGGCCCGTGAACGGGCCGCTGTCATCGCCGCGAAACCGCCGCGCGCGGTGCGGGTCGCCAAGCGTCTGATGCGCAATGCCGAACGGATGGACCTGCCGGATTTCCTGAATTCCGCGGCGGCCTATCAGGCGCTCATGCATCAGACCGAAGACCACCACGAGGCGGTTGCTGCGTTCGTCGAAAAACGAAAACCCAATTTCACGGGGCGTTAAAGGAAAGATCGCATGTCAGACATCACCCAAAAGAAGATGGAGCAAATCGCGCAGATGTGGAATGCGCGCGGCAAGGGTCTGATAACGCATATGGCGCTTGAGATCGAAGAGGTCTCGACGGAAGGTGTTCGGGTTCGGATGCCGTTCAATCCGGACTTTTGCGTCGATGCGGAACAATCGCTGCTCCACGGTGGTATCCTGACGGCACTTCTGGACAGTGTCTTTGGACTGGCGAACTTTGTTGCCATCGAAGGCGTCAGTACCATGGCCACTCTTGACCTCAGAGTTGATTACCTGCGCCCGGCCCGTTCGCGCGCGGATGTCATCGTTCAAGCGCATTGTTTTCGCAAGACCCGCCACATCGCCTTCAATTCCGGCAGCGTCTGGTTCGCGGGCCATGAGGATGCTGAAATAGCTAGGGGAACCGCCTCGTTTGCATTGACGCGCGGCGAAACCAGCCTGTTTGACGCAATGACAAAAGGAAAAACCTCGTGATGGACGTGCAAACTGTCAATGCCAATGTATCCCGGGTGCCGTTCTTCCGATTTCTCAACTTTGAGGTCAGAAGTCTAGACAGTCTCCATGCTGAGGCGGAAATGACCTTTGATGACCGCCATATCGGTAACCCGATCATGGAGTACTACCATGGCGGCATAATCGCGAGTTTTATGGAGGCCACTGCCGCCATCGCGGTACAGCCCGATTTCGCCGACGTTCCGGCCAAGCCGATCAACCTGACCGTCGATTACCTCAGACCCGGTGTGAAGGGACCGCTTTTTGCGCGCGCTAACGTCACGCGCAAAGGCAAGCGGATGGCAAGCGTCAGCGTGCTCAGCTGGCAGACGGATCGGGAAAAGGCGGTTGCCGAAGGGCTGTATCACTTCCTTCTGGTCTGACCGGGGCAACCGCTTTCAGGGCTACCTTGTCCTGTGGACGGGGTCGCTTCCCGGTTACAAATGCCTTCCAATAGCAGATTGATGAGCATGCTGGAGAATTCAGGCAGTGATAGATATCCTTCCACTCCTGCCTTGTTCGGGTCGAACCATTCCACCGTCCAGTTTAAGGCACCCAACATCACTTGGCGCAAGGGGACGATCTTGATATCCGACCGTATGGCACCGTCGTCCTGAGCTTCACGGAGTATCCGATCCCAGAGTTTTCCATACTCATGGCGAATACCCCTGTGCCTCTCCCTGAAATGATTGGGGAGCATTCCATAGCTTCTGATATTCGCCGAGGTGAATTCACTTGCCTTGAAGAGGAAATCCAGGTGCGCCCAGATTGCAGTCGCTATCTTGGCGTGATGATCGTACGGGGCATCGAATTTCCGAACGGCGGCTTCGACACCTGATAGCAAGTCCCTCAGTCCGGCGTTTAGAACTTCGTCAACGATCGCTTCTTTGGAGTTGAAATGGTAATAGACGCTGCCCGCTTTCATGTCCGCTTCTTCCGCGATCTTTCTCAGCGTGGTCGCCTTGTAGCCATTGTCCCTCAGAACGCGCGCTGCGGCCTTTAGAATTTCTGCACGGGTCTTAGCCGCCTTGCTGTCGGGATCCGGGGTTTTGGCGGTAGTGGCGGGGCACAGCTTCAAGCCTTCGGTATCCGCCTTGCGATGTGGACACATTCCGTCAAGTATCAGCTTACTCATTCGTTCCGCGAGTATGCGCACCGGATACGAGTCGACATCGTACCATTCTACGGTCCAGTTCATGGCACTCAGGATGAACTGGCGGATCACAGCAGTGGATATGTCGCTTCGAAGGTGGTCGGCGCGTTTGGCGTCATTCAGGAATTTGCCCCAGGCACCCGCATATGATGCACGCAATTCGCGATGCGGGGCGCGTGTTTCGTCCGACAACATCGGATAGTTCCGAATATTGGCTGACGTAAAGTCGCTGTCGGTCAATAGGTAGGCAAGGTGTGTTTCAATCAGCAGTCCGAAAGTCTTGCGAAAATCCTCCGAACTTGTCGGTGCCGACCGAACGATTTCACTGACCGCCTGATATAGTTGACGGACGCCAAGATCGAGAACTTCGCTCAGAATCTGGTCCTTGGATTGAAAATGATAATAAATGCTGCCGGCCTCAATGCCAGCTTCCTGCGCGATGTCGCGCATAGTCGTTGCGTGATAGCCTTCATACCGAAAAAGTCGCGCAGCCGCCGAAAGGATACCCTCACGTGTCCTCTCAGACTTGCTCAAGTCTTCGCTCAGTGTCCTGGGGGGGTCAGTCTTGTGTACCATTTCATTTCGATACTTGCGGGACACGAGACTGTCCATTGCATTAAATCTAACAAATGTTAGAATAATCCAAGGAACGTTCCGAATCAAGTTCTTGACAAAGGTTTATCGGAAGAGGAGGACCTCCATGCGAGGGTTGAGTGGAAAACGGGTCATTGTGACCGGCGGTGGAAGCGGCATTGGCCGCGCAGTTTGCGAACGGTTCGGCGAAGAGGGCGCCGAAGTTGCCGTTTTCGATCTGAACAAGGATGGGGCGGAGGAAACTGTCCGACTGATCACCGAGGCTGGCGGGAAGGCGCAGGCCTTCAAGGTAGATATCACCGACCGTAGTCAAGTCGACACGGCGGTGGCCGAGTTCGAATCCGGCGGCCCGATTGATGTGCTGGTGAACAACGCCGGCTGGGACGTCAGCAGAATGTTTCTCGACACCGATGCCGATCTTTGGAAAAAGGTTATCGACATCAATCTTTACGGCCCGCTCAACATGCATCACGCGGTGCTTCCGGGCATGGTCAAGAGCGGCGGCGGTCGCGTGGTTAACATCGCCTCTGACGCTGGTCGTGTCGGGTCATCCGGCGAGGCGGTTTATTCAGCCTGCAAGGGCGGCATCATTTCGTTCACGAAGACCGTGGCGCGCGAGCTGGCGCGCAAAGGTATACAATTGAATGCGGTCGCCCCGGGACCGACCGACACACCTCTGTTCGCTCAATTTGCCGAGGGCGAGGCAGGTCAAAAGATCGCCGAAGGTCTCAAGCGGGCGATTCCGATGAAGCGCCTGGCGCAGCCGACGGATTACCCTGGCATCATCTGCTTCCTGTCGTCGGACGACGCAGGGTTCATTACCGGCCAGGTGATTTCGGTTTCGGGCGGCTTGTCCATGCACGGTTGAAGCCATGACAGCAGCGCCGGACACCAGGCGTTGCTGCCAAACCGTGCCAAAAGAGTTACCTCCCCGACTGGCCGCGCCTTTTGTGCGGCCCTTTTTCATTCTAGAAAGGTTGCGAATGTTTCAGCCAGGCTCTGACATCCAGCGGACAAGCACTCTGACCGCATTTCTGACGGGCTGCGGCATTGACAGTTACGAGGAACTCGTCCGCCGTTCGAATGAAGACCCAGACTGGTTCTGGGGCCGGATCATTGACCATGCCGGGATACGGTTCGCGCGGCCCTACAGCCGGTTGCGAGATATCTCCGAAGGGCCCGAATCGATCCGGTGGGCCGTCGGGAGTACTTTGAATCTGACGGAAACCTGTCTTGACGCCCGAATTGTCGATGGCTTGGGCGACAAGGTCGCAATCGACTGGGTCGGCGAAGACGGAAGCCGCCGCCGCTGGACCTATTCCGACCTTACCGCCGAAGCCTCCCGCGTTGCCTCGGCCCTTGCCACGCGCGGTGTAAGGCCCGGTCAGGCGGTGGGCATCTATATGCCGATGATCCCCGAAATCGAGGCCGCGCTTCTGGGGATTGCCCGGCTGGGCGCGGTTGCGGTGCCGCTGTTTTCCGGTTTTGCGCCTCATGCCATCGTATCGCGCCTGAACGACGCGGATGCCGTGGCGGTGCTGACAGCGGATGCCACACCCCGGCGAGGCAAGCCGGTCTGGATGGAGGCGAGCCTCGCCCAGGCTTTGACCGACGTGCCATCGGTTCATACCGTGATCAGCCTGCGACGGTTCGGCGGTGCGGTAGCCGATCCCGCCCGCGATCTGGACTGGAGCGAAACCGTGGGCCGCGCCAGTCCGGAGCTTGCCGCCGTTCCGGTCAAGGCCGAAGCCACCTTTCTGATCGCCTATACGTCAGGCACCACCGGACGGCCCAAGGGCGTCGTGCATACCCATCTGGGCGTGCAGGCCAAGGCCACGGCCGATTTCCTGCTTTGCCTCGACATGAAACGGGATGACCGGCACCTCTGGATGACCGACATGGGGTGGGTCATGGGACCGCTTACCCTTTTGTCGGTGCTCTTGTCCGGTTCGACTCTGGTGCTGGCCGAGGGCGCACCATCAATGCCCGGCGATCCCTTCAGGCTGTTGCGTCTTGCGTCCGAGATGGAGGTCACGCATCTCGGCGTGGCCCCGACCCTGGTACGGCAGTTCATGACGCAGGATACTGAATCTTTGTCGGGCTACGACTTGTCGTCCCTGCGCATCGTCGCCTCGACCGGCGAGCCCTGGACCGAGGATGCCTGGCTCTGGCAGCTCGATCATATCTGTCGCCGCCGCGCCGTGCCGCTGAACATCTCGGGCGGGACCGAGCTTTTTGGCGCGATCCTGACCTCGACCGTGCTGCACGAGCTCAAGCCCGGCGGATTTTCGGCCCAGGCCCTGGGTGTCGGGGCCAAGGTTCTGCGCCAGGACGGCAGCGAAGCCGCACCGGGCGAGGTCGGCGAACTGGTCGTGACCCAGCCGCCTCTGGGTCTGACCCCGGCCATCTGGGGGGACCGCGATCGCTACCTTGAAACCTACTGGTCCACCTTCCCCGGCCTCTGGCGGCACGGCGACTGGGTGCGCTGCGATCCGGACGGGACATGGTATATCCTGGGCCGGTCGGACGACACGCTGAACATCGCCGGCAAACGCATCGGCCCGCCCGAGATCGAGGCGGCCCTGACCGAAACCGGAGAGGTGGTGGACGCCGCTGCCATCGCGGCACCTGATGACATCAAGGGCGTGGCCGTCGTCTGCGTCTGCGTGGCGGCCCCAAATGTGTCGCCGGACGCGGAGCTCGTGAACCGGCTCAAGGATCGTGTCGGAGAGATCGTCTCGAAGCCCTTCCGCCCGCGCGAGATCCACTTTGTCGAAGCGCTGCCCAAGACCCGCAGCATGAAAACCATGCGCCGTGTCGTGCGTGCCGCCTTTCTCGGTGAAGATCCGGGCGATCTGTCGTCGATCAGCAACCCGGAAACCATTCAGCCCATCGCAGACCTGCAAAAGGAAAAGTCATGATCACTGTTTTCGGAGCCACGGGCACGACTGGCGCGCCCCTCGTCGATACGCTTCTGGCAAAAGGCGCGTCCGTGCGCGCTGTCACCAGCGCCCCCTCCAAGTTAGATGCGCTAAGGGCCAAAGGATGCGAGGCGGTCGCAGCGGATTTCACGGACCCTGCCGCGCTGGCGCGGGCCTGTGACGGGGCAGAAAAGATATACCTGGTCACGCCTGCCCATCTGAACATGCGCCAGTGGAAGGCGAACGTGATCGAGGCGGCCAAGGCCGCGGGCGTGCGCCATATCGTTGTGGCCACGGGGCTTGGCGCGTCGCCCAAGGCGGGGCTGACCTTTGGAAAGTGGCATTCCGAAACCCAGGAGCTGCTGAAGCAAAGCGGCCTTGACTGGACCTTTGTCCAGCCGACCTATTTCATGCAGAACCTGCTGTGGCAGGCCGGCAACATTGCAAAGGACGCCGTGTACTATGACGATCTGGGCGGCCCCGTGGCCTGGATCGACGCCCGCGACATCGCGGATGTCGCCGCCGAGGCGCTGACCGCTCCGGGTTACGAAGGCAAGGCTCTTGGCCTGACCGGGCCCGAAGCTCTTGCAGGGGATGACATCGCGGCCCTTCTGTCCGGGGTGACGGGACGAACAGTGTCGTGCGTGTCCCTGTCGGCCGAAAATGCCAAGGCGGGCATGGTGGCTGGCGGAATGCAGGACGAGGTCGCCAGAGCCATGGTCGAATTGGCTTCCATCGCGCCCAAGGGCTACCTTGCCGGCATCGAGACCACGGTCAGTGATGTGATGGGACGCCCGGCGCGCCGATTTGCCGATTTCGTCGCCGAGAACCGGGATGCTTTCGTCAAGTAACCTGATGGAGCCGCCGCGTTATCTCGAACTGGCTCCGCCTGAGGAAGCGGCCAAACAGATCGACCATTTGTTCGTGTTCCGCGATACCGGTGTGCTGAGCGGTGGTGGACACGGGCGGTTCGCAACCGACCTCTTTACCCTTTCGGTAACGCGCGACGACAGCGGCGGCGGGCGCGTATCGCTGGCAGAACCGCGCCCCTATTTTTCGCCCCGCCCAAGGCCATTCCTGGGTGTCGTGGCCGGGCTGCGACTGTCGTCACGACCGCAGCGATTTCCCGACTCCAAAGGGCTGGACATGCTGGCCTCAGAACTGGCCCGGGTTCAGAACGGGGACGATGACCTGCCTGCGCTCATCGCGGTGCTTGACGGCCTTGCGAGAGACCTGCGCTTTGCCGCACCAACCGGAGCTTACAGCGACCGGACCAAACGTCGAAAGGTGCGGGCGGAAACCGGCGTGTCGCGGCGGCGGCTTGCGACCTTGCGACGCTTTCGCCGGGCTCTCGGGCAGCTTGCGTCAAAGACCCTGCTGCTGAGCGATCTGGCGCTGGACGCCGGATACTACGATCAATCTCACTTGTCCGCCGCTTGCCGGATCTTCGCCGGCAAACCGCCCGGCGCGTTGCGCGCTCTGTCTATTCCGCGTCGTTTTGACCTTTCGCTACAAGATACGCGCCTCAAAGACCGCCTAAGATTGGTCATTGACGAATGAAATCGAAGAGGAAGACCCGCCATGACACAATTCAAACCGAAAAACCCCGACTATGACGCACGCGTGCGCAACAGTTTCGATCGCCAGAAGGTGATGAACACGTTGGGGATCAGCATTGCCGAGTTGTTACCCGGCCGCATCGTTCTGGAAATGGCACATCAGGTTGCACTGACCCAGCAGCATGGGTTTTTGCATGCCGGAATCCTGTCGACAGCGCTGGACAGCGCCTGCGGATACGCGGCCTTTTCGCTGATGCCAGCGGACGCGGCAGTGTTGACGGCCGAATTCAAGATCAACCTACTCAACCCGGCGGACGGCGAACGGTTTCGCTTCGTCGCTGACGTGGTGAAACCAGGCAGGACGCTGACCATATGCGAGGCGCGTGCCTATGCCGTGAAGAGCCAGGATGAAAAGCTCGTCGCAACGATGACCGGAACGCTCATGGCGCTGATCGGGCGGGCGGGGGTCGCGGACTGAGCGCAACCCGGCCGCAGCACATCCGATCCGGGCGGCCGGGCCGATTATTCAGACAGCTGGATCAGCTGTTCCAGCGGCTCGCGACCTCGGCCAACCGTTTCCCGTAGGCGCGCGCGGTATCCAGATCGCCGCCAGCAGGTTCAGACCTGCCAAGCGGTAATGTTAGCCTTTAGCAGTGCGGTCGCCGATTGTCCCTCGTCAGGGTTTTTCGGAGAGCTGAGACTGTATCGTAACGGAGGATCTGGTTCAGTTTCTGTTCAAGTTTATGCGGCAGCGGCCTGATGCTGCAACCGTAATTGGAACGGATGGACGCCCACGGTGCCGATGGGCTGCCGTCACGCCGGAGTTTCCAGTCAGGGCGGAGCTGGCGCACCATTCCGGCCAAGCGCGAGAACTTTCGTGCTGCCTTCGCCGGGTTCGACTTTCGGGGAGTTGCGAACTTTGACGACAACGATATTAAGCGCCTACTTGCCGATGAAGGAATTGTTCGCTATCGAGGCAAGATCGAAGCCGTGATCAACAACGCTCGCCGTACTTTCGAGGTCGTCCAAGAGGAAGGCTCCTTCGCCGCATTCATCTGGCTATATGAACCTGCCAAGGACGACGCACTGCCACAAATGCGGTCCAAATCACCAGCGTCCGAGACCCTGTCCAAAGACCTACGAAAGCTTGGCTTCAAATTCGTGGGGCCGGCCACCGTATATGCATTCATGCAGGCCATGGGATTTATCAACGATCACGCAGAGGTCTGTTGGATGCGAAAGGACGTCGAAACAGCCCGAAACACCCTTCGCACACCGACATAGGCAACTGTCGGCCAATTAACGTGAAAAAAATTCAGGGCCACTTAGCGTGGAAAGTCACAGACAGGTTTCGCGTCAGTCGACCTAGACTTCAGAGCTTTGAGAGTAGCGAGGCCAATTGAGCGGCGTCTTTGGGTTTCAGCTTTGCGCCGATCCTTTCCGACAGAACCCGTTCATAGATCGGCCACATCGCCCTCCTGACAGATTTACCCTTTTCAGAGATAGAAATGTTTTGACCTCGCCCATCTTCCAAGCAGTCCTGTCGGTTCACCAGCCCTGCTTTCACCATACGGTTCAGCAGCCGCGAGGTACCGTATTGGGGTAACAAAATCCGGTCTTTGAGTTCGAATGGCCGGAGTCCGTCCGGGCCAGCCTTCTCGAGTTCGAGAAGCGCGTCATACCATGCAATTGGCGGGTATCCTGCCGATTTCAGAGACGTTTCGACAGCCTCAAGCAAAACGCGGCTTTTAGTCATGAGGGCTGTCCAGGCGGCCTCAGTAGCATGGTCAATCTCGTTCATATCCAGCACCTATCATGTACATGTAAGTGCATCAACCTTGACATCGCATGTGACGCGCTATATATAGATGCAACTGCATCGACATATGGGATCATATCATGTCACAATCGCACCTCACAGAATTTGGGATATTCCTGCTCCGTATAGCACTCGGGATCATGTTCCTGGCGCACAGCCTGTTTCTCAAGCTCTTCATTTTCACACTTCCCGGAACGGCGCAGTTCTTCATTTCGATCGGGCTGCCCGGCTGGTTTGCTTATATGGTCTTTGCAGTCGAGGCGATTGCCGGTGCCCTTTTGGTCCTCGGCGTACAGGCTCGGTGGGTCGCGTCGGCGACCGTGCCCATCCTGGCCGGTGCGACCTGGGCTCACTCCGGAAACGGCTGGATGTTCGGATACGAGAACGGCGGGTGGGAATACCCGGCCTATCTGACGCTGCTTGCCATCGTGCAAGGGCTTCTGGGCGACGGCCGTTTCGCCCTCAGCCCTTCCTTCGCGCCCGGTAACGTGCAGATGGCGGGAGAGACAACATGAGCCTCCACCTCATTAGCCATGCGCTCTGCCCATATGTGCAGCGCGCGGCGATCTCGCTCACTGAGAAAGGTGTCACGTTCGAGAGAACTGACATCGATCTTTCGAACAAGCCCGACTGGTTTCTTGCCATATCTCCGCTGGGCAAGACGCCTGTCCTGGTTGTGGACGGGACGCCGATTTTCGAATCTGCGGTTATCCTCGAATATCTTGAGGATACACAACCCCACGCGCTTCATCCGCACGACGCTCTCGATCGCGCCCGCCACCGTGCCTGGATTGAATTTGGATCTGCTGTCTTGAACGACATTGCGGGGTTCTACTCGGCGCCGAACGAGAAAGCGTTGGAAGAAAAAGTGGCGGCGCTCCGCGCAAAGTTCCTTCGGCTGGACGCGGAGCTTGGGGAGGGACCATGGTTCGATGGCCACCGGTTCAGCCTCGTCGATGTCGTATTCGGCCCGGTCTTCCGCTATTTCGACGTTTTTGACACCATCGGAGAGTTTGGCGTCTTCACAGGGCTTGCCCGTGTAAGGGCCTGGCGACATGAACTGGAGCGTCGGGTTTCTGTGAAGAATGCCGTCAGTGAAGATTACCCGACCCTTCTGCGTGACTTCATCAGACGGCGCAATTCTTACCTGTCCCAGATCATGCAGACAGGAGGGCCGAAGAAGACAGTTACACAGGTGCGATCGGCTGACCGCTGATCACTTGATATCGTTTTGTCGGGCCGCAGTACAGAACCGGACGTTTGAGGTCGCTTGGCGAATGTCCGCTTTGTCCCGCACATCGGATAGTCGCCGACTTTCCCTTGAAGGCCCGCAGCAGCCCCAACCGGCAATTGCCGGCAGTCCATGCCCGTCGGTGCGATGCGCCGGGTTACTGCTGCCCCCACAGCGCAACCGGGAACAAACCACCGATCGCACTGATGAATGGCTCAGGGATCTACGAATCCTCCTGAGCTCAAACACCCGGAAAACCCTAGCCGTGTAGTCCGACAGAGGGCTGCGCTTCAATCGCGGGTCAATCTATCCCAGATGGTGGATCACTTTCAGGGGGTTACTCCAAAGGGCGGGGATAAGAAGCTCGTGGCAACGAGGATAAGAACGCTTTTATCGCTATTGGGGCGAACTGGCGTGGCTGGCTGACGATCGGGTCAGAGCGAAAATTAATCTGCGAGCCGGGCTTCGAGGATATGCCGCTGGATCTTGCCGCTGGTCGATCTGGGAAAATCCTCGAACGCGATGAAGCGAATTTCGCGTGGTCGCTTATAGCCAGCGAGGCTTTCGCGGCACAAGTTCAGCAGCGCCTCGGCATCCGGCCCGTCATCGTCACAGGCGACAAAGGCCACCGGGCTTTCCCCCCATTTCGCGTCGAAGGCCTTACCACGGCGGCATCGATCACATCGGGATGAGAAAGAAGCACACGTTCGATTTCCGCCGGATAGACGTTTTCACCTCCGGTCTTGATCAGGTATTTCGCCCGATCCACAAAGTCGACGGTGCCGTCCGCATTGCGCCGGAACAGATCGCCCATGTGGAAAAAGCCGTTGCGAAAGTCACGGGCATTGGTGTCGTCGGCGTTCCAGTACCCGGAAAACAGCGTCGGACCCCGAAGCGCCATTTCGCCCGGCGTTCCATCGGGGACTTCGCGGTCGTCGGGATCGACCAGCCGCACCTCGCAAAAGGCGCTGATGCGCTTGGACAGCCGGTCCGGGGTCACACCCGGCGCGATCAGATCGGCGGTTCCCGGCGGCAGGCCGGTTTCGGTCGCCCCGAAGGAATTCAGATAGGGCGTGTCCAGAAGACCGGTCAGTTCCGCGATCTGATGCGGCGGCACCAGATCAGCCATTGCGCCGCAAACCTTGATCCCCTTCAGCGGCAAAGGGTTGGCGTGCCGTTCGTTAATAAAAGCCTCCAGTGCCCCGGGCATCATCACGAACCAGCCGATCCTGTGGCGTGACAGCGCCTCGTTGATGACGGCGGGCTGCAGCCCGTCCACCATCACCACGGTCCCGCCCCGCAGGATCGTTGCCAGCGCATGATCGGTGGAGGCCATGTGGAACATCGGCGCCCAGGCGATGAACCCGTCGCCGGGATCCAGCGCCAGCTGGGCCGCAAAAACCATGGATCGGGCGATATGCGCGCGGTGGCTGATATGCGCCCCCTTGGGCAGGCCCGTGGTCCCCGAGGTATAGAGGATCGTCAGACCGGCCTCGGGGTCGTCAACCATGGTTCCGGTGCGCGGGTCCGGCTCGACCCCGGCAATGGCCGTTTCCAGGTCTGGCCCGACGGTTAGACAGGGTGTCGACGCGACGGCGCGGTAAGCTTCTGAAAGTTCCGGTTCGACAACCGCGAGAACCGGCTCGACCAGATCGATGCAGTGCCGCAGTTCATCGGGGGCAAGCCGCCAGTTCAGACAGGCGACGATCGCGCCGATTCCCGCTGCTGCAAGTTCGACCTCCAGGTATTCTGAGCGGTTATGCGACAGGATCGCGATCCTGTCTCCGGGCGCCACGCCTCGTGCCAGAAATACAGCCGCCAGACGATCGACCCGCTCCAGCAGTTCTGCATAGGTCAGTTTTCTGCTGCCGTCCTCGATGGCGAGGGCGCGGGCGCAGTCATGTGCGCGGGTTCGAAAGATCGAATACAGATCAGCGCGCCCCGCGCGGATGACGTCGGTCAGCATAGTTTCCCCCTTGCCCGAGCCTCGGTTCAGAGATCCTGCGCCAGGCGCACGCCCTCATCAATGGCGCGCAGCGCATCCAGTTCGGCGGCCTCCTTTGCCCCGCCGATCATCGTAACCGGGACGCCGCGCGCTACAACCTCTTTGGCCAGGGCCCGTTCCGGTTCCTGACCGGTGCACAGCACAATTGTATCGGCTGCGATGACCGTCGGGTTTCCGTCCGCGACGATGTGCAGCCCCGCATCGTCGATATGTTCATAGGTCACCCCGCCCATTGCCTCGACCCCATGTTTGCGCAGCGCGTTGCGCAGGATCCACCCTGTCGAAACACCAAGCCCCGCGCCCGGTTTAGCGGTCTTGCGCTGCAGCATGACGACCTTGCGGCGCGACGGCTTCGGTGCCAGAGGGTCGCCCGCCAGGGCACCCGAGGAGACAAACTCGGGGTCCACTCCCCAGGTTTCGCAAAAGACGTCGGAATTCGCGGTCTCGGCGGGTTTGGTCACTAGGAACTCGGCCACATCATGACCGATGCCCCCCGCCCCCATCACCACGACACGGTCGCCCGCCTCGCGGTCACCGGACAGAATTTCGGCGTAGGTCGCGACGCTGGGATGGTCGATACCCGGCAGGTCGGGAATGCGCGGCGTGACCCCGGTGGCGATGACCACATGGTCAAATCCCTCAAGATCGCTCGCCTCTGCCCGCTGTCCCAGACGCTGCGTGACCCCGTGTTTCTGCATCTGACCGGCATAATACCGCAGGGTTTCGTCGAATTCGTCCTTGCCTGGTGCGGCGCGGGCCAGATTCAGCTGACCGCCCAATTTGTCCTGCGCTTCGAACAGGGTGACATCGTGGCCCAGCCGTGCCGCCTCGGCGGCTGTGGCCATGCCCGCGGCACCACCGCCAACGACGGCCACTTTCTTTGGCGTGTCGGTTGGCGTATCCCGGAATTCCGTTTCACGCCCGGCCCTTGGATTGACCAGACATCCGACCGGCCGGTCCGAAAAAATGAAATCCAGGCAGGCCTGGTTGCAGGCAATGCAGGTGTTGATCTCGTCTGCGCGGCCCTCGCGCGTCTTTTTCACGAAATGCGGATCGGCCAGAAACGGGCGCGCCATCGAGATCATGTCCGCATCGCCAGAGGCAAGTATGTCTTCTGCAAGCTGGGGTGTGTTGATCCGGTTCGAGGCGACTACCGGGATCGACACCGCCGCTTTGACGTTGGCTGCCGCCTTGCGCCAGGCACCGCGCGGCACCGGGTAGGCGATCGTCGGCACGCGGGCCTCATGCCAGCCGATGCCGGTGTTCAGGATATCCGCACCCGCAGCCTCGATCTTGCGGGCCAGTGCGGCAATTTCTTCGGCGGGCGCGCCGCCCTCGACCAGATCGGCCGCCGAAATCCGGTAGATGACCAGAAAGTCGGGGCCGCAACGTTCGCGCACCGCGCGCACGATCTCGACCGGGAATCGGTGGCGGTTCGCGGCGCTGCCGCCCCAGTCGTCTTGGCGCTTGTTGGTGTGGGTGACGGTGAATTCGTTGATCAGGTATCCCTCGGACCCCATGATCTCGACGCCATCAAAGCCTGCGGCCAGCGCATTGGCGGCCGCTACGGCAAAATCCTCGATGGTACGGAGAATGTCGGCTTCGGTCATTTCACGCGGGATGAAACGGTTGATCGGGGCGCGGATCGGCGACGGGGCCACACACCCTTCGATCTTGGCATAGCGCCCGGCGTGGAGGAGTTGCGCGCAGACCAGGCTGCCTTCGGCCTGCACCGCCTCGCAGATCGGGCGCAGGTCAAGCGCTTCTTCCGGGTCATCGATTCTCGGACCTTCTGGATCGAATATGCCCTCGGCATTGGGCGAAAACCCGCCGGTGACCAGAATCGCCGCCTCCCCCCGCGCACGCTCGGCGTAAAACGCGATCTGTTTGGCTATGCCGTCAGGCTCGGTTTCCAACCGCGTGTGCATCGACCCCATGATGACACGATTTCGCAATGTATGCTGGCCTGCGCGGATGGGCGAGAGCATGGTTTCAAAGCTTCCATCTGGTCTATTTTTCACTTTGGTTCTCCTCCTCAAAACTGCACTTGATCTACATTCTAACATTTGTTAGATTTTTGGAAAGAAGATTTTCGCTCATGGGGAGGAGCACCGATGCAATTCCAGCCTACAGACGATCAGAAGGCGTTTCGCGAGACCGCAAAGCGCTTCGCAACTGAAAGGCTTGCGCCCACATATCAAGAACGCGCCAGCGGCCATACATTCGACCGTGCGCTGATCAAGGAGATGGGCGCACTGGGGCTGATCGGGGCCGATCTGCCCGAGGAATTCGGGGGTCTCGGCGAAAGCTCTGTCACGTCAGGGCTGATCGTCGAAGAGATCGCCTATGCCGATTTCAACGCAAGTTACGTGCAGCTTCTGGGCTCTCTCATGGGCGGAATGGTTGCCAAACATGCCTCCAAGGACATCGCGTCGGAATGGGTGCCCAAGGTTGTTTCGGGTGATGCGGTCATTGGCCTGGGCCTGACAGAGCCGCGCGGCGGTTCGGATGCGGCGAACCTGATTCTGAGGGCCGAGAAATCCGGCAACGGCTGGCGGCTGAACGGTGAAAAGACATCCATGAGTTTTGCCAGTCAGGCGGATGCGGCGGTCGTCTTTGCCCGTACCGGCGATCCTGATGGCGGCTCACGCGGGGTCAGCGCCTTTTTCGTCGATCTGAACCAGGAAGGCATCAAGCGCACCCATTTTGACGACATCGGCACCAAGCCTGTCGGGCGCGGCTCGGTTTTCTTTGACGATGTTTTCGTGCCGGCTGAAAACATGATGGCGGAACAGGACCATGCCTTTGGCACGATCATGGCGGGCTTCGACTATTCCCGCGCACTGATCGGGCTGGAGTGCCTGGGGGCCGCGCAAGCGTCGGTGGATGAAACCTGGGCCTACGTTCAGGAGCGCGAGGCATTCGGAGCCCCGATCGTGCAGTATCAGGGTGTCAGCTTTCCCTTGGCCGAGGCCGAGACCCAACTGACCATGATGCGCCAGCTTTGCTATTACACGTTGGACCTGCGCGACCGTGGCCTGCCCCACACCTCTCAGGCCGCCATGTGCAAATGGTACCTGCCCAAAACCGCCTGCGAGATCCTGCACCAGTGCCTGATCCTGCACGGACATTACGGCTACACCACCGACCTGCCCCACCACCAGCGCTATAACGATGTGCTCGGCTTGCAGATCGGTGACGGCACCGCGCAGATCCAGAAGCTGGTGATCGCCCGCGAGAAGGTCGGTCGCATGGCGCTGCAGTATGACAAGAAGGCGAAGGGAGCCTCGAAATGAGCGACCCCATCCTCGTCACTTCCGAGGGCAACACCGGCATCATCGAACTGGCCCGCCCCGAGAAATTCAATTGCCTGTCACTTGAGGTGCATGAGCGTATTTCTGTCGCGCGTGCGGAATTCGAGGCGAACCCCGCTATTCGGGCGATCCTCATCCGGGCGCAGGGCAAGCACTTTTGCACCGGTGCCGATCTGGTGGAAGTGAAAGGTAAATTGAACGATCCCGCCGCGCTGGACCATTTCATCGCCTTTGGCATGAACAACCTGCGTGCGCTCGAAACCTCCTCCCTCCCTGTCGTGGTGGCAGTGCAGGGGTTGTGTCTGGCCGGCGGGATCGAACTGATGCTGGCATGCGATGTGTGTTTCGCGGCCGAAAGCGCCCAGTTTGGCGATCAGCACGCGCAATTCGGGCTGATTCCCGGTTGGGGTGGCTCGCAGCGGTTGACACGGTTGATGGGGCAGCGCAGGGCGCTCGACCTGATGTTCTCGGCCCGCTGGCTCAAGTCGGACGAGGCCAAAGAGGCCGGATTGGTCAACTACATCGTGCCGGATGCGGACCTGCACAAGTCTGCGCTGGAATACTGCGAGAAAATCGCCACCCGTTCACGTCCCGGCATCGCCGAGATGAAGCGGTTGGCGCGCGAAGGCGCGGACCTTGGTATCGACCAGCAGATGCGGCTTGAGCGCGATGCCGCCGTGCGCGCACTGCCCAGCGATGACGTGGCCGAGGGCCTCGATGCATTCGAGAACCGGCGCGCCCCCGAATTCAAGGCTTGAGGACGAAGCATGGATTTCATTTTGAACGACGAACAACGCCAGATTTACGACTATGGCGGCCAGCTGGCGCAGAAGTTCGACAACGATTACTGGCTGAGACACGCACGCAAGCACGAGTTTCCGCACGAAATGTTCCGCCAGATCGCCGATGACGGCTTCCTCGGCATCATGGTGCCCGAGGAATATGGCGGCGCGGGCCTTGGTATGACCGAAATGGCCCTGTTCATGGAGGGCACCGCCAATCACGGCATTCCTCTTTTGATGATGGTGGTCGGGCCGACCATGTCGCTGGCCCATATCGCCAGCCACGGGAGCGAGTTCCACAAGAAAGAACTGCTGCCGGCTGCCTGCCGCGGTGATATCCAGTTCTGTTTCGCGATCACCGAACCGGGGGCCGGGTCTAACACGATGAAGGCCACTACGCTGGCCAAGCGTCGAGGCAACCGGTTCAGCCTGTCGGGCGAAAAGACCTTCATCACCGGGGCCGAAGTGGCCGACTACTGCCTCGTGGTGGCGCGGACCAAACCGCATACCGAGGTCAGCCGCAAGACCGACGGCTTTACCCTGTTCGCCGTGGATCTGAAGAAAAAAGGCGTCGACAAGCAGCGGGTGAAGATCTCGATCCCCCTGCCCGAGGAGCAGTGGACACTGTTCTTCGACGATGTGGATCTCGGCCCCGAGGATGTGGTCGGCGAGGTGGACGAAGGGTTCTCGATCCTGTTCGACAGCCTCAACCCCGAGCGTATCATCCTGGCCGCCTTGTGCTGCGGCATCGGCCGGTTCGCCCTGAACAAGGGCGTGGCCTATGCCTCCGAGCGCAATGTGTTCGGCCAACCCATCGGTGCGCACCAGGGCGTGCAGCATCCGATGGCCAAGGCGCACACAGCGGTCGAGATGGCCAGTCTGATGACCCGGCGCGCGGCATGGGAGTTCGACAACAAGCTGCCTGCCGGTGCGTCGTCGAACATGGCGAAATATGCCGCCGCCGAAGCCGGGATCGAAGCGGTCGACGCGGCGCTTCAGGCGCATGGTGGATCGGGCTTTACCGAAGATACGGGACTTTACGAAATGTACCCGCTGGTCCGCCTGCTGCGCACAGCGCCGGTGAACCGCGAACTGTGCCTGAGCTTTATCGGCGAAAAGGTCATGGGCCTGCCACGATCCTATTGATCGCCACGGCTTGGAACGGAGAACGACATGCAATTTGGAATGCGCTTCCGGCGGGAGGATGCCGCCGACAAGGTAAATGATCGCTTCTGGCACGCGATCGAGGGCACGCCGCTCGACGAGGTGCGCCGTATTCAGGAAGAGCGGCTGCGTGACCAGATGGCCTATCTCAAGTCGAATTCGACCTTCTATCAGGAAAAGTTCGCCGACGCCGGTGTCGATTTCGACGAGATTCGCAGCATCGAAGACCTGCAGAAGCTGCCTTACACCTACAAGACCGAGATCCGCGAAAGCCTTGCTGCGGAACCGCCCTTCGGCAAGCACCGCGCGGCACCAATGTCGGACATCATCCAGATGCAGGCCTCGTCGGGCACCACCGGCAGCCCCTCGTATGTGGCCCTGACCGAATCCGACGCCGAAATGTGGCACGAGATGACGGCGCGCTGCTTCTTCGCCAACGGGGTGCGACCGGGCGATATGGTGTTGCACGCGTTTTCGCTGGCCAAGGGCTTTGTCGGCGGCATCCCGGTGATGCAGGGATTGCAGTACATGGGCACGATCGATGTGCCGGTGGGGGCGGATGGCGGTGCAGAACGTCTGCTGCGCGCCTGCGCAGACACGCGGCCGCGTTGCGTGGTCGGCGCTCCGAACTTTGTTCTGCACCTGGCCGAAAAGGCTCCCGAGGTGCTGGGATGCAAGGCCAGCGAACTGGGTATCGAGCGCGTGATCGTCGGCGGCGAACCCGGCGGCGGCATTCCCGCAATTCGGGCAAAGATCGAAAAGGCCTGGGGTGCGAAATGCACCGAGATGCTGGGCGGCACCGATCTGGGCGTGACATACTGGGCCGAGTGCGACGCCCAGTCGGGTATGCACATGGTCAACATGGACTATATCATCACCGAATTGCTCGACCCCGAAAGCGGCGAAATCATCCCCTGGGAAAAAGGTGCCGAGGGCGAGATGGTCTATACCGCGCTCGGCCGCCAGGCGAGCCCGCTCGTGCGGTTCCGGTCAGGCGATTATATCGAAGTGATCGATACCGAATGCTCCTGCGGCCGCACCGGGCCGAAGATCCGCTGTACCGGCCGGACCGACGACATGCTGATCGTCCGGGGGGCCAATGTCTTCCCGTCGGCGATCAACAGCGTCATTACCGAAATGGTGCCGGACACCAATGGCGTCATGCGCATCGTGGCCGATTTCGAGGGCCACACCACGCAGGGCGCGCTGACGGTGATTGTCGAACGCGGCCCCAATCGCGATCCGGCCGATGACGTCACCCTCAAAAAGAAAATCGAGCAGCGCCTGCGCGAATCCTTGGTCTTCAAGGCCGACGTTCACCTGGTTGCGGCCGACACTTTCGAAAAACCTGGCGCCGCCAAGGTCGCCTTCGTTCTCAGGAAATATCCAGACCTGCCATGACTAGAATGAAATCCCTTCTCGACACCGCGTCGGACGACTTCCGCGCCAACGACGTGTCTTACCGCGAAAAGGTCGATGAACTACATGCCCTCCGGCTCTTACAGCGCGTCGGCGGCCCCGAAATGGCGCGCAAACGTCATGTGGACAAAGGCAAAATCCTGCCGCGCGAACGGATCGAACGACTGATCGACCCGGGCACACCATTTCTGGAACTCGGCGAGTTGGCCGGACTGAATATGCACAAGGGAGTTCCACCCGGCGCCGGCATCATCACCGGTATTGGCGTGATCGAAGGCCGTCAGTGCATGATCATCGCCAATGATGCCACCGTAAAGGGCGGCACCTATTTCGGGATCACCTGCCGCAAACACGTCCGGGCACAGAAAATTGCCTGGAAAAACCGCCTGCCCGTCATCACCCTCGTGGACTCCGGCGGTGCCTTCCTGCCCGACCAGGCCAACCTTTTCCCCGACGAAGGCCAGTTCGGCTCCATCTTTCATCAACAGATCGGCATGTCTGGCGATGGTGTGCCGCAAATCGCCGTGGTCATGGGGCCCTGCACCGCGGGTGGTGCCTATATCCCCGCGCTCTGTGACGAAGTGGTGATCGTGCGCGGTCAGGGCTTTATGTATCTAGGCGGACCGGAATTGACCTTTGCCGCAACCGGCGAAAAGGTCGAAGCCGAAGAACTGGGTGGCGGCAAGATGCATTCGTCCGTCTCCGGTGTGACAGACCATTTGGCCGAAGATGACGCCCACGCTCTGGCCATCACGCGCGAAATTGTCAGCCATCTTGGCGAAAAACCCCAACCCCGCAAGACGCCCGAAACGCCCCGTGCGCCCGCCTACCCGGTCGAAGAGATTTATGGACTCATCAGCCGCGACCCCAAGGTGCCGACCGACAACCGCGAAATCGTGGCTCGGTTGGTCGATGAGAGCGATTTTCACGAATTCAAACCGCTTTATGGCGACACGATCATGACCGGCTGGGGCCGCATCCACGGCCACGAGGTCGGTATTCTCGCAAATACAGGCGTGCTTTTCGTCGAAGCCGCACTGAAGGCCACGCATTTCATCAATCTCTGCGTCCAGCGTGATATTCCGCTGCTGTTCCTGGCCGATGTGAACGGCTTCATGGTGGGCCGCGAGGTCGAGCAGATGGGCATTGCCAAGGCTGGCGCCAAGATGATCACGGCCATGTCTTCGGCCCGGGTGCCGAAATTCACCATTATCACCGGCGGCTCCTATGGGGCGGGATACCTGGCCATGCTGGGCCGCCCGTTCCAGCCGGACGCAATGTTTGCCTGGCCGACGGGACGGTCGGCGATCATGGGGCCGGAACAGGCCGCCAGCGTGCTGGCTCAGGTCCGCGCGCAGATCAACGAACGCGAAGGCAAAAGCTGGACCCCCGAGGAGGAGGAAGCCTTCAAGGCACCGATCCGCAAGGAATACGAAGATTTTCAGGGAGCCTATAATTTTGCTTCCAACCTTTGGATCGACAGCGTGATCGAGCCCTGTGAGACCCGTGATGTCATGGCGCTGATGCTGGATGTGACATCGCGCAGACCCAAGGTCGATACCAAATTCGGCGTGTTCAGGATGTGAGGAGCGAACCGTGAAAATCAAGACGCTTCTGATCGCCAACCGCGGCGAAATTGCCTGCCGGATCGCGCGCACTGCGCGGGCCAGCGGTATCATTCCCGTCGGCGTGCATTCGCAGGCCGACGCCAATGCCCTGCATGTCCGCGAGATTGGCAAATCTGTCTGTATCGGCGCCGGACCTGCATCCGAGAGCTATCTGAAAATCGACGCGGTGATTGCCGCTGCGCAATCAGTGGGCGCGGATGCGATCCATCCCGGTTATGGCTTTCTGGCCGAAAACCCCGATTTTGCTCGTTCGGTCGAAGCCGCCGGCATGATCTTCATGGGGCCGACGCCTGAAACGCTTGAACGTTTCGGCGACAAGGCCAGCGCCAAAGAGGCCGCCGTGGCGGCCAGCGTCCCGGTGATTTCGGGCGCCGAAGGTGCGCGGTCCGATCCCGAGCAGATTGCCGAGGAGGTGCGCCAAATGGGCCTGCCGGTGCTGCTCAAGGCGGTCGGCGGCGGTGGTGGGCGCGGACAACGGCTCGTCACTGACGAAACCACGCTGGTCGAGGACATCGAAGGCGCGCTGCGCGAAGCAAAATCCACCTTCGGCTCCGAAGGGCTGCTGTTGGAGCGTTTCCTGCCCGAGGCGCGCCATGTTGAAGTGCAGATCGCAGGTGACGGCAAAGGCCATGTGGTGCATCTGTTCGAACGCGATTGCACGCTTCAGCGCCGCCACCAGAAGGTCATCGAGGAAGCCCCGGCCTGGGGTCTGCCCCGAACGCTTCTGGACGACATCGCACGCGACGCGGTGCGCTTGGGCGAAACGCTGGACTATCGCGGGCTGGGCACGGTCGAATTTCTGGTCGCGGGTGGCGAGTATTTCTTCCTTGAGGTGAACCCGCGCATTCAGGTGGAACATCCCGTCACCGAAGCGATCACCGGGCTGGACCTTGTCGCGCTTCACCTGCGGATTGCCGAAGGCGCGGGCCTTGGACTGGTGCAGGACGATCTGACGATCAACGGCCACGCGGTCGAGGCGCGGCTTTACGCCGAAGATCCGGCGATGCAATTCGCCCCGTCGACGGGCACGCTCTCCACGCTCAGCCTGCCATCGGGCCTGCGCATCGACAGCGGCGTCGAAGAAGGCGATGCCGTCACGCCCTACTACGACCCGATGATCGCCAAGCTGATCGTGCACGCGCCCGACCGGGAAACCGCATTGGCACGTCTGGCCACGGCGCTTGATCATGTCGCGGTCGAAGGTGTCGAGACCAATCGCGCCTTTCTAACGGCGCTGGCGCGAAACCATGAATTCGAACGGATGCAGGTGCATACCCGCTGGATCGACGGCAGGCTGGATGAGCTGACACAGGCACCCGGCCTGACCCGCCCCGATCTGTGGAAGGCGACCGCTGCCATTCTCTTCGTGACCCAGTCGCGCAGCGACACAAACGCCAATCCCTGGACCAACCGTGATGCCTTTACCGGCTGGCGGCTTGGACTGGGCGGCGATGCGATTGAAGCGGGGCAGCGCGTGACGCTTACCGATTCTGACGAGGTATCCGAAGAACTGCGCGTCAGTCCTGTCAAACCGGGTGCCAAGTACACCATCCATTCGGAGAAAGGCGAGGCGCTGATACTGTCGGCACGTGAACTGACCCCGGGCCGTTGGCGTGTCGGCGAAGGCGACACCGTCCATCTGATCGACGCGCGCCTGCACGCGGGCGTGATCGAACTGGATACGCCCGAAGGCCGCCTGGTATTTCGGCCCGCCGCGCCCCTTGCCTTTGCCGGCGACAATGCCGCGGCGGATCGCGCCGTGACCTCTCCGCTGACCGGCATGATTGTCGAAATCAAGGTCTCCGATGGTCAGAGCGTGGCCGAAGGCGACGTGGTCGCGGTCATGGAATCCATGAAACTCGAAATCTCGATCCGGGCGGCCGCGGCCGGGATCGCCAGCAATATATCCGTCTCGAATGGGGACATGGTCGATCGCGGCCAGGTCATCGCCGAGATCCTGCCATCCGAGGAGTGATGAAATGAGCGACTTTCCCAAATTCGTAGAATTTCGTGAAGAAGGCCCGCGTGAGGGTTTTCAGATCGAAAAGAAGATTTACCCGATCGAAGAGCGGATCGAACTGATCGACATGCTCAGCGAAACCGGCTTGAAACGCATTCAGGTCGGCAGCTTTGTCAGCCCGAAATACGTTCCTCAGATGGCGGACACCGGCGAGTTGTTCCAGCGTATCAAGCGCAAACCGGGCGTGAACTACACATCGCTGTGGCTGAACGACAAAGGGTTTCGCAAGGCCCTGACCGCGCATGAGGTCGATATCGACCCGCGTCTGCTGTTCTATCCTTCCGAAGCATTCGCCCAATCGAACAACAATTGTTCCTCGGCCGAGATGCGGGAAAAACAACGTGACTGGGTCCGTCTTTACAAGGAAGAGGGATATACCGTCGACGCGGCCTATGTGATGACCGCCTTCGGCTGCAACCTCGAGGGCCCCATCCCCCAAGAACGCATCTTGGACGATTTCCGCTTTATCCTTCAGCTATGCGAAGAAGAGAACATCCCCGTGCCGATCCTCGTGGTCGCCGACACCATGGGTTGGGGAAACCCCGAGGCGGTCAAACGGATGATCGGCGCCCTGCGCGAATTGGCGCCCGAGGCGCGCATCGGTATGCACATCCATGACACACGTGGGCTGGGGATCGCCAACGTTTATGCGGCCCTGTCGATGGGCGTGGACATGTTCGAAAGCTCCGTCGCCGGTCTTGGCGGCTGTCCTTTCGCGGGCCACGGCCACGCGCGCGCCGCAGGAAATGTCTGCACCGAGGATTCAGTGTTCCTGTGTCACGAGCTCGGCATCGAAACCGGCATTGATCTGGACAAGCTGATCGCAGCGGCGGTCAAAGCAGAAGAGATCATCGGTGTGCCGCTCATGGGCCGGGTCATGCACACCGGCGGGTTGGACAAATACCGCAAGTCACGCTGAGGGAGCAAGAAGATGACAAAAGCACTTGACGGAAAGGTCGTTCTGGTCACCGGGGCCGGCGGTGGGATCGGGCGTGATATCGCCTTGATGGCAGCCGCAGAAGGCGCCGCCGTGGTGGTCAATGATCTGGGCGCATCCCTGAAAGGCACCGGTCAGACAGAAACTGCGGCGCAGAAAGTCGTCGAAGAGATCAAGGCGGCGGGCGGCGATGCGATCGCCGATGGCGGCAACGTCACCGATCCGGACGCCGCGCGCGCGATGATCGAGGCGGGTGTCAAGGAATTCGGCCGCATCGACGCGGTGGTGAACAACGCCGGCATCCTGCGCGACGGGTTCTTCCACAAAATGACCTACGAGGATTTCGACGCGGTGGTGAAGGTCCATCTCTATGGCGCCTTCAACACCAGCCGCGCGGCGGCCGATTATTTCCGCGAGCAAGAGGGCGGTGCTCTGGTGCACATGACCTCGACCTCGGGGCTGATCGGCAATCTGGCGCAGGCGAATTATTCGGCGGCAAAGCTGGGCATCGCGGCCTTCTCGAAATCGGTAGCGCTCGACCTGAAACGCTGGAACGTGCGGTCAAACTGCATCGCGCCCTTCGCCTGGAGCCGGATGATCTCGTCTATCAAGACAGACACCCCGGAACAGGTGGCACGGGTCGAAAAGATCAAGGAGATGACACCGGCCAAGGTTGCACCGATGGCCTGTTTCCTGATGAGCGACCGCGCGGCTGACGTGTCAGGACAAATCTTTGCGGTTCGCAAGAACGAGATCTTCCTGTTCAACCAGCCCCGCCCGGTGCGGTCGGTTCATTCCGATGATGGCTGGACCGCCGATGAAATCGCCGAGCGCGCCATTCCCGCGCTCAAATCACAGTTCACGCCGCTCGAAGTTTCGGCGGATGTCTTTTCGTGGGATCCGGTTTGATGGGAAAACGCAAAGAAAAAATCAGCTCCGACATTGCCTGGAGCACCTCTGACAAGATCAGCGTGCGTGGGCTCGATCTGCCCAACGAGATCCTGGGCCACATGAACCTCGGCGATCTGGCGTTTCTGCAGTTGACGGGTCGCAAGGCCACGCCCGAGGAAAGCCGCGTCTTTAACGCTATCGTCATTACCTTGGTCGAACATGGTATCACGCCCTCGGCCCTGGCGGCGCGGATGACCTATATGGGGGCGCCGGAATCGCTTCAGGCGGCTGTGGCGGCTGGCTTGTGCGGGCTGGGCACCGTCTTTGTCGGTTCTATGGAGGGTGCCTCGAAGATGCTTTACGAGGCACTGCCACAGGACAAGTTGGGCACCGGTGTCGATCTGGATGCGCTGGCCGTCGAGACGGTGGAAAAATTCCGCGCCCGCAAGATGATCGTGCCGGGGCTGGGCCATCCGGTGCACAAGCCGGTCGATCCGCGCACACCTCGCCTGTTCCAGATCGCTGCCGAGAACGGCAAGTCCGGTGAATACATCGAGTTGATCCAGAAAATTCAGGCCGTTGCCGAAGAAAAATCGGGTAAGATGCTGCCGATCAACGCCACCGGGGCGATCGGAGCGATCTGCTGTGAATTTGGCTTCCCCTGGAAGATCGTGCGGGGCTTTGGCGTCATGGCACGCGCCATCGGTCTGGTCGGTCATATCCTCGAAGAGAGCGAAAACCCGATTTCCTATGAGCTTTGGCAGCGTGCCGAGCAGGAAATTCTTGAAACGTCGGGTCCGGGAGCGAAGTAACCGATGCAGACGTCAGCCCCAGACACTCACACCGATCTGCGCGACGCCTTGCGCGCACTTTGCGCGCAGTTTCCGCCAGAGTATCATCGCAAGTTCGGCGAAGACGAAACCTACCCCGAGGAATTCGTCGATGCGCTGACCCGCGAGGGCTGGCTTGCCGCGATGATCCCAGAGGAATACGGTGGCTCGGGTCTGGGGTTGACCGAAGCCTCGATCATCATGGAGGAGGTGAACCGCTGCGGCGGAAACGCGGGCCATTGCCACGGGCAGATGTATAACATGGGCACGCTGCTGCGGCATGGTTCGGATGAGCAAAAGCAGAAATACCTGCCCGGCATCGCCAGCGGCGCGTTGCGCCTGCAATCCATGGCCGTGACCGAACCGACAACCGGGACCGACACCACCAAACTGAAGACCACCGCGGTCAAGAAAGGTGACCGGTATGAGATCAATGGCCAGAAGGTCTGGATCAGCCGTATCCAGCATTCCGACCTGATGATCCTGCTGGCACGCACCACGCCGCTGAGCGAGGTCAAGAAAAAGTCGCAGGGCCTGTCGATCTTTATGGTCGATCTGAAAGAGGCTATCGGCAACGGGATGGAGGTCCGCCCCATCGCCAATATGCCCGGCCACGAAACCAATGAAGTGTTTTTCGACAACCTGGAAATCCCCGCCGAGAACCTGATCGGCACCGAGGGGCGCGGGTTTTACCATATTCTTGACGGGTTGAACGCCGAACGGACCCTGATTGCGGCGGAATGTATCGGTGATGGATACTGGTTCGTCGACAAAGCCCGCGCCTATGCCGGTGACCGCGTGGTCTTTGACCGTCCCATCGGCCAGAACCAAGGCGTGCAATTCCCTATCGCCAGGTCTTATGTGAACATCGAGGCCGCCAATCTGATGCGCTTTGAAGCCTGCAGGCGGTTCGATGCTGGGCTGGATTGCGGAGCACAGGCGAATATGGCTAAGCTGCTGGCTTCGGAGGCCAGCTGGGAAGCGGCCAATGCCTGCATTCAGACCCATGGCGGCTTCGGTTTCGCACGGGAATACGATGTCGAGCGCAAGTTCCGCGAGGCGCGCCTCTATCAGGTCGCCCCGATCTCGACCAACCTGATCCTGTCATATGTCGGAGAACATATCCTCGGCATGCCAAGATCGTTCTGAAGGCTAGGATTATGGGTGAGATCGACCTTGACGCGCTGGCGCCCTGGCTGGGACGCACCGAGACTAAGGAAGATGTTCTGACGCACGGGCTGATCGACAAATTCCGCGCCACGCTCGGTCCGCATCTTTGGGATGGAGCGGGCGATGTCCCGCTGGGAATTCATTGGTGCCTTGCCCTTGATACCGTGCCAGCGACCGCCCTGTCAGAAGACGGCCATGCCGCGAGGGGTGGATTTCTGCCCCCTGTTCCGCTGCCCGCCCGCATGTGGGCTGGCGGCGATGTTACGCATATCGCGCCGCTGAAAATCGGCGAAACCATCACCCGACGCTCTTCGATCAGGGATATTGTGGCCAAGCAGGGCCGTAGTGGACCATTGGTCTTTGTGACCGTCGAACATGAGTATCTGAGTGGCAACCGGCTTTGTATCCGGGAGCAGCAAACGATCGTTTATCGTGAGATTTCCGCCCCCCGCACGGGCGAGAGCGCACCTGACGCGGGTGACCCCACCACGCTCAGATCGACCCTGACACCGGATCCTGTTCTGCTGTTTAGCTATTCGGCGCTGACGTTCAATGCCCATCGCATTCACTATGACCACATCTACGCCACCGAAACCGAAGCCTATTCCGGGCTTGTTGTCCATGGCCCCTTGCAAGCCACGCTACTTCTGAATCTGGCGGCGGATGCGTTGAAAACATCGCCTCACCGGTTTTCTTTTCGCGGACTCGCGCCACTCACCCTGCCCTGCGAATTGCAACTGCACAATGAAGAGACCGGCACCTCCGGGACAGTCTGGTGTCAGGATCAAAACGGTCTTCGAAGCTTTTCCGCAGAGTACGCGGCTGTCTGATCGTTTTTCTTCGGTAGCGAATTCAATTGTTGACCAAATTTTCTAACATCTGTTAGGAATGGCGGAGAAACTTGGTAAATAAACCAGGCAAACCTCTGAATTTAGAGGTGGGAGGAGGAACAATGCGAGGAAAACTCGTAACCAACGAAAAACCGTGCGGTCAGGCTATGCGCGCCTCCATGAGGTGTGGGGCAAAAGCACGGGCCGCAACATGACCACGAATAACGGGCACGTATCCTCACCGCTTGCGGTGCGTGGTGCAACTTTGAAATTTGGCGGTGTGACCGCGCTCGACGATGTGAGCATTTCTGTGGCCGACGATGAATTGCTTGCAATTATCGGACCGAACGGAGCCGGAAAAACATCACTTCTGAACGTGACTGCGGGCTTCTACCGTCCGCAGAAGGGCCGTGTCGAATTGTCCGGGCAGGACGTGACCGGCCTGCGTGTTGACCAGATCGCCCGGCGCGGTCTGGCGCGGACGTTTCAGGGCACCCATCTTTTTGCCGGGCAGACGGTGGTGGAAAACATTATGATCGGCCGCCACATGCTGATGAAATCGAATGTAGTCCAGGCCTTTTTCCAGTTCGGTCCCGTGATGCGCGAGGAATCGGAACATCGTGAAGCCGCAGAGGAGATCATCGATTTTCTCGAGATCGAGGCAATCCGCAACCGGCCCGTGGGCACGTTGGGGTATGGGTTGCGCAAGCGTGTCGATCTGGGCCGTGCATTGGCGCAGGAACCGTCGATCCTGCTGATGGATGAACCGATGGCCGGCATGAACTCGGAGGAAAAAGAAGACCTGGCGCGCTTCATTCTCGATGTGCGCGAGGCGCGCAAGATTCCGGTAGTTCTGGTGGAGCACGACATGGGCGTCGTGATGGACCTTGCCGACCGGATCGTGGTGCTGGATTTCGGGCGGGTCATCGCCGAAGGCACCCCGGAAGAAATCCAGAAGGACCCGGCTGTCATAAAGGCATATCTGGGGTAGCGGCATGGTCAAACAACGGACAGCAATGGTCTTTTCGGACCCAGCAGTGACACATAGCGAAACCCTGCCGCAGGTTTTGCTCGCGCGAGCGACATCCACACCGACCAACCTCGCCGAACGGCACAAGCGCCTGGGCATCTGGCGTGAATTCACCTGGGCCGATGTTCTTGACAGGGTTCGCGCCCTGGCTCTCGGGTTGGAGAACCTGGGCTTGTCGGCTGGCGAATCCGTCATGATGATTGGCGAAAACGAACCCGAACATTTCTGGGCTGAATACGCCGTCCAGTCGTTAGGCGGCAAAGTCCTGTCTGTCTATCCGGATCAAAACGCTGAAGAGATTCTGTATCTGGCCGAAGACTCGCAAACGCGGATTTTTCTGGCGCAGGATCAGGAGCAGGTCGATAAATGCATCGAGATTGCGGGCAAGTACTCGGGCGCCCTGGCGGTCGTTTACTGGGACGATTCCGGTCTGTGGGGCTATGATCATCCCCTGTTGCATTCGTTTGAAAGTGTGAGCGCGGCAGGGCGTCAGATCCACGCCAAGGAACCCGCCAGATTTGAAGAACACGTAAAACGTGGACGGGCGGACGATACCGCCTTGCTGTCCTATACCTCGGGTACCACGGGAAAACCCAAGGGCGTTGTCATCAGCCATCGCTACCTGTTCGACAATTGCTCGCGGGTGATGGGGGCAATCGAAATCGCGCCGGGCACCGAATACCTGACCTACATTTCGCCGGCCTGGGTCACGGAACAGATTTTCGGCCTGTCGATCGGTTTGATCGCGCCCATGGTCGTCAATTTCCCCGAAGGCCCTGAAGACGTACTGACCAACATTCGCGAACTGGCGGTCGACGCACTGGTGTTCAGCCCGCGCCAGTGGGAAAATCTCGCCTCCATCGTTCAGGCCCGGATGCTGGGGGCGGGCAAAATCCGCAATGCGATGTACAACTGGGGCATGAAGGTCGGCCACGACGTTTATGTGGAACGGCTGGAGGGGCGTAGCCCCAGCCTTGCCGCACGCCTGCAGCTTCCCTTTGCCGAAGCTCTGGTGCTGCATCACCTGCGCGACAATCTTGGCCTTGGTAAGGCCAAAAACGCAATGAGCGGCGGCGCCCTGATGGCACCTGACGTCTTTCGTATGTTCCACGCGATGGGGGTTAAGCTGCGCAACGTGTATGGCGCGACCGAAATCGGCCTTCTGACCGCGCATGTCGGCGAAAGCTATCAGCTGGAAACCAGCGGCAGCTGGATGCAAAGCAACACGAACTACGGCGAACCGCTGGAATACAGGGTCTCGGACGAAGGGGAGCTTCAGGTGCGTGGCGGATCGGGCTTCGGTGGCTATCACGGCAAGCCCGAAAAGACCGCAGAGGAATTGACCGAAGACGGTTGGTACAAGACCGGTGACGCGGTGTCGATGACCGACGACGGCGAGCTTTTGTTCTTTGACCGTGTCAAGGATATGCGCCGCCTGGCAAATGGGCACAGCTATCCGCCGCAATTCATCGAAACGCGGTTGCGGTATAGCCCCTTCATCAAGGATCTCATGACCTTGGGCGACGAAACCCGGAGCTTCGTCAGCGCGCTTATCAATATCGATATGGAAGTTCTCGGGCGTTGGGCGGAAGAGAACAAGATCAGCTTTTCGACCTACACCGATCTCTCGCAGAAACCCGAAGTTCTGGACCTTATCAAAGGCGAAGTGGCGCGCATCAATGCGCTCCTGCCCGAAGGCTCGCGCGTGGCACGTTTTGCGAATTTTCCCAAGGAACTCGACCCGGATGAAGGCGAGTTGACCCGCAGCCGAAAGCTTCGCCGGGCCTTTCTGGAGGAACGGTATGCCAAGCTCGTCGAGGCGATCTATGCTGGCGATGACGAGACAGATCTCGAAATCGCTGTGACCTATCAGGACGGCCGTCAAGGCGTTCTCAAGACCACGGTTCGCGTGTCGGATGTTGAAAACGCATCGAAGGCTGCCAAGCGGCAGTCCAAATCTTAAAGGAGGTCGGCGACAATGGTCTATTTCATCAATGACATCATTACCGGGGCTTTGATCGGCCTTCTGTATTCGCTGGTGGCCATGGGCTTTGTTGTGATTTACCGCGCCAGCAAGGTGTTCAACTTCGCGCAGGGCGAGCTTGTGATCATCGGCGGGTTCATCGTCTGGTTCACAACGATGCAAGCGGGGCTTAGCCTTTGGTTGTCGATACCCCTTTCGCTGGTTCTGGCCGGGCTGGTCGGGTACGCAATCGAACGGATTTTCCTGACAAAGCTGATCGGTGAATCGGTTTTCTCGATGGTCATGGTCACCGTCGGCCTTTTGATCCTGCTGCGCGGTTTGGTGCTGCTTGTGTTCGGTCCCGCGGTAAGACCCTTCCCGATCATTTTTCCGCTGAAACCCTTGTTCCTCGGCGATATGTTGATCCCGATGAACCTCCTGATAGGTGGGATCATCACCATTGTCGCGGCCGTCGGCCTGTCGTGGTTCTTCAACCGGACCCGGTCCGGCCTCCGTATGACCGCTGTGGCGGAGGACCACGTCGTAGCTTCCTCGATGGGCATTTCGGTGAAAGGCTCGATTGCCGTTGCCTGGGTTCTCGGGGCAATCCTGTCCACAATTGGTGCGATGATCTTTCTCAGCGGCAAATCGCTGACCTTCCTGGCCTCGGATATCGGGTTCGCGGCCCTGCCGGTGGCGCTCTTTGCCGGGCTGGAATCCATCGGCGGGCTTATCTTGGCAGGAATAATCATCGGCATCGCGCAGAGCTTGACCACCAACTACCTTGATCCGTTGATCGGTGGCTCGCTCGGCAGTGTCGTTCCATATATCATAATGCTTGCCATTCTGCTGATCCGGCCGACCGGCCTGTTCGGCTGGCGCACAATCGAACGGGTGTAATCCATGGATCCTTCTGGCGTATTCCCGACAAGCTATCGCAGTGACAGACGTTTGATCCGAACGCGCTGGCAGTTTCTGGCCCTCGTCGTATTCATGGCTCTACTGCTGTTGGCGCCTTACCTGGTGAGCAGCCGTATCATCGCTATCCTGAATATGATGATGATCAGCGCCGTCATCGCCGTCGGGCTTCAGATCTGCACCGGCTATGCGGGCCAGATCAACCTGGGTCAGGCGGCGTTCATGGGGGTCGGCGCCTATACGGCCTCGATACTGGCCTCGAAGACCGGCCTTACGTTTCTGCTGACCATTCCTCTGGCCGGGCTCTCGGCTGCGCTGTTCGGCTTTCTCTTTGGCTTGACCGCGGCGCGGATCAAGGGGTTCTATCTGGCACTGACCACGATTGCAGCTCAGTTCCTGTTCCACTTTGCCGTATTGAACCTGCCGTCAACCTGGCTGGGTGGGTCGAACGGTATCACCGTGCCCCCGGCCGAGCTTTTCGGGCTGCGATTTGTCAGCGAATCTTCGCAGTTCTATCTGAATTTCGCCGTGACCGCGATCATGGTGGCGGGCGCGTTCGGGATCGTTCGGTCACGCTTCGGCCGTGCCTTCGTGGCGGTCAGGGATGATGACGTGGCCGCGGGTATAATGGGGATCAATGTCGCGGCCACAAAGGCAAATGCCTTCCTGATCGGCGCTTTCTATGCGGGCGTCGGCGGGGCGCTTTGGGCCTATCTGATCCGCTTCGTGGGGGTAGACCAGTTCACCCTGTTTCACTCGATCTTCTTCGTCGCGATGATCATCGTCGGCGGGATGGGTTCAATCGTGGGGGCCCTGATCGGCGTCTTCATTATCCGCATCATCCAGGAAATTATCGCGACGGTCGGCCCCAATATCGCCGACTCGGTATCATTCCTTGGCGGTGACATCGTGTTCGCTGGCATGAATGTCGTTCTTGGCGGCGTGATCGCATTGTTTATGATCCTCGAACCCAAGGGGCTGATGCACCGCTGGAACATCCTGAAGTCGTCATACCGTATCTGGCCGTTTCCTTACTGAGAAATAGAGCGGCTCTAAACCTGGGAGGAAGAATATGACTTACCAATCGAATCGAGGTCTTCGCGGCTTACTGGCAGCGGCTGCCTTGGCGGCCGCGGCGACCATGCCTTTGAAGGCGCAGGCCGAAGAGACCTATAATCTCGCCCTGCTGTCGGACTTTTCCGGCCCTTATGCTGACATCATGCCCATCCTGGCAGGCGGACGCGAAGCTGTGTTCACCTGGTGGAATGAAACCCGCGGCAAGGAACTTGGCGTCACGCTGAACTACAAAAACTACGAAACCCGCTATGACGCGGCACAGGTGGCAAGTCTCTGGCCCGGGATCAAATCGGAACTGGACCCGATTGCGGTTGTCGGCCTCGGCGGGCCTGACGTCGCGGCCCTTTCCGAACGCCTGCCGGAAGACAAAATCCCGATGTTCATGGCCACAGCGGCCTACGGTTTTGCCTGGCAACCGGATGCCTGGATTTTCAACCCACGCCCGACCTATTCGCACGAAAGTGTCGGCTTTCTGAACTGGATGCGTGAACAGCGCGGAGGAGACGAACCGCTCAAGGTTGCGATCCTCGCCTCCGAAGCATCGCCTGCCTATGTCGACATGGCAAAGGGCCTTGAACTCTATGCCGAAGAGCACCCCGAGGAGATCGACCTCGTCGAGGTCATCTATACCGAAGTTCAACCCACCGATCTGACGGGGCAAATGCGCCGCGTTGTACGAGCCGGGGCCGAGGCGCTGGTAATCCAAACTAACACCTCTATCGTGGTTGCCGCGAAACGTGGGCTGCAGGCCAACGGGGCGAACATCCCGATCATGATGAGTTCGCATAACGGGCTTCCAGCCTCGGGTGGCGCGCTTGGCGGGCTTGAGCAAATGGAGGGGGACTTTGAAGCCTACGGCATGGCGATTGCGGCCGATGAGGACACTCCCGCGCGACAATTCTACGAGACATTGGTTGCCGATTACGGACTCGAAGCACCTTGGAACGTCGTGACCGCAATGGGCGTATCTCAGGGTCTCTATACCGTGACCGTGATCGATCACGCGATCGAGGCGAACGGCGCCGAGGGCCTGACCGGAGAGATGGTACGTGAGGCGCTTTTTGCCAAACCGATCACCACCGAAGAAACCCATGGGTTCCTGCCGACCTTGTCCTTTACGCCAGAAGCACCGTTCCCATTGGAAGGCCTCAAAGTGAATGTGGGCACCGTCAAAGATGGGAAAATCACCATCGCGGCAACGGGTGTCGACGTTCCGCAAGTTGAGAAATGGTGAATTAATCCGGGCGCCGCAGTCGCGGCGCCCGTTCTGATCCTTAGCCCCGGGCAATATGACCATGCTGGAACTCAACAACGTAGAGGTGACATATTCCGACGTCATCCTGGCGCTCAAAGGCGTGTCCATGACAGTCCGTGCGGGACAATGTGTTGCTCTGCTCGGTGGCAATGGCGCAGGAAAAAGCACGACGCTTAAAGCCATCTCGGGAACGCTCAAATCCGAGGATGGAACCGTTTCGGCGGGGTCCATCGTTCTGGACGGAACTCCCATTCAGAACATGGAAGCCTCGGAAGTCGTGAAGAACGGTCTCATCCATGTGATGGAAGGGCGGCGCGTTTTGCGGCATCTGACGTCAGAGCAAAACCTGATCGTCGGCGGGCACATGGTGCCCAACTCCGCCGAGCTGAAAAAGCGCCTGGACCATGTTTACACCTTGATGCCCCGGCTTGCGGACCTGCGCAACCGCACCTCTGGCTTCATGTCTGGTGGCGAACAACAACTGCTGCTGATCGGCCGGGCCATGATGGCCAGCCCCAAGATCATCGCGATCGACGAACCGTCGTTGGGATTGGCCCCGATGATGATCCGGGATGTTTATGAAGTGCTCAAGCAGCTCAAGTCAGAAGGCACGACCTTCTTCCTGGTCGAACAAAACAGCGCCGCGGCGCTATCGATCGCCGACTATGCCTATGTGATGGAGAACGGCCGGATCGTGATGGACGGCCCTGCCGACAAGCTTGCTGACAACGAGGACATCAAGGAATTCTATCTCGGCGTCACCGCATCGGGCGAGCGCAAAAGCTATCGAGATATCAAACACTATCGCCGCCGGAAGAGATGGCTGGGATAGAAAGGAACGAAGATGAGTAACCTGCTTTCCATCAAAGGTCGTACCGCATTTGTAACCGGAGCGGGGCAAGGCGTTGGTCGGCAAGCCGCGCTTTATCTGGCGGAACACGGAGCCGGTGCCATCGTTGTCAACGATTTTCACGCCGAACGGGCCGAAAGCGTTGCCGCGGAAGTGGAGGCAGCGGGTGCAAAGGCTCTGCCACTCGCCTTCGACGTCTCGGATTTCGACGCGGTTGGCGCGGCGTTTGCCGAAACGCAGACCACATTTGGCGGCGTGGATATTCTGGTCAACAATGCGGGCAACGCCGGGCCGACATCGCGGCTCGACGATCTGGTCCCTTTTTGGGAATCCGATCCCGACGAATGGCGCCGCTGGATGGCCACCAATTTCGATGGGGTGCTGAACTGCACCCGTCACGCCATGCCGTTGATGGTTAACAGTGGCTATGGGCGCATTGTGACCGTCATTTCCGACGCCGGCCGTGTCGGTGAACCGCATCTGGCGGTTTATTCCGGGGCCAAGGCCGGTGCGGCCGGCTTCATGCGGGCAATTGCAAAGGCCGGCGGCCGGTTCGGGATCACCGCGAATTGCGTCGCCTTGGGGGGCACAAGAACTCCGGCTGTCGCCGACCTGATCCCGGATGCAGAGACCGAGAAGCGGGCATTGTCGCAGTACGTGATCCGCCGTCTGGGCGAGCCGGAAGACCCCGCCGGAATGATCCTGTTCCTCTGCTCGGATGCTGCCAGCTGGATCACCGGTCAAACCTATCCGGTGAATGGCGGGTATTCTTTTGCCTGCTAGAGCCGCCATCGGACGGCTGCCGCCTCTAGTTGGAGCTGTCCGAAAAAACGCTGTCATTATCTGCCCCGAGCTCGGGGGGCAGATCCGGTATCGCGGTTTCGAAACCATCGAATTTCAACGGCTGGACAATAAAAGTCTCGGCCTTGCCGCCGTCATGCGTAATCTTGCGCAGCAGCTGGCGCGCACGCACATGGGGGTCGTCCAACGTTTCGACCAGGGAATTGACCGGACCCCATGGCACCCCCGCCTTATCCAGAAGGTCGCCCCATTCGGCGCGCGTCTTGTTGACCAAAATCGCCGCGATTTCTTCGCGCAGCGCGGCCTTGCGGGCGACACGGTCGCGGCCTGTCAACGGCGCAAGATCCGCCCTGTTGATCACATCGCAGAACGGTTTCCAGAACCAGTCCTCATGCGCGATGGACAAGGTCAAGAGCTTGCCGTCTTTGCAGGTGAACACGCCATAGCCCGGCTCGGCGATAAATTCGCCCAGCGGTGTTCCATTGGCGGCGGGAACGAGGAATGCGGTCAACATCGAAACCACCGCATCCGACATGGACACGTCCACGTAACGCCCCTGCCCTGTGCGCTGGCTCGACACCACCGCCGACAGGATTGCGATCGCCGCGAACAACGCCGCGCCAACATCCGCAAGGGGGATCGGCGGCACAGGGCCGGGCTGCTTTGCATCGGCCTGATCGGCCAGCAAACCGCCAACCCCTTCATAGCTCAGGTCATGGCCAGCCCTGTCACGATAGGGGCCGTCCTGCCCGTAACCCGAAATCGATACATAAACCAGCCGCGAGTTGACACGACGCATGTCCTCGAAACCGGCACCCAAGGCCGCAAGCTTGCCAGGGCGGAACCCTTCGACGATGACATCCGATTCCTTGGCCAGTTCGCGAAACCGTGCCAGCCCCTCGGCCGATTTCAGATCCAACGCAACGCTGCGCTTGCCTCGGTTCAGTGCCCGGAACAAGGGCGGAAATTGCCGGGCCGGATCGCCGACACCCGGTCGTTCGATCATGATCACCTCGGCTCCCATGTCGGACAACAGCATTGTGGCATAGGGACCGGGAAACTGTTCGGCAAGGCTGAGAATTTTCAGGCCGGCCAGGGGTGTAGTGCTCATATCAATCTCCAGCTCTTTTGTTTTCCACGTGCGGGTCCGCCCGAGTGCAGCGCAAATCGCCGCAAAAGACAAGGCGAAAAACCAATAATATGTATAATTATCAGGAGCTTAGCATGAGTGAAGCAAAGCAGACGCTATTCGTTGAGCGGGTCGAAAAAACTGAATGGATTACCTTCCAGCGCACCGAACAGCTCAACGCAATGTCAACGCAGATGCTGCGCGAGATGGCGGCAGCACTGGAATCGGCGCTGGCCGACGATGGGGTGCGTACAATTGTCCTGACCGGCTCTGGCCGGGCATTCTGCGCCGGTGCCGATCTGAAAGAAGTTGCTGGCGCCAAACATGCACCAGGCGAGCCGGATCTTCTGGATCTTGTCGATCACACGTTTGGGCTGATGCGACATGGCCCGAAACCGGTGATCGCCGCAGTGAACGGGCTGGCGATGGCGGGCGGTTTGGAAATGGTGATGGCCTGCGATCTGGTCTTTGCCGCCGAAAGCGCGCAACTGGGCGACGCACATTCCAACTTTGGCGTCTTTCCCGGGGCCGGCGGTGCGGCGATCCTGCCGCGTAGGATTGGCCTGAACCGCGCGAAATACCTGCTGTTCTCGGGCGAGAACGTTTCGGCACGGGACATGATGGACTGGGGACTGGTGAACAAGGTCGTCGCGGACGAAGACCTGCGACAAGCGGTGCAGGCCTTTACCGACAGGCTGGCAGAAAAAAGCCCGGCGGTCTTACGCCGCATGAAGACGGTTGCCAATCGGTCGCTGGACGTGGACGAAACCGCCGCGCTTTCCGAAGAGATGCTGAACCTGCGCGCGCACATGCGATCCTGGGACATGCACGAGGGTCTGTCGGCGTTCAATGAAAAACGAAAACCGCAGTTTCGCGGATACTAGGTCAGGAGGACAAACGATGCAGGACATTTACATCGTTGGCGTCGGGATGACGCCGTTCGGAAAGTTCCGGGACAAAACCATCAAGGACATGACCGGCGAGGCCGTCGCCGCCGCGCTTTCCGATGCCCGAGTGACGGCAGATCGTATCGACGGCGCATTCTTCTCGAACGCGGTGCAGGGCCACATGGAGGGCCAGCACATGATCCGCGGCGAAATCGCGCTGCGTGAAATGGGCATTCAGGGCATTCCGGTGGTGAATGTCGAAAACGCCTGCGCCAGCGCCTCGACCGGGTTCAAACTGGCAGTCGATTTCCTCAAGGCCGGCAATGGCGACTGCTGTCTCGCCGTGGGCGCCGAAAAGATGTATTCTGACGACCGTGCGTTGATGTTTTCGGCCTTCGACAGCGGCTGGGACGTCAGCAACAGCGAAGAGGTCGCGCAACGGCTGGCCGATCTGGGTGCAGGGGTCGAGGAACCCGAAGGATCGAAATCGCCCAAGCCCTACAGCGTGTTCATGGATGTCTACGCAGGCTTCGCCCGGCTGCACATGAAGACCTTTGGCACAACTCAGGAACAGTTCGCCGCCGTCGCCGCCAAGAACCATGCGCATTCCGTGCATAATCCACTGGCGCAATACCGAGAAGCCATGAGCGTCGATCAGGTATTGGCCGCGCCGCCGATCACCTATCCGCTGACCCTGCCGATGTGCGCCCCGATCTCGGACGGGGCCGCTGCGGCCGTTTTATGCACCGGCGAGGGGATAAAACGTCTGGGCCTAGATCCCGCGCGCGCGATCAAGGTCAAGGCCGCGATCCTGCGCTCGGGCACCGATCGTCCGCCGGAAGATTACAAGAACCACCTGACCCGGCTTGCCGCGCTTGAGGCCTATGAACAGGCCGGGATCGGCCCCGAGGATATATCGGTGGCCGAAGTGCATGACGCCACGGCCGTGGGCGAAGTGATCCAGATCGAGAACCTCGGATTTGTCGAATTCGGCGAGGGCGGTCCCGCCAGTCTGCGCGGCGAGACAAAGATCGGCGGACGCATTCCGGTGAACCCCTCGGGCGGGTTGGAATCCAAGGGCCACCCGGTCGGTGCCACAGGGATAGGGCAGGTTTTCGAACTGGTCACGCAACTGCGCGGCGAAGCTGGCGCGCGCCAGGTCGAAGGGGCAAAGAATGCCATCGCCGAAAACGGCGGGGGGTTGCACGGGGTAGAAGAAGCGGCCGCCTGCGTCATCATTCTGGGCCGTTGAAACAAGGAGACGAACCATGGAAAACGTGATCGCCGCCGCTCAGGCAATCTATACAGATGAGCAACGCATGTTGCTGGAAAACTTCCGCAAGATGGCCGAGGCAGAGTTCGCGCCGCTGGCCGAGAAATACGAGAACCTCGGCCACCCCCCCGATGCGAAAACCCTGAAGTCCCTGTTCGCCAAGGTCGAGGAATTCGGGCTGATCAGCGGCCTGATCCCCGAAGAGGAAGGCGGTGCCGGAATCGACCGCATGACCTATGGCATCCTATACGAGGAACTGGCCCGGATATGGGCCGATCTGGCAATCGCGGTGCTGATTCAGGGTCATGCCGTGTTCGCGGTCAACCTCTTGGGAAATGTGGCGCAGAAAGAGGCCTATCTGAAGCCGCTCCTGCGCAGCGAACGGATCTGTGCCACCTGTATTTCCGAACCAGAGGTCGGTTCGAACGTACGCGAGGTCAAGACACGTGCGGACCGAGAGGGCGATAAGATTTTCGTCACTGGCCAGAAGCTCTGGATTTCCAATGGGGCCCAGTCGGATTTCGCCATCGTTGTCTGCAATCTGGACGACGGTATTTCCATGGTCATCGTCGACCGCGACACCGGCAACTATGAGAGCCGCGAATTGCGCAAGATGGGACTTGTCGGTGCATCGACCTGTGAATTGTTTTTCGACCGGGCGGAAACCACCGCCGAGCATGTTCTGGGTAATGCAGGCGGCGGCCTGTTCCAGACGTTGAAACTGTTTGAGAGCGCGCGTGTGTTTGTTGGCCTGACCAGCATCGGCATTGGTCAGGCGGCATTGGAATGTGCGGTCAAATATGCCCAGGAACGCGAGCAGCATGGCAAGCCGATTGGCGGGCACCAGTTGATTCAAGGCTACCTGGCCGACATGGCCACGCACCTGGATGCCGCGCGCCTGTTGTGCCAGCGCGGGCTGCAACTTCTGGACCTGGGCGTGCGCTGTGACACCCAGACCTCGATGGCGAAATGGTATGCAACCGAAATGGCCGTCGAAATCGCCGGCAAAGCGGTGCAGATCCACGGCGGCAACGGCATCACCAAAGAGTTCGACGTTGAACGGCACTTCCGCAATGCAAAGGTCATGCCGATTCCCGATGGCACCACCGAAATCCAAAAACTGGTCATCGGGCGCAACCTGACCGGGCTTAACGCGTTCTGAAATCGTGACTCTAAGAATTGCGGCCGGGGATTCCCGGTCGCCTTATCGTAGGCCCCCGGTCCGGGGGGGGCGGCCAACGGATCATGCCCCAACCGGCGCTGCGGGACGCGTTTGATCAATGCCTGTCCCGCGTCAGTGGCAAAAAACTCACGGTTCAGGTCGGTTTCGATATAACCGGGGCAGATGGCATTCACCCGGATGCCATGCCGCGCCCATTCAAGCGCCAGAGACCGGGTCAGTTGAATCAGCCCTTCCTTGGACGCGGCATAGGCGGACACATGGCTGGCCACCCGTGTGCCCAGAAACGAGGCGACATTGACGATACAGCCCCCGCGTCCGGCATCAATCATCGCTTTGGCGGCGATACGTGCGACATGAAATGCGCCCTTGAGATTTGTGTCTATGATCGCGTCGATTTCGGCCGGCCCGTGTTCCAATGCGGGAAGAGATGCCGTCGTTCCGGCATTGTTGATGACAGTGTCAAAGACCCGTCCCTTCAGCGCGGCTTCCACCGACTTCGGGTCCGCCACGTCCATCTCTATCACATCGGCCTGCCCCCCTTCCGCCGCTATCTTTGCGGAAAGCTCAGACAAGCGGGCGACGCGGCGGGCGGCCAATGTGACGTCGACATCCTGCCCCGCCAGCAGTTCGGCGAAATGCTCGCCCAATCCCGAAGATCTGGCGGACGACTATCAATTCATCCCGGGCCAGTACGTCACGCTGCGCCGTGCCGATGATATCGATGGTGTGCGGCGATGCTATTCGGTCAGCTCCGGCCGAGACGATGGCGAGTTGCGCGTTCTGGTCAAGCTGCTGGAAGGCGGAGCGTTTTCCTCTTTCGTTCATAGCGAACTGCCACCGGGCACCGAACTTGATGTCATGACGCCCGAAGGCACATTCGGATCAAAGATACGACAAGGCGGACCACGCACCTATCTCGCCCTGGCCCCGGGCAGTGGAACTACTCCAATCATTTCGATCATCCGCTCGGTGCTTGCCACCGAGGCCGGGGCCAACTTCATCCTTTTTTACGGCAGTCGAACGCTAAGTTCCATCATCTTCCGCGACGAATTGAACGATCTCAAGGATACCTATCCCGGACGGTTCTCTCTTTTTCATACACTGACTGCGTATTCCGGGGTGATCCGCCCACCGATTCCGATTTGATGCGCCCACCCGTTCCGATTTTATCCGCCCACCGATT
>NZ_JBIFFK010000008.1:0-177230 GCF_043557045.1 Sulfitobacter sp. 1A15258 | reverse complement strand
TCTTAAGACGTGGGAGAGTAGGTCATCGCCAAACCTAATAAGTTCCTAGACTACAGTATCTCTCTACGATGATCAGATTAACAAAACCGCCGCAGCTCAATGCTGCGGCGGTTTTGCGTTTGAGGGGGCGCCCCGATCCCGCAGAACATTATGACGCCCGGTTATCCGAGCCTGTGTTGGGCATCCGCTTGACGCTGCCCGAAGCCCTGTCACAGTAGCGGCGACAGTCGACGTTGGGAGGCGGGGCATGGATATTGAGACGCTCTTTGGCTTGGAGGGAAAGACCGCTTTGATCACCGGCGGGGCCACAGGCATCGGGCGGATGGCGGCGGAGGCTTTGGTGCGGGCCGGGGCGCGGGTCCTCTTGGCCAGCCGGAACGGAGAGGTCTGCGCGGCGGTAGCCGATGAGCTGAATGCGCTTGGCGCGCGGGGCAGCGCCGAAGGGTTCGCGGGCGATGTGGGGACTGAGGCTGGTGTGGATGCGCTCGTGGCTGAGGTTCAGGCGCGTAGCGATCGGCTGCATATCTTGATGAACAACGCGGGCGTGACTTGGGGTGCGCCCTTGGGGCAGTTCCCTTACCGGGCTTGGGATAAGGTCATGGGCGTCAACGTCGCCGGGCTTTTCGATCTTACGCAAAAGCTGTTGCCGCTTCTCAGCGCCGGGGCCACGGCGGATGATCCCGCGCGGATCGTCAATGTCGGGTCGGTCATGGGGGAGCGCGAGATGGGCGACGGTGCCTATAGCTATGCCGCGTCCAAGGCTGCGGTCATTCACCTGAGCAAAATCCTTGCCAAGGAGTTGGCCGGGGAAGGGATCACCGTGAACGCACTGGCGCCGGGGCCCTTCGTCTCGCGTATGACGGCATTCGCCACGGGCGATGAGAAGACGCGGGCCGCGGTGGGGCAGGATGTCCCGCTTGGCCGAGTTGGGCGGGATGAAGATATCGCGGGCTGCATGTTGTTTCTTTGTGGACGCGGCAGCGCCTATGTCACCGGGGCCGTGATCCCGGTCAGCGGCGGCATCAATGTGATGTCGGGACCGAATATTTTTGAAAAGGCATTGTGATGCCGAACGATAGACCCCGAACGGAGACCCCATATGCGTGACGACAGCCATCTACCCCAAGCCCTGCGCGGCCTGCGCCTGCCGCTGGTCGCCTCGCCGATGTTCATTCTATCGGGGCCTGAGCTGGTCATCGCGCAGTGCAAGGCGGGGATCGTCGGGTCTTTCCCAGCGCTGAATGCGCGTGAGGCGGAGGGTGAGCCGCCCTTGTTGGATGCTTGGCTGACCCAGATCACCGAAGCCTTGGACAAGCACAATCAAGAAAACCCCGACCGGCCCGCTGCCCCTTTCGCGGTGAACCAGATCGTGCATCGGTCGAACGCGCGTTTGGAGCGTGATCTTGAGATTTGCGTCAAACATAAGGTGCCGATCTGGATCACCTCGCTTGGCGCGCGGGTCGAGGTGAACGAGGCCGCACATTCCTGTGGCGGCGTGACGCTGCATGACGTGATCAACAACCGTTTCGCGCGCAAGGCGATTGAGAAGGGGGCGGATGGGCTGATTGCCGTGGCGGCGGGGGCCGGGGGCCACGCGGGGCCGCAATCGCCCTTCGCGCTGATCCGCGAAATCCGCGAATGGTTCGACGGGCCGCTTTTGCTTTCCGGCGCCTTGGCCACGGGCGAGGGGCTGTTGGCAGCCCGCGCCATGGGGGCCGATCTGGGCTATATGGGCTCGGCCTTCATCGCCACGCGAGAGGCGAACGCCGTGCCGGGGTACAAGGATATGATCGTCTCGGGCGGGGCGGATGACATCGTGACCTCGTCGCTCTTCACCGGGGTGTCGGGCAACTACCTGCGCCCATCGATTGAGGCCGCGGGGCTCGACCCGGACAACCTGCCAACGGCGGATGCTTCTTCGATGAACTTCGGCTCGGGCTCGTCCAAGCCCAAAGCGTGGAAGGAAATCTGGGGCGCGGGGCAGGGGATTGGCGCTGTCAAAGAGATTGGTGGCGCGGCCGACTTGGTGGACCGTATCGAGGAGGAGTATCGCGCCGCTGGCGCAAGGTTGGCAGCGGAGTTCGCACAGTGAGCACGGATACCCAAACCCTAGACGAAGACGCCGTTTGCCGCTGGTTGGAGGCGAACCTGCCGGGCTTTGCCGGGCCGCTGGAGGTCACGAAGTTTCAGGCCGGGCAATCCAACCCGACATTCCTGCTTTCGACCCCGGCGCATGACTATGTGCTGCGCCGCAAACCCCCGGGGGTGCTGTTGAAATCGGCCCATGCGGTGGATCGGGAGTTTCGGGTGCAGAAGGCTTTGGCGGGGAGTCAGGTGCCTGTCGCGCGGATGCATTTGCTTTGCGAAGACGAGAGCGTCATCGGCTCGATGTTCTATGTCATGGACCATGTGCCGGGGCGCAACTTCAACGATCCCACGCTGCCGGAGCTTACCCCGGCAGAGCGCGGCGCGGTCATGGATGAGATGAATGGCGTTTTGGCCGCGCTGCATGAGGTCGATATCGACGCGGCGGGGCTGTCAGACTATGGCCCGCCGGGTAACTATTTCGAGCGGCAGGTGGCGCGCTGGTCGAAACAATACCGCGCGTCGGAGACCGAGCCGCAGCCGGATATGGATAGGCTGATGCAGCGCCTCAGCGCCGAGCAGCCCGAGGGCGACGGGCAGCGCACGTTGGTGCATGGCGATTACCGGATCGACAATATGATCTTCGACACCCATGGCACCGCCTGCCGTGCGGTTTTGGATTGGGAACTGTCGACCATCGGCCATCCCTTTGCCGATCTCGCCGCCGTCATCATGCAATGGCAGATGCCCGTGGGGGCCGAGGGGCGCGGCTTGGCCGGGGTGGACCGCAAGGCGCTTGGCCTGCCCACCGATGCCGAATTTATCGCCGCCTATTGCCGCAGGCGCGGGCTGAAGGGCATCGACAACTTCGGCTATTACCTCGCCTTTTGCTTTTTCCGCATGGCGGCGATCATCCAAGGCGTGTTGAAACGCGCCTTGGAGGGCAATGCCTCAAACCCTGAATACGGGTTGAAATTAGGGCAATACGTCCCGGTTTTTGCGCGCCACGGGCTGGAGGCGCTGGATCGCGACCGCTGAGCGGGCGGCGGGGCGTTTGGCGCTTGAGCTTTGCGGTGAAAACCTGTTGCTAGGGCCGGAACACCCCGGCCCGAAAGGATGACCCATGACCAATGCTGCGTGGCAATTGCTTGATCTGTTGGATATCGAACAGCTTGAGGTCGATCTGTTTCGGGGCACGGGTGCCGGCGGTGAGACCTCGATGCGAATTTTCGGCGGTCATGTCATCGCGCAGGCGCTGATGGCGGCTTACCGGACGGTGCCAGACCGGGCGTGTCATTCGCTTCATGCCTATTTCATCCGGCCCGGCGACCCGAAAATCCCGGTGATCTATCAGGTCGACCGCGCCCGCGATGGAGGCAGTTTCACGACCCGGCGTGTGGTGGCAATCCAGCATGGCAAGCAGATCCTGAACCTCTCTGCCTCGTTTCAGGTCGAAGAGGATGGGTTTGATTGGCAGCATGAGATGCCGCAGGTCTCGGCCCCGGAAAACTGGCCGGACCGGCCCGAACTGCGCGAGGCTTTTGCCGAAAAACTGCCCGAGAAATACCGCGGAGATTTCCTGCGCGAGCGCCCTATCGAGATCCGCGAGGTTGAGCCGCGCGATTTCATGACGCCGGAAAAGGTCAGCGACCGCAACTATCTGTGGTTTCGCATGGGGGCCGCCGAAGGGCAGAACCCGGTGATGCAGCACGCGCTGCTGGCCTATGCCTCGGACATGAACCTGCTCGGCTCCTCCCTGCGGCCTCATGGGCTGACATGGTTTCAGGGCAAGGTAATGACGGCCAGCCTTGATCACGCCATGTGGTTTCACGCGCCGATCCGCTTTGACGAATGGCACCTCTATGCGCTCGACGCGCCGTTCACCGGCGGCGCGCGGGGGTTCAATCGTGGGATGATCTACAATCAAAACGGGCAGTTGGTGGCGAGCGTGGCGCAGGAGGGGCTGCTGCGCCCGATCCGGCCCAAGGGTGAGAGCTAGGGGCCGCTAGCTGTCTTTCGCCGCCCCAAACCGCCGGTTCAGCTTGCGCATTCCGCCGATCCAGCGGTCATAATCCTGCGCCTTGCCTCGCATATAGTCGCGCACCTGCGGATGCGGCAGCACCAGAAAGACCTCATCGCGGATCGCCTGCACGCAGGCTTCGGCCACCGGCTCAGGCTCCAACATGCCGTCAATCGCGGCGACATGGTCCTCCAACCCGCGCATCATCTCAGTCCGGACTGCCTGCGGGCAGAGCACAGAGACCTTGATTCCGTCGTCGCCATAGCTCATCGCCAGCCATTCGGCGAGGCCGACGGCGGCGTGTTTTGTCACCCCATAGGGCGCAGCGCCGACCTGATTGAGCAGCCCCGCCGCTGAGGCGGTTTTGAGCAGATAGCCACCCCCGCGCGCCCGCATCAGCGGCACCAGATGCCGCGCTGCGCGGACATGGCTCATCACGTTGATCTCCCAAATGCGCTGCCAGTCGGCATCCGGCACCTCCACGCCGCCCTCAACCGAGATACCGGCGTTAGAGCAGAAAAGATCAATCGGTCCGATGTCACGCTCGACGGTGGCGATCAGCGCGGCGATCTCCGCCTCCCGCGCGACATCGACGCGGAAGGCCGTGCCGCCGACCTCAGCCGCCGTCGCCTCGGCCCCCGCGCTGTCGATGTCCACGCAGACGATATGCGCAGGCGCTTCCCTAGCAAAGCGCAGCGCCAGTGCCCGTCCGATGCCGCTGGCGGCCCCGGTGATGACGATGACGCGGCCCGCGAGCTCCATATCAGCTGTCGCTGCCAGAGCCGCGCGCGTTCGACGCATGAAAGGCCTTCACCTCGGCCCGGGCGATCACCTGATGGTGCACCTCATCCGGCCCATCGGCAAAGCGCAGCGCGCGCTGCCATGTGTACATGCCCGAGAGCGGGCTCCACTGGCTCATCCCCGTGGCCCCATGCACCTGCATGGAGGCGTCGATGATCTCGCAGGCCTTTTCCGGCACCAGCGCCTTGATCATGCTGACCCAGATGCGCGCCTCTTTATTGCCCAAGACATCCATCGCCTTGGCCGCTTTCAGCACCATCAGGCGCATGGCTTCGATGTCGATCCGCGCGCGGCTGATCGTTTCCAGGTTCTTGCCGAGGTCGATGATCTTCTTGCCAAAAGCCTCGCGCCCCAGCCCGCGTTCGATCATCAGGTCCAGCGCCTTCTCCGCCGCCCCGATCGAGCGCATGCAGTGGTGAATCCGCCCCGGCCCCAAGCGCACCTGACTGATCTCGAACCCGCGCCCTTCGCCCCAAAGCACGTTTTCACGCGGCACCCGCACATCGGTGAAACGGATATGCATATGCCCATGCGGCGCGTCGTCATGGCCGAAGACATGCATCGGCCCGAGGATCTCCACCCCCGGCGTGTCCATGGGCACGAGAATTTGGCTCTGCTGGCGGAAAGTCTCGGCCTCGGGCGAGGTTTTCACCATGACAATCATGATCTTGCAACGCGGATCGCCCGCGCCCGAGATATAGAATTTCTCGCCGTTGATCACCCAATCGTCGCCATCCAGCACCGCGCTCGTCGAGATGTTGCGCGCATCCGAAGAGGCGACATCAGGCTCCGTCATGGCAAAGGCCGAGCGGATTTCACCCGCCAGCAGCGGCTTCAGCCAGCGCTCTTTCTGCTCGGGCGTGCCGACGCGCTCCAACACCTCCATATTGCCAGTATCCGGGGCAGAGCAGTTCAGGCTTTCCGGCGCCAGCGGGCTTTTGCCCAATTCGGCGGCGATATAGGCGTAATCGAGGTTCGCCAGCCCTTCACCGGTTTCGGCATTGGGCAGGAAGAAGTTCCACAATCCCGCCTCCCGCGCTTTTTGCTTGGCCCCGTCGAGCAATTCCAACTGACCGGGCGCATAAGACCAGCGGTCGGCGCGGCCGTCGCCAAGGCGAAAGAACTCCTCAGTGATCGGATCGACATTCTCGCGGATGTGCTTGATGACCGCTGCCAGCAGCGGCTTGGCCTTCTCCGACATTTCGAGATTGTTCATATCCAAGGTCTGATCGATCATCCTATGCTCCCGGTGATGATGGTTCGCGGTGCTGCCCGGTTCCTCCACAGGCGGCCCTTTGGGGCGAGCCTATGCAATCGCCGCGGCCTTGCCAATCGCGGGCAGGGGGCGGCAGGCTTTACGCCGCGTCATTAAGCCGTTGAAACCCGCGCGCAGGCGCTTAAGTTCAGCCTATGACAGATGCATTGATCAAAGACGTACTCACCCGCACCCGCCGCATCGCGGTGGTCGGTGTTTCCCCCAACCCTGCGCGGCCCAGCCACTATGTGGCTGAATACCTTGCGCAAAAAGGGTATGACGTGGTGCCGGTAAACCCGATGCACGCGGGCAAGGAGGTCTTTGGCAAGACTATTGTCGCCACTCTGGCCGAAATCGACCCGCCGGTGCAAATGGTCGATATTTTCCGCCGGTCCGAGGATGTGCCCCCCGTCGTGGACGAAGCGCTGGAGGCTTTCCCCGAGCTTGAGACCATCTGGATGCAAATGGGCATCACCAATGCTGAAGCGGCGGCCAAGGCCGAAGCACGCGGCGTGGATGTGATCCAAGACCGCTGCCCCAAGGTGGAAATCCCGCGCCTTATGGGCTGATTATTTCCGCGCGGCCTTTTCGGCAATGCCGGAGGTCGATTGCCGCCGGGCCAACTCATCCAGCACATTGCTCAGCGGCACATCCCGCGCCGCCAGCATAACGAGCAGGTGGTAGAGCACATCCGCAGCTTCCGAGGTCAGTGCTTTGCGGTCATCCTTCACCGCCTCGATAATCGCCTCGATGGCCTCTTCGCCAAATTTCTCGGCGCATTTCTCTGGCCCCTTGGCCAGCAGTTGCGCGGTCCAACTGCTTGACGGATCAGCGCTTTTGCGGCTCAGGATGGTGGCGTATAGGTCATCAAGCGTCATGAAAGCCTCATTGGAATGCCAGCGGAGGCCATATGCTGTTTGGCCTCCTGCACGGTATATTCGCCAAAGTGAAAGATCGAGGCTGCCAGCACCGCCGAGGCACCCCCTTCGATCACCCCGTCCACGAGATGATCCAAATTACCGACCCCACCGGAGGCGATCACCGGCACCGATACGGCATCGGAAATGGCGCGGGTCAGGGGCAGGTTGAACCCCTGTTTGGTGCCATCGCGGTCCATCGAGGTCAGCAGGATTTCCCCGGCGCCCTTGGCGGCCACGGTACGGGCAAATTCCACGGCATCGATGCCCGTGGGCTTGCGCCCGCCATGGGTGAAAATCTCCCATTTGCCGGGGCTTACGGTCTTGGCGTCAATCGCGCAGACGATGCACTGGCTACCAAAGTGATCCGCCGCTTCGGCGATCACATCCGGGTTCGCCACAGCGGCGGAGTTAAAGCTGACCTTGTCAGCGCCCGCCAACAGCAAGGCCCGCACGTCCGCCACGGTCCGCACGCCGCCGCCCACGGTCAACGGGATATAGCAATGCTCGGCGGTGCGGGTGACCAGATCGAACATCGTGCCACGGTTTTCATGGGTGGCGTGGATGTCGAGAAAGCAAAGCTCGTCTGCCCCCGCCGCATCATAGGCAATCGCGGCATCCACCGGGTCGCCCGCATCACGCAGGCCGACGAAGTTCACACCCTTCACCACGCGGCCATCGGCCACGTCGAGACAGGGGATGATGCGGGTCTTTAGCATGGCTCAGCCCTTCAACATCTTCATGGCTTCGGTCAGATTAATCGCGCCATCATAAAGCGCGCGCCCCGAGATCGCGCCCTCGATGACCCCGGTGTCCCGCAACGCGCCCAAGTCTTCGAGCGATGACACCCCGCCCGAGGCAATCACCGGGATCGAAACGGCCCGCGCCAGATCGGCTGTCGCTTCCACATTCGGCCCGCCCATCGCGCCATCGCGCATGATGTCAGTGTAGATGATCGCGGCCACACCTGCGTCCTCAAAGGATTTCGCGAGGTCGGTGGCCATGACATCGGTCTCCGTCGCCCAACCTTTGGTCGCGACCTTTCCATTCCGTGCGTCGATCCCCACAGCAACTTGCCCGGGAAAGGCGCGCGCCGCCTCGCGGACCAGTTCGGGGTTCTCAACCGCCACGGTGCCCAGAATGACCCGCGCGAGGCCCTTATCCAACCAGCCCTCGATCGTCGCCATATCGCGAATGCCACCGCCCAATTGCGCAGGCACCTTGCAGGCTTTCAAAATCGCCTCGACCGGTGCGGCGTTCACCGGTGATCCGGCAAAGGCGCCATTGAGATCAACGAGATGCAGCCAGTCGCAGCCCGCCTCGACGAAACTCAACGCCTGCGCGGCGGGGTCGTCGTTGAAAACGGTGGCGCGGTCCATGTCGCCATGCACAAGGCGCACGGCCTGACCGTCTTTGAGATCGATAGCGGGGTAAAGGATCATGGCCGGGCCCTTTTTTGAGAAGTCGCTTTCCTTTTGCACGTCGCCAGGGATTTTGCAACGCGACCCGAGGTCAGTCTTGCCCGATTGAAAGTTGTGGCTAACACTAAAGCCAGATCGGGAGGAGAGATCATGAAACAGCTTTTTGCAGCGGCCCTTCTGGGCCTTGGCCTGACCGGCGCCGCCCATGCCGCGGATCCGGCAGTCGGTACGTGGAAAACCCAAGTCGATGACGGCGCCTATGCCCATGTCAAAATGGCCCCCTGCGGCGGGGCAATCTGCGGCACCATCGCGCGCACCTTCAACGGCAGCGGCGAATATAAATCTTCCAATATCGGCAAAACTCTCGTCATCGACATGAAGCCTCAGGGCGGCGGCAAATACGCCGGTAAGGTTTGGCGCCCGTCAAACGGCAAAATCTACATTGGGAAGATGGACGTCTCAGGCAACTCGCTGAAACTCTCGGGCTGCGTCGCGGGTGGGCTGATCTGCTCGAAACAGACCTGGGCGCGCATCAAGTAAGGGCCGTGCATCTCTGCGAAGCTTTGACGGCGCGGGGCTAGTCCTTCGCGCCTTCATTGCGTTTTGCGTGAGGAAAGCGCAGCGCAGAGGTATTTGTAAAAGGATGAAGTTGAAGAGGAACTTTCTTCATCTTCATCCTTTCTTAAATACCTTCCGACGTTTCAACAGGCGCGGCGCGGGTTATGGCGCCCAAGTCAGGAAGTTCGAGATCAGCCGCAGGCCGGTGGTTTGGCTTTTCTCCGGGTGAAACTGCATGCCCAGCATCGTGTCGCGGCCGATGATCGCCGTGACTTCGCCGCCGTAGTCGACATGGGCCAGACGTTCGGCGGGGTCGGCGACGGCCATGTGATAGCTGTGCACGAAATAGGTGTGATCGCCGGTTTGCAGCCCGTCGAAGACCGCGTGGTCGTGATCGATCACCAAGTCGTTCCAGCCCATATGGGGGACTTTGAGCTTCGGGTCTTTCGGGGTGATCTGGGTCACCTCGCCACCGATCCAGCCCAGCCCGGGGGTGTTTTCATATTCGCGGCCCATGCTGGCCATCAGCTGCATGCCGACGCAGATGCCGAGGAAGGGGCGGCCTTTCTCCTCGACCGCCTTGACCATCGCGTCATAGAGGCCGCCGGCCCCTTTCAGTGCGGCCATACAGGCCGGGAAAGCGCCATCGCCGGGCAGGACCAGACGGTCGGCGCGGGCCACGACCTCGGCATCCGAGGTCACGATGACTTCGCCTGCGTCATGCTCGCGGGCCATACGCTCGAAGGCTTTATGCGCGGAGTGCAGGTTGCCGGATTCGTAGTCGATGATTGCTGTGAGCATTGGTTTACAAGGCACCCTTGGTCGAGGGGATGGCGTCCGCTTTGCGCGGGTCGGTTTCGACCGCTTCGCGCAGGGCACGAGCGACGGATTTGAAAGCGGCTTCGGCGATGTGGTGGCTGTTGAACCCGTGGAGCGCGTCGACATGTAGGGTGATGCCGCCGTGGGTGCTCAGCGCCTGGAAGAACTCACGGACCAGTTCAGTGTCGAACTTGCCGATGCTGCTGGTGGGGAAATCCACGTTCCAGATCAGAAAGGGCCGCGCAGAGAGGTCGAGCGCGCAGCGGATCTGCGCGTCGTCCATCGCCAGCAGGCAAGATCCGTAGCGGCGGATGCCGCGTTTGTCGCCGAGCGCTTGGGACAGTGCTTGGCCCAGCGTGATGCCCACATCTTCGACGGTGTGATGGTCGTCGATGTGCAGATCGCCCTTGGCACGCACTTTGATGTCGATCAGCGAGTGGCGCGACAGCTGGTCGAGCATATGATCAAAAAAGCCGACGCCGGTTTCATTGTCATAGCTGCCGGTGCCGTCGAGGTTGATCTCGACCGTGATGTCGGTTTCGGCAGTGGTGCGGGTCAGGGTGCTGCGACGCATGGGGCATCTCCGAAGGCAATTGCTGCGCCCTTATAACAGGGCCTGCCGCCGCGCCAAGCCCAAGCGGTGAAACGCCGTTAGGCACGGGCAGCGCGATCGGGGATTGCGGGGGCAGGGCCCATATGTCAGCTTGAACCAAATCCCAGAAAGAGGCGCGACATGACCACCTGCGTATTCATCCAGATCCGCTGCCGACCGGGCACGACCTATCGTGTGGCCGAAGAGATCGCCCTGCGCGAAATCCATTCCGAACTTTATTCCACCTCAGGCGAATATGATCTTTTGATGAAGCTTTATATTCCGAAGGGCGAAGATGTGGGCGTCTACATCAATGACAATCTGTTGGACATCGAAGGCATCGAGCGGTCTTTGACCACGATGACCTTCAAGGTCTTTTGAGGTGGCGCGCCAGCTCATCCTGACAGCAGCCGTCTGTTCTGCTTTGTCGATCGCCGCGCTCGTGGCCTCTTCTGGTGCAGCCTCGGCGGGTACGCGGGTCTATGAGGGGCGCGAAGCCGCGGCCCTGCGCTGTGCCAATACGCTGGCGCTGACGGCGGTGGCACTTTCCGCGGCGGAGTTGATTGGCGAGGGGGAGAAGAATGTGATGCTAGGCGTGACCGTGCGCATTCTCGACCGCCATGTTGAGGGGACCTGGGCGCAGAAACGCGGCGCGATGGAGGTGATGCGCGACCGGCGCAGCGTGCCTGACACGCTTGAGGATTACCGCCGCATCGCCGAACGCTGTTTGGTGCAATTCCCCATCAACTGAATGCGAAAACCCGCCCATGAGGCGGGTTTTTCTTGAGGCGATTGCCTTGTCGTCAATGGGCGGCGGAGACCGAGGGTTTCTCGGTCGGTGGGGTGTCGAGCTTGACCTTCTGCCGCATCGCCACGCGGCGAATGGCGCGGTCGAATGTCTTTCTGACCCGCTGAGTGCGGCTGGCATTGGGCTGGATCGGGCCACCGACAGAAAGCATCACCGTCATCGGGCTGTTGTCGTCATGGCGCAGGTCCATGCCGTCCAGCTCCCCTTGGATGAGCACCTCGATCTCGGGCCAAGCGGGCAGGCTGTCACCTGTCACGATGCACAGCAGCGTGCCGGATCCGTTATGGGTCATCAGCAGTTGGGGGCAATCGACTACGCGCGAAATGGCCTCGGCCGCAGCGGCGATGGCGCGGGCGAATTCGGCGGTGTTGCAGGTCGCGTAAAGCTCATCGATATGTTCGATCTTGGCCGCGAAGACTTGACAGATATCAAGGTGTTGGCGTGAAAGCTGCGACAGGTAATTGCCCAAGGAGAAGGGCAGCACCAATTGATCGACCCCATTGATATGCACAGGATCGGCCAGCGCAAAATCGTGGACACCGGGCTCGCCCGCGTCTTTCAAATGCTGCGGATCAAGGCGCGGGGCGCGCTGGGTGTTCTCCAACATCCGCTCGGCGATATGCACGCGGGTTGCAATGTCCTTCACGTCAAAAGGTTTGGTCACATAGTCGTTGGCCCCGGCGGCAAAGGCGCTTTCGATCGCAGTCGCGTCGGCGCGCGAGGTCACCATTAGGATTGGCGTGTCTTGATAGGCTTCCAGCGTGCGAATGCGGCGGCATAGGGTGATGCCGTCCATCTCGGGCATCTCGATGTCCAAGAGCAGGCAGTCGAAGTGTTCTGTGGTGGTTTCGAGCAGTTCCAGAGCGGCAGCGCCGGAGGCGGCCAATGTCAAATGGGGGTACTCGGCTTCGCGGAAAACAACGGGCAGCAATTCGCGGATAAATGGGTCATCGTCGACAGCAAGAATTTTCATTTTTGGCACCTCTTTCGTGGGGCAGACGGGCAGTCCGGGTGTCTTTATAATCTGTTCATATCTAGTCGTATAAACCCGGCGAAATTGTGACGCTTCTGCACCAATACCTTGTGCCGTTGCATAAATTATTAACCATATTTTGAAGCCTCGCGAAACCATTGAATTGGCGAAGAGAGATGGCCGTGGCCCCTTGCTTTCCCGCATTGCGGGAGGTGATTGCGTGGAAATTGTGCAGGCTTTCAGGCGCCATCGGGCGCATCCCGGTGCGAAATCGGGGCGAGAATTTGCGGTTCTTGTGATCGCGCGGATTTCGCGCTGCGACTCGCTGGTCGAAAATGAGCGGTCGGGGGAACTTTATCGGCTGTGGTGCGTAACGCCCAGTTGACGCTTTGCCTGTCGCGCGCTCAACTGCGGCGCGATACGTGAAGAGGATCAGTTAAATGCGTTTGCCCGATGATGTTTTGGCGGAATTCTTGTTGCCCACGCGGGAGCTTAGGGAGGATCTGCCTTTCTTCACCAAAGTGCTGGGCATGCGGCTTGAGACGATCTTTCCCGCGGATGATCCTTCGGTGGCCAGTTTTTCGGGCCATGGGGTGCGCGTGAGGCTTGAGCGGGGGGCGGATGTGCCGCCGGGGCATCTGCGCCTGCTAACCGATGCGCCCGACAGGATCGCAGAGGGCCAGCGAGAACTTACGGCGCCAAACGGCACCAAGATCGAGATCCTGCCGCGCAGCCCCCGCGTGGACCAGCCCGAGACACAGCATGAGTTTGCCGTGCGGCGGCTGGCGGACGAGGCCCCTTGGGTGATCGGCCGCGCGGGGATGCATTACCGCGATCTGATCCCGTCGCGCCTCGGCGGCTCGATCATCGCCAGCCACATCCGCATCCCCGACGGCGGCCCGGTGCCGGACATGGTGCATTACCATACCGTCGGCTTCCAGCTGATCTATTGCTACCGCGGCTGGGTCGATGTGCTTTACGAGGATCAGGGCGATGTGATCCGGCTCCATGCCGGGGATTGCGTGACCCAGCCACCCGGCATCCGTCATCGCGTGATTGAGGCCTCGCCCTCGATCGAGGTGATCGAGATCGGCGTGCCTGCGGAACATGTCACCACCATCGACCACGAGATGACCCTGCCCAACGGCAAAGGCGACCCTGCCCGCGAATGGGACGGCCAGACTTTCGTGCATCACGTGAAGGAGGGGGCCGAGTGGCAGCCCTTCCGTATTCCGGGCTTCGTCGCGCGCGACACCGGAATCACCAAGGGCACCAAGGGCGTGGCCGGCATTCAGGTGGCGCGTTTCGACGGCGGCACGCCGCCGCCTGCGAAGCACGACGCCGACATTCATTTCAGCTTCGTCATGGAAGGCAGCATGACCCTGAACGCCGAAGGGCAGGAGCCACGCCAATTGGAGGCAGGCGATGCCTTCGTCATCCCGCCGGGCATGGTGGCGCAATATAGCGATTGCTCGCCCGACCTCGAATTGCTTGAAGCCGGGCTGCGCGGTGATTTCTCGACGACGCTCTTAGCCTAGGCGCGCGGCCACTTCGGCCTGCACCTTCTCGGCTGCGGCCTCTTTCACGGGGCCGTAGCCGCGGATTTCCATCGGTGCGGAAAGCACCGCCAGCGCCGCATCATGGGGCAGGGCGGGGGCCTTTGCCATGACCTCCTCGTACCAGCCGATCAGGGCGACCTCGAGCTTGCGGTCGGTACCGTAGCTGAACGGGTCGGCCCATGTGCCGCGCAGCGGTTTCATCGCCGCCAGAAGGTCGAAGGCGCGGCCCATCCACGGGCCGAACTTGCGCTTGTGGGGGCGTCCGCGGCCATCCGTGCCAGTGGGCCAAGCGGGCGGGGCGAGGTGGTAATGCACCTTGTAGTCGCCCTCGAACGTATCCGCGATGCGCTCCTCGAAACCGCTCTGACGGTGCAGGCGCGCGACCTCGTATTCGTCCTTGTAGGCCATCAGCTTGAAGAGCGATTTCGCCGCCGCGCGCATCAGGTCGTCGGCGCCTTCGGGCAGCTTGCCCGCCAACGCATCGAGCTTGGCCTTGTAGCGCTGGGCATAGGCGGCGTTCTGGTAGCCGGTGAGGAACTCCATCCGCCGCGCGATCAGGCTCTCGACACTGTCGTCGGGCGCGGGCGCGGGGGCGAAATGCGCCTCGATCGCCTGCGGGTTGCCCGCCATGACCCGGCCAAAGCCGAAGGCTGCGCGGTTCTTGTCTGGCACGACGCCGTTGAGTTCAATCGCCTGTTCAAGTGCTGTGAGCGAGACCGGCACGAGACCTTTCTGCCAAGCGAAACCGAGCATCATCACATTGGCAAAGACCGCGTCGCCCATCAGCTTCTCGGCCATGGCGTTAGCGTCGAAGGCGGCAAGGTTCTCGGCCCCCACGGCCTGCGCGATCACCGCCTCGCGGTCGTCGATGCGCAACTCGGCGTCGCGGTTCAGCACCAGATCGCCGGTGGGCATCTCGGCGCGGTTCAGCACGATCTGCGTCCCGCGCCGGTAGTGGGCCGAGGCTTTTGGCGCAGAACTAACAACCATGTCGCAGCCGATCACCGCGTCGGCGCCGCCCTGGTCGATGCGCACCTGATGCACCTCCTCGGGGCGTTTCGCCAGACGGACATAGCCCAGCACCGTGCCGAACTTCTGCGCGAAACCGGTGAAGTCGAGCACGCTAGAGCCCAGCCCCTCGAGATGCGCCGCCATGGTGATGAGGGCGCCCACGGTCACCACGCCGGTGCCGCCGACGCCGGTCACCAGCAGGTTGAAGGGCCGGTCGAGCTTGGGCAACTCCGGCATCGGCAACTGCGCCGAGAGCCCCGCCACGTCCAGCCCCGCGCCGGAGCGTTTGCGGCGGCTGCCGCCCTCGACCGTGACGAATGACGGGCAGAAACCGTTGAGGCAGGAGTAATCCTTGTTGCAGGTGGACTGGTTGATCTGCCGCTTGGTGCCGAACTCGGTCTTCTTCGGCTCGACGCTGAGACAGTTCGACTCGAGGCTGCAATCGCCGCAGCCCTCGCAGACGAGATCGTTGATCATCACGAATTTCTTCGGGTCGTCCATCAGCCCGCGCTTGCGCATGCGGCGTTTCTCGGTGGCGCAGGTCTGCTCGTAGATCAGCACGGTGACGCCGGGGATCTCGCGCAGCTCGCGCTGCACGCGGTCCAGATCGCCGCGATGGTCGAAGGTGGTGCCCTCTGGGAAGTCGCCCTTTGGCAGCAGCTCGGGCCGGTCGGAGACCAGCGCGATGCGTTCCACACCCTCGGCACGGCAGGCCTGCGCGATGGCGGCGACGGAGACGGGGCCGTCCACCGGCTGGCCGCCGGTCATCGCGACCGCGTCGTTGTAGAGGATCTTGTAGGTGATGTTGGTCTTCGCCGCGACCGCCTGCCGGATCGCCAGCGAGCCGGAGTGATACCACGTGCCCTCGCCGAGGTTCTGGAAGACGTGTTTGCCGCCGTTGAACAGCGAGGTGGCGATCCACGGCACGCCTTCGCCGCCCATCTGGGCAAAACCGGCGGTCTCGCGGTCCATCCAGGAGGCCATGACATGGCAGCCGATGCCGGAGTTCGCCTTAGACCCCTCTGGCAGCTTGGTGGAGGAGTTATGCGGGCAGCCGGAGCAGAAATAAGGGGTGCGGGTGGCGCCCGGGACGTTCAGCAGCACGGGCGGCTGGTCGGTCAAGGCGCGGGCTTTTTCGAGCAGCTTCTCTTCAGGGAAAAAGGCATCGAGACGTGCAGCGATGATCGGCACCAGCTTCAGCGGCGACAGCTCACCGGTCCAAGGCACCAGTTCTTCGAGGTTCTCGTCATGTTTGCCGACCATCCGCGCCGGTTTCGAGCCGGGCCAGTCGTAGAAAGCTTCCTTGAACTGGCTCTCGATGATGCCGCGTTTCTCTTCGATCACAAGCACTTCGCGCTTGCCCTTCACGAAGTCGAGCGCGTCGTCCAGTGCCAGCGGCCAGACCATGCCGATCTTGTAGATGTCGATGCCCAGACGGCGGCAGGCGGCCTCATCAAGGCCCAGAAGCCGGAGTGCCTCCATCGTGTCGAGATGGCCCTTGCCGGTGGTGACGATGCCGAAGGAGGCGTCCTGCGTCTTGTAGATATGCCGGTCGATCGGGTTGGCGCGCATGAAGGCCTGAACCGCGTCGAGCTTGTGGTGCAGTCGCGTCTCGATCTCGGGGGAGGGGAGATCGCCCAAGCGCACGTGCAGCCCGCCCGGGGGGGCGGTGTAGTCAGGTTGCTTGAACACGCGGTCGGGGGTCAGCTCGACCGAGGCGCCGCTCTCCACGGTTTCCGAGATCGCCTTGAAGCCGACCCATGTGCCCGAGAAACGCGACAGCGCGATGCCGTATTCGCCGAAGGCTTGGTATTCGGCAACGGAAGCCGGGTTCAGCGTCGGCATGAACCACGACATGAAGCCCACGTCGGACTGGTGCGGCATCGACGACGACACGCAGCCATGGTCGTCGCCCGCCACAACCAGCACACCGCCCTTGGGCGCGGAGCCATAGGCGTTGCCGTGTTTCAGCGCGTCGCCCGAGCGGTCCACCCCCGGGCCCTTGCCGTACCACATGGAGAAGACGCCCTCGACCTCCGCCTGCGGGTCGAGATGGGCCTGCTGCGCGCCCAAGACCGCGGTGGCGCCGAGGTCTTCGTTCACCGCCGGAAGGAACTTCACGCCCGCTTCGGCCACGCGGTCCTTGATGCGCCAGTATTCCAGATCGAGCCCGCCCAGAGGCGAGCCACGGTAGCCTGAGACGAAACCGGCGGTATTCAGCCCCGCTGCGCGATCACGCCGGGCCTGATCCAGCATGATGCGCACCAGCGCCTGTGTCCCGGTCAGAAAGACGCGGCCTTCGGTCTGATCATAGCGGTCATCAAGTTTATAAGTGGTAAATTCGCGCGGTTGTTCTGTCATGGGGGTCTCCTCACTGAGAAGTGTACCGCAGGATGTGCGAATTTTTGCACCGGTTTTGCTGGCTTTGTCCCGGATGCGCGGATAAATTATCCGGAAGAACTTTTCAGAATGAAAGATTTACCCGATGACTGAAATGGATGCGACGGACCGACAGCTTGTGTTTTTACTCCAGCAGGATTCGCGCCTGCCCAACGCACAGCTGGCCGAAAAGCTGAACATTTCCGCTTCCGCCTGCTGGCGGCGGGTCAAGGCGTTGGAGCAGTCGGGGGTGATCAAACGCTATGCCGCCGTGGTCGACCCCAAGGCGATGGGGCTGGGGTTCGAGGCGATGGTGCATGTGCATCTGACGCGGCATGACGCCTCGGCCCTCGCCAGCTTTATCCGCGCGATCCAAAGCCGGACGGAGGTGACGGAATGTTTCGCCACCACGGGCCAAGCGGATTATCACCTGCGCGTGCTGTGCCGCGATATCGACGCCTATAACGCTTTTTTGGAGAGCTTTCTGTTCCTGCATCCCGCAGTCAATTCGGCCACGACGAATGTGATCCTGCGGCAGATCAAATCCGACGCGCCGATCACCGGTTGAGGCGATCAGAGCGGCGTTTTCTGCGTTGGACATTTGCCGCATGCGTGCTTCATAAAGCAGCAGAGATCACACCCGAAGGAGAGACCCATGATGAGAACCCGTGCCGCCGTTGCCGTGGAAGCCGGCAAACCGCTTGAAATCATGGAGGTGAACCTCGAAGGCCCGAAACGGGGCGAGGTCTTGGTCGAGATCAAGGCGACCGGCCTGTGCCACACCGATGAGTTCACCCGTTCGGGCGACGATCCCGAAGGCATCTTCCCCGCCATCCTCGGCCATGAGGGGGCGGGCGTCGTGCTGGAAGTGGGTGAGGGCGTCACCACGCTGGAGCCGGGCGATCACGTCATCCCGCTTTACACGCCAGAATGCCGCGAGTGTGAATATTGCCTCAGCGGCAAGACCAACCTTTGTCAGGCGATCCGCGTGACCCAAGGTCAGGGCAAGCTGCCCGACGGCACGACGCGGTTTTCGATGCTAGATGGCACGCCGATCCACCACTACATGGGCTGTTCGACCTTCGCCAATCACACCGTGGTGCCTGAAATCGCGCTGGCCAAGGTGCGCAAGGACGCGCCTTTTGACAAGATTTGCTACATCGGCTGCGGCGTCACCACGGGCATCGGTGCCGTCATTAACACCGCCAAGGTCGAGTTGGGCGCGCGTTGCGTGGTCTTTGGACTGGGCGGCATCGGGCTGAACGTCATTCAGGGGCTGCGCATGGCCGGGGCGGATCAGATCGTGGGCGTCGACCTTAATGACGACAAGGAAGAGGCCGCGCGTTACTTTGGCATGACCGATTTCGTGAACCCCTCGAAAGTCGACGGCGATCTGGTGGAGCATCTGGTTGAACTGACCAAGGGCGGTGCGGATTACTCCTTTGACGCGACGGGCAACACCAAGGTCATGCGCGACGCGCTGGAATGCGCGCATAAGGGCTGGGGTGAGAGCATCATCATCGGCGTGGCACCTGCCGGGGCCGAGATTTCGACGCGGCCTTTCCAACTGGTCACCGGTCGGGTCTGGCGCGGCACCGCCTTTGGCGGGGCCAAGGGGCGGACGGATGTCCCCAAGATCGTCGACTGGTACATGAACGGCAAGATCGAGATCGACCCGATGATCACCCACAAACTGACTTTGGATCAGATCAACGAAGGCTTCGATCTGATGCACAAGGGTGAATCGATCCGCGCGGTCGTCGAGTTTTAAGCGTTGGGCTGGAGGGCCGCGCGCTCTCCAGCCTAGACCTCTGCCGCGAGGGAGAGGAACAGGTCGACATCCATATAGGTCTCGACATGATCGGCCAGCGCGTCCAGCGCCTCTTCCACGCCGGTTTCAAAATCCAGCGATGAGGTGACGCCGAAGCCGCCAAGATAGGCGCGGCGGAAGGCATCCGAGCTGAAAATCCCGTGCATATAGCAGCCCTGCACCCGGCCCGAAGGGGAGGCCGCGCCCTCGGGCATGCCGTCGAAAGCCAGCCACGCGCGGGCGCAATCGGGGCCGGTGGTCTCTCCGATATGGATCTCATAGCCGGTGAGGGCGGTGCCGCTCGCCGGGTGCTGGCCCGATTTTTCTGACAGATGTTTCAGCGGGGCCATCGTGGTTTCTACATCCAAATGCCCCAGCCCCGCCACCCGCGCCGCCGGGCCTTCGATCCCCTCGGGGTCGGTAATGGTCTTGCCCAGCATCTGATAGCCACCGCAAAGGCCCAGCACATGGCCGCCGCGCCGGATATGGGCGGCAAGGTCGATGTCCCACCCCTCGGCCCGGAAGGCTTCGAGGTCGGAAATCGTGGATTTACTGCCGACCATGAGCACCAGATCGGCCTCGGCGGGGAGGGGGCTGCCAGGCATGATCATCCGCAGGTCAACGCCCGGCTCAGCCGCCAGCGGATCGAGGTCATCGAAATTGGCGATCCGGGGTAGGCGTGGCACGGCGATAACACAGCCCGACCCGCCTGAGCGGGCGCGGGCGGGCAGGTCCATCACGTCTTCGGCGGGCAGGCGGTGGGCGGCATCGAACCACGGAATTACCCCAAGGCTCGGCCAGCCGGTACGCGCGGCGATGTCATCGCGCCCTGCGTCAAAGAGACTGCGGTCGCCGCGGAATTTGTTCACCGCAAAGCCGCGGATCAGCGCTTTATCCTCGGGGGAGAGCACGGCCTGTGTGCCGACGATCTGCGCGATCACCCCGCCGCGGTCGATGTCGCCCATCAGCACCACAGACACCCCGGCGGCGCGGGCAAAGCCCATATTGGCGATGTCGCCCGCCCGCAGGTTCGTCTCAGCCGGGGAGCCCGCGCCCTCGATCACGATCAGGTCGCAGCTTTCAGCCAAACGGTGAAAGGATTGCAGCACCGCGGGCATCAGGCTGGCTTTGTTGCGGCCAAATTCCCGCGCCTCTTGCTGGCCTGCGATTCTACCCTGCACCACCACCTGCGCGCCGGTGGCGCTCTGGGGTTTCAGCAGCACCGGGTTCATATCCGTATGCGGGGCCACGCCCGCCGCGCGGGCCTGCAACGCCTGCGCGCGGCCAATCTCGCCCCCGTCTTCGGTGACGGCGGCGTTGTTGGACATGTTCTGCGGTTTGAAAGGGCGCACCCGCAGGCCACGCCGGGCGCAGGCGCGGATCAATCCGGCGACGATCATCGACTTGCCGACATTGCTGCCGGTGCCTTGGATCATGATGGCTTTGGTCATGTCTGCTCGCCCTTGGTTTCGCGCAAATTGGCGCAAATCAGGGGCAGGGGAAAGCCCATCGCCGAGGGGCAGACACAAAAAAACGCAGCCCGAAGGCTGCGTCAATTGCGCCGCTTGGCGAATATGTCTTAGGCGGCTTCGGCCTGAAGCGCGGCATTGCGGCGCTCGGATTCTTCACGCGACAGGGCGACGGATGTCCGCACGCCTTTCCCGACGAATTCCATCAGACCTTCGACGACCCGCTCGTTGGGGTCGATACCGGCACAGCTCAGAACCTCGCGGCCATCGCGCGAGCGGGCCCAGCGGGCGATCTGTTCAGGGCCGTTGCCATATTTCTTGTCATCGGCAATTGCGTCATCCAAAGCAGCTAGCACCACAGCAGCAAAGAGCTTGCGTGCGCGGTTGCCTTGCTCGTTGTTGAAAGCGGTGCCATCAACGAAATCTTTCATCTCGTCGTCCTTTCGATTATTCTTGCTCTTGTCATTCGGGCGTGGAGGCCCTTATGACGGATATCTTTTGATTCGGATACCTCTATTTAGCATATCTCCCATGCAGCTTGCGCATATCTAGTTGGGGTGGCAGCAGAGAATAACGCCTGCTTGCAGGGGACCATCCCTCCCGATATAGACCCGAACATCATATCATCAACCTTATGTCGTGGTTTTGTCACATGCCCAAGATTAACGGAAACGAGATCCGCCCCGGAAACGTCCTTGAACATAACGGTGGCCTCTGGGCGGCTGTGAAGGTCGATCACGTGAAGCCCGGCAAGGGCGGCGCCTTTGCCCAAGTCGAGATGCGCAACCTGCGCAACGGCTCCAAATTGAACGAACGCTTCCGTTCCGCCGACAAGGTCGAGCGCGTGCGTTTGGAGCAAAAAGACCAGCAATTTCTGTATGAAGACGACGGTATGCTGGTGGTGATGGACACCGAAACCTATGAGCAGGTGCAACTGCCTGCCGAGCTTTTGGGAGAGCGCCGCCCCTTCTTGCAGGACGGCATGATGATCGTGGTCGAATATCACGAGGAGGAGGCGCTGAACGCCTCCCTGCCGCAGAAGGTGACCTGCAAAGTGGCCGAGACCGAGCCGGTGGTGAAGGGCCAAACGGCGGCGAATTCCTTTAAACCCGCCGTGCTCGACAACGGTGTGAAGATCACCGTGCCGCCCTTCGTGGGCCAAGACGAAGACATCGTCGTGAACACGGAAACCATGGAATATGTCGAACGCGCCTGACGCGACGTCATCTTTGGTAAAGGAGATCAGCCCCGGTTTTGCCGGGGCTTTTTGTTTCGTGGGGCCTTTCAGCGGCGCGCGGTGCTCAGGTCGCGGGGCCGGGCCAAGTGACCTCTGCACCTTCGGCCTGCATCGGGCCTTTGGCGCGGTCGAACCGCAAATGCGCCAAAGCCTGACCGCCCGCTTGGGTGTAGAGCGTGCCCGCGGGTTTCCCCTCTGCCGTGATTGCCGTGCCGGGGGCGGCGCTGCCGCTGACCTCGACCCGGGTCAGCCCTTTGCGCAACTCGGTCTTGTGTTTCATCCGGGCGGTGACCTCTTGGCCGACATAGCAGCCTTTGCGGAAATCCAACCCGTTGATCCGATCAAAGCCCGCCTCAAGGATAAAGGTATCGGGGGTGAGTTCGATCCCCGTCTCGGGGATCAGATGGGCCACGCGCAGAGCGTCCCAATCGGTCGCGTCCTCGGTTTGCGGGGTGTCGCGATAGGCGCGCCAGCCCATTTCTGGATGCCGCGGATCGGCTAAGGCGTCGTCGGGCGCAGGCCCGGTGCCGCGGTGCAGGTGCAGATCGCTGGGCGCGATCGTGACCTTGGCGCGCAGTTTATACATCGACAGCCGCTGGGTCAGCATATCCCCAAGGCTTTCATCCACGTCCAGCAGAACGTCATCGCGATCGGCGATCAAAAAGAAATCGGCCATATATTTGCCCTGCGGCGTCAGCAGGGCGGCATAGACCGGGCCTTGGTCCAGTTTGCCGACGTCATTGGTCACGATTCCTTGCAAAAAGTCGCGGGTGTCGGGGCCGGAGAGGCGCAGAATGCGGCGCGGGGTCATGCGGGTGTCCTTTGATTGCTGGCCATGACATATAACCTGTCAAAGCCATCCAAAAGGGGCAACCATGCGCGCGCCGATCTCTGTCGTCATTCCCAGCCTGAATGCAGCCACCGCGCTGCCCGCCTGCCTCGCCGCGCTTGTCGAGGGCTTGCAGGCCGGGCTGATCCGCGAGGTGATCTTGAGCGATGGCGGCTCCACGGATGGCACGCGCGCGCTGGCCGACGGCTGGGGGGCTGAGGTCGTCTCGGGCGCGCCTTCGCGGGGGGGGCAGTTGCGGCGTGGCTGCGACGCGGCGCAGGGCGCGTGGCTCTTGGTGCTGCACGCCGACACGGTGCTGGCCCCGAGCTGGAGCGATGCAGTGCAGGATCACATGGCGGGCAGGGCCGAAGGGGCGGGGTGGTTCCGCCTGCGCTTCGATCAGCGCGGTTTGGCGCCGCGTTTGGTGGCGGGCTGGGCGAACCTGCGCAGCGCTTTTGGCCTGCCCTATGGCGATCAGGGGTTGCTTTTGCCCCGCGCGCTTTATGACGTGGTGGGCGGCTATCCCGATCAGCCGCTGATGGAGGATGTGGCGCTCGCCCGCGCCCTGCGCGGTCGCTTGACCCGGCTCAATGGCGTCGCCGTGACCAGTGCCGAGAAATACCGCCGTCAGGGCTGGCTGCGCCGGGGCGGGCGCAACCTCTGGACGCTGGCGCGCTATGCGATGGGGGCCAGCCCCGAGGCGCTTGCCGAAAGCTACCGGCGTTCGTGAAAGGGGCGCGGGTTTCCCCACGCCCCGCGCATTCAGTTAAAGAACGCCGCGCCGATCCGCTGGAGCAGATTGGGCTGGCGCGCCCTTTCGCGGCGTTTCTTCGCGGAGAGGGCGCTGAGGCCGCGGGCGTCCGATACGGTCTTTCCGTCGCGATATTGCAGGCGGTAGAGATCGGCATAGATGCCGCCGCGCTCCATCAACTCGTCATGGGTGCCCTCATCGGTGACGCGGCCCCGGTCCATCACCACGATCTTATCAGCACTGCGGATGGTCGACAGCCGGTGCGCGATGACGATGGTGGTGCGACCCTTGGCGAGGCGATCAAGCGCATCCTGCACGACTTGTTCCGATTGCGCGTCCAAGGCGCTGGTGGCCTCATCCAGCAGCAGGATCGGCGTGTCGCGCAGCAGGGCGCGGGCGATCACCACGCGCTGGCGCTGCCCGCCCGACAGGGCCGAGCCGCGCGGGCCGACGCGGGTTTCCAGCCCTTGTTCCAACTGCGGCAGGAAGTCCGCCACATGGGCGGCTTTCAGCACCCGGTCGAGCTCTTCATCGGTGACATTCTCGCGGCCCAGCACGATGTTTTCGCGCAGGGTTTCATCGAACAAAAGCGCTTCCTGTGTCACGACAGAGAAGAGGCCGCGCAGGTCCGGTATGGTCATCGCGCTGGTGTCGACCCCGCCGATCCGCACGCTGCCGCTTTGTGGATCCACCAGCCGGGTGAGCAGGTTGAAGATGGTCGATTTCCCCGCCCCCGAGGCGCCGACCAGTGCGGTCGTCTGGCCCGCTTTCGCGGTCAGGTCCAAGCCGTTCAATACCTTCGTGTCGCCATAGGAGAGCGAGACATCCGTCAGGGTCACATCGGGCGGGCCATCGGGCGCGGCCTGCGCTTTGTCCGGGCTGCGCAGATGCAGGGGCGCGTCGAGCAATTCCTTGATCCGTTCCAGCGCGGCGGCGGCCATCTGCCATAGGCCGCTGATCGCGCCAAGGCGGCGCAGGGGAGAGAACATGAACCCTAGCGAGGTGAAGAAGGTCATGAACTCGCCAATGGTTTTGTTGCCCGCGATGATCTCGGACCCGCCGTAGACGATCACGGCCATGAAGCCGATGCCCGACATGATGTCGATCATCGCCGGGATCGCGGAGTTGCCAAAGGCGGCACGGACTTCGGTGCGGATAAAGGTGCGCGTCAACTCGCGGTATTGCCGGGCTTGGTAGTCCTCTAGCGCGTTGAGCTTGATCTGCACGATGCCGTGGAAAACCTCGTCCAGCCGGGTCGAAAGGCTGGCCCCGATGTCGCGCGCCTCGCGCGAGCGGGCGCGGACGAAACGCTGGGCGATGGCGGCGGGCAGCACCATCAGCGGCACGCCGACCATCGCCAGAAGCGCCCAGATCGGGTCAATCGCGATGGCCACGCCCATGAGGATCACCAGCCCCACCAGATCGCGCCCCGCACCGGTGATCACCGCGCGCCAGACATCGCTGACCGCGTTCACATCCGATTGTACCCGCTGCACAAGAAAACCGGGCGGGTGGTTCTGGTGAAAGGCACCGTCTTGCTGCATCATTCGGTCAAGCAGGTCGATGCGCAGATCCGCCGCCGTGCGCTGTGCCACGCGGGTCAGCAGCACCTTTTGCACCACCGTGGCGAGCGCGCGCAGCGCAAAGATCGCTACCAGCACCAGCCCGACCCAGACCAGCGCCCCACGGTCGCCGCCGACGAAGACGCGGTCAAACATCGGCTCCATCAGTTTCGCCAGCACGCCCAAGGTGGAGCCTTCGATGATCATGAAGATCACCGCGATGGCCATCAGACCGGTGTGTTTCTTTAGATAGTCCCGCCAAAGCCAGCGCATCAACTGCGCGGAGGTGTAACTGTCATCATTCATACCGGTGCCTGATCCTTTTGGGCAGTCGGATCCCGTGTACGAAAGCCGCGCAGGCAGGGCAAGCCGTCGCGCAGGTCGGGCAAGGCGGGCAGGGGGTGGCCTGCGCGCGTGGAAGGGTGGCGCGGGGGCGCACCTTACCTAAGGTCCGATCGCGTGTTGACCCCGGCCTGCCGGGCAGTAAGCTGCGCCCGACCGTCCCCCGGTCACGCATTTTCAAAACGGCAGCCAATATCATGACAAAGCAGAATAAACTCGCCCCCGGTCGTTCGTACCTCGCCATTCCCGGCCCCTCGGTCATGCCCGACGCGGTGCTGAGCGCGATGCACCGCGCGGCTCCCAATATCTATGAGGGCGAGTTGGTCGAGATGATGCCTGCGCTGGCCGCTGACCTGAAGCGCGTGGCGCGTACAGATCGTCATGTGGCGATGTATATCAGCAACGGCCACGGCGCTTGGGAAGCCGCGCTGAGCAATGTCATAGCCCCCGGCGACCGGGTATTGGTGCTGGCCACGGGGCGTTTCGGCCATGGCTGGGCCGAAATGGCGACGGGGCTGGGGGCCGAGGTGGATATCCTCGACTTTGGCCGCAACGCGCCTGTCGATCTCGCGCAGGTGGCCGAGCGTTTGAAGGCCGACAGCGGCCACCAGATCAAGGCGGTGATGGCGGTTCATGTGGACACCTCAAGCTCGGTCCGCAACGATGTGCCGGGTCTGCGCCGCCTGTTGGATGAGGCGGGCCACCCCGCGCTCTTGATGGCCGATTGCATCGCGTCATTGGGCTGTGAGCGCTTTGAGATGGACGCTTGGGGCGTCGATGTCATGGTCACCGCTTCGCAAAAGGGGCTGATGGTGCCGCCGGGCATGGCCTTCGTCTTTTTCAACGACCGGGCCGAGGAAGCCCGTGCGCGTCTGCCCCGCGTGAGCCGCTATTGGGACTGGTCACCGCGCGCCCATGCGCAGGAGTTTTATCAATACCACGGCGGCACGGCGCCGACGCATCACCTCTACGGCCTGCGCGCCGCCCTCGACATCATCCATGAAGAAGGGATCGAGCAGGTCTGGCAGCGCCATGAAACGCTGGCCCGTGCGGTTTGGGCGGCCTGCGAGGCGTGGTCGGCGGAAGGCAGCCTGCGGTTCAACATCGAAGACCGCGCCCTGCGGAGCCATGCCGTCACCGCGCTGCGGCTGCAAGCGCCCCATGCGACCGAGTTACGCGACTGGGTGCAGGGCAATCTGGGGCTGACGCTGGGCGTGGGGCTGGGCATGGCCCTGCCGGGGGAGCCCGCGTGGCACGGGTTCTTCCGCCTTGGCCATATGGGCCATGTGAACGGCCATATGATCATGGGGCTGCTTGGCGGGATCGAAGCCGGGCTTTCGGCGCTGAAAATCGACCACGGCCCGGGCGCCTTGCAAGCGGCGGCGGAGGTGATCGGCGGGGCTTAGGCCCCGCGCGCGTCCGCTAAGGCTTCGGGCAAGGCGGCGGCGAAGTGATCCAGCTCCTCCGCCGTGCTGCAACTGATGCGGATGCAGCGGTTCTGCGGCGCAGCGAAGGGCATCCGCACGAAGATCCCCCGCGTCACCAGCGCGTCGAGAACCGCCTTCGCGAAAGCGCCATCGCGGCCACAGTCAACGGCGACGAAATTGGCGGCAGAGGGAAGGGTGCTGAGCCCGTTTTCTTCGGCGATTTGGGCGATCCGGCGGCGCGCCTCGGCGATCTTAGTCTGAACCTCTTTCAGGTAGCTCTGATCCTGCACCGCCGCCAAAGCCCCCGCCTGCGCTGCGCGGTTCAGGCCAAAGTGATTGCGGACCTTGTGAAAGGCGGTGATCAACGCGGGCGCGGCAATGGCATAGCCGATCCGCGCCCCGGCGAGACCGTAGGCTTTGGAGAAGGTGCGCATCCGGATCACCCGTGGGTCATCGGCGGAAAGTTCGGGCGCGGTGCCCTCGGGGGCGCATTCGATATAGGCTTCATCCAGCAAAAGCAGGCTGCCTTGGGGCAGGTCGTCGAGCGCGCGTGCCAGTGCCGCGCCCTCATGCCAAGTGCCCATCGGGTTGTCGGGATTGGCGAGGTAGACGAGCTTGGCGTCTACCTCCGCCGCCTTGGCGAAAAGCGCCGCCGGGTCTTCGTGATCGTCGCGGTAGGGCACCTTGTGCAGCACGCCGCCAAAGCCCGTGACGTGGTAGTTGAAGGTAGGGTAGGCGCCTTCGGAGGTCACCACCGCATCGCCTTCGCCCACCAGCAGACGGACGAGATAGCCCAGCAGCCCGTCGATGCCTTCGCCGACGATGATGTTTTCGTGCGCGATGCCGTGCAACTCGGCCAGCGCCGCGCGCAACTCCACGCTTTCAGAATCGCCGTATTTCCACATCTCGGTCTCGGCCATGGCCGCGATGGCGCGGGGCGAGGGGCCAAAGACGTTTTCATTGGCGCCAAGCCGCGCTTTGAACGGGCGGCCAAGGACGCGCTCCTGCGCTTCGGGGCCCACGAAGGGGACATTGGCGGGCAGGCGTTGGGCGAGGGGGGTGAGGCGTGCATATGTCATGCGCCAAGGTGTAGGGGCGGGCCCGTGAGAGGGCAAGTGCCGCAGCACCTGCCGCCACGTTTTGCTGGTGCCGCGCGATGATCTGCGCTGAACTGCGCCAAACATTCAGGAGAATAGCCATGCCCCGCGTCACCACCCGGATCGAAGACCATATCGCCCATGTGACCCTCACCCGCGCCGACAAGATGAACGCGGTGGATGATAAGATGATCGAGGCGATCATCGCGGCAGGGCAGGAGGTTGCGGCTTCGGACGCCCGGGTGGTGTTGCTCTCGGGCGAGGGCAAAGGCTTTTGCGCGGGCATTGATATTGGTGGGCTCTCGGGGATGCTGGGGCAGGATGTCGATGCGTTGATCATGCCCCGCAGCCATGGCGAAGGCACGACGAACAAATGGCAAGAGGTGTCGATGGTTTGGCACCGTTTGGAAATCCCGGTCATCGCGGCGCTGCATGGGGTGGTTTTCGGCGCCGGGATGCAGCTGGCGCTTGGGGCGGATATTCGGATTGCCGCGCCGGATACGAAGCTCGCGGTGATGGAGATGAAATGGGGCATCGTGCCGGATATGGGCGGTATGGTGCTGCTGCCGCGGCTGGTGCGATCGGACGTGTTGCGGCGGTTGACTTATACCGCCGCGCCCGTGGACGCCGCGCAGGCCGAGCGTTGGGGACTGGTGACGGAAGTCGCCGAAGACCCGCAGGCGGCGGCGCTGGAACTGGCGCAGGTGATCGCGGGCAAGGGGCCGAATGCGATCCGCACAGCGAAGCGCTTGATCGGATATGCGGAGACGGGGGCATCGGATGCGGATGTGCTCTTGGCCGAGTCGCGTGAGCAGGCGGCGCTGTTGGGCAAGCCCGAGCAGATGGAGGTGATCGCGGCGGAGTTCGGCAAGCGACCTGCGGTGTTTAAGTAGGACGGCAAGCGCGGCATTTGCGTTGCGCCTGACAGCCCGGAATCAAGGCCGCAGGCCGCCGGGCAGCGCCAGACCGCCCCCCGGGCTGGCGCTTTTGCAATCGAAGTGCATTCCTGTCAGCTTGGCATAAACGCGGCAGAGATAAACTGCCTAACTGCCCCCTATGCAGCGCCATCCCGCAGTCTGGCGCTGCCCGGCTTTGTTGGTCTCAGCCCAGTTCCGCCAGCCGGTCCAGTGCGGCCTGCAACTGGTCCGCCTCTTCCTGACGTGCCGCGAGGTTCGCCTGCGCTTCGGCCACCACCTCTTCCGGCGCGGAGGCGGCGAACTTGGGGTTATTCAAACGCCCCTTCAGCCCGCCGATCTCCTTGCCCAGCTTGTCGAGCGACTTCTGCAGACGCGCCTTTTCGGCGTCGATGTCGATGAGACCGGCCAAGGGCAGGCCGAAGCTCGCCCCCGGGGCCGCGATCGAGACGGTGCCTTTCGGGAAGCTGTCGGCTTTCTCAAGGCTCTCGACCCGCGCCAGGCGCTTGATCATCACCTCGTTGCGGTCCCAAGCGCCTTGTGCTGCCTCGTCCATCTCGGTCACCAGCATCGGCACCTTCAGCCCGGCGGGCACATGCATCTGTTGACGCGCAGAGCGGATGCTCTCGATCAGGCCGATGACCCAGTTGAGCTCCCGGTCCGCGTCGGCATCGAGCAGATCGGCGGTCGTGTAGGCGGGCCAATCGGTGAGGGCTAGAAGTTCATCGCGCTTGGCGGTGGTCTGCCAGAGCTCCTCGGTGATGAATGGCATGATCGGGTGCAGCAGGATCAGGCATTGCTCCAGCACCCAGGCCATGGTGGCGCGGGTTTCCGCAGCCTCGGGCGCGTCGTCCTGCAACAGAGGCTTCGACAGCTCCACGTACCAGTCGCAGACCTTGCCCCAGACAAAGGCGTAAAGCGCATTGGCCGCGTCGTTGAAGCGGAAGTTGCCGAGTGCGGCGTCAACTTCCTCGCGCACGCGGGCGGTCTCGCCCACGATCCACTTGTTCAGCGTGGCGGTGGGCCGCGGCATCCCGGCGGGCATCGCGTCGAAGACGCCGTTCATCTCGGCGAAGCGGTGCGCGTTCCACAGCTTGGTGCCGAAGTTGCGATAGCCCGCGATGCGCTGCGTCGAGAGCTTCAGATCGCGCCCCATGGCCGCCATTGACGTCAGGGTAAAGCGCACGGCATCGGCGCCGTAGTCGTCGATCAGCTCCAGCGGGTCGAGCACATTGCCCAAGCTCTTCGACATCTTCTTGCCCTTCTCGTCGCGCACCAGCGCGTGGACATAGACGGTGTCGAAGGGTTTTTGGTCGACCACGGCATATTGCATCATCATCATCCGGGCGACCCAGAAGAAAATGATGTCGAAACCGGTCACCAGCACGGAGGTGGGGAAGTATTTTTCCAGCTCAGCGGTTTGCTCGGGCCAGCCAAGCGTGCCGATGGGCCAGAGGCCGGAGGAGAACCATGTGTCGAGCACATCGGGGTCGCGGTAGATACCCACGGACACAAGCTTTCCACCGCTTTCGACATAGGAACTTGTGCCTTCGCGCAGTTCGACCTCCACGTGGTCGCCGAAGCGAGCCTTCACCTGAGCAACTGCTTCTTCGCTGGTTGATGCGCAATACTCATTGCCTTCGTGGTCGAACCAAACCGGAATCTGGTGCCCCCACCAGAGCTGGCGCGAGATGCACCAGGGTTCGATGTTCTCCAGCCAGTGGAAATAGACCTTGCGGTCCTGTTCGGGTAGGATGGTGACTTCGCCGGAACGCACAGCATCGATAGCAGGCTGCACGATCTTGTCGGTGGCAACAAACCATTGGTCGGTCAGCATCGGCTCGATCACCACCTTTGAGCGGTCGCCGAAGGGCTGCATGATCTTCTTGGCCTCGACGAGCGGCACAAGGTTCTCTTCCTCGGTGCGCATCTCGCCGCCTTCGCCGGGCTCGACGGGGGCCTTCTTGGCGGCGCGGCCAAGGCGGGGATCGGTCGCCTCGGTCATCACGGCAAGGCCCTCGGCGGTCACGTCCTGAACCACGCGCTTGCGGGCCTCAAAACGGTCGAGGCCGCGGTAGGCTTCCGGCACGAGGTTGATCTCGGTCGCGTCCTCGGGCGCGGCTTCGGAACCATCGGCGATGGCCTGCGCGCGCGCGGCGGCTTCATCGTAGGGCAGGCCATCGGCGCGCATCCGGCCTTGGGTGTCCATCAGCGCGTAAAGCGGGATGTTGTTGCGCTTGGCCACGCCGTAGTCGTTGAAGTCATGCGCGCCGGTGATCTTTACCGCGCCCGAGCCGAAGTTCTTGTCCGGATATTCGTCGGTGATGATCGGGATGAGGCGGCGCTGTGCCTTGGGGCCAACCGGGATTTCGCAAAGTTTCCCGACGATTGAAGCGTAACGTTCATCCGATGGATGAACTGCGACAGCGCCGTCGCCCAGCATGGTTTCGGGCCGGGTGGTGGCGATGGAGATGTAATCGCGCTCTTCCTCAAAGAGCACGTTGCCGTCCTCGTCCTTCTCCACATAAGTGTAGGTCTCACCCCCCGCCAGCGGGTATTTGAAGTGCCACATGTGGCCGTCGACCTCGGTGCTCTCGACCTCGAGGTCGGAGATCGCGGTCTCGAAATGCGGGTCCCAGTTGACCAGCCGCTTGCCGCGGTAGATCAGCCCCTTGTTGTACATGTCCACGAAGACCTTGATCACGGCGTCGTGAAAGTTGCCCTCTTCGCCTTCGGGCGCACCGGGCGCGCCGGACATGGTGAAGGCGTTGCGCGACCAGTCGCAGGAGGCGCCCAGTCGGCGCAGCTGGTCGATGATCGTGCCGCCGGATTTCTGCTTTTGCTCCCAGACCTTGGCGGTGAAGGCCTCGCGGCCCAACTCGCGACGGCCCGGTTGGCCGGTGGCGGCCAACTCGCGTTCCACCACCATCTGCGTGGCAATGCCCGCGTGGTCTTGCCCCGGCTGCCAGAGGGTGTCGAAACCCTGCATCCGGTGCCAGCGCACGAGGATGTCCTGCAACGTGTTGTTGAAGGCATGGCCCATGTGCAGCGAGCCGGTGACATTCGGCGGCGGGATCATCACCGAGAAATGCTCATCCCGCTGCGCATTCGCGCCCGCTTTGAACGCGCCCTTGGTCTCCCAATCGGCGTAGATGCGGCTTTCCGCCTCGGCGGCGTTGAAGGTCTTTTCGAGTGCCATGGTCATGATCCCTTTTGTTGCGCCCCGTTTAGCGCTCTGGCGCGGTAAGGGAAAGACCCCTGACAGGGGGTGAGGCGCGGGGGCAGGGCTCAGCCGCTGCGGTCGATCTTGGTGCTGAGGTGGATCAGGCTCTCGCTGCCCTTAACGCCGCGTGTCTCGCCGATGCGGTCAAGGGTCTCGTCCAACTCCTGCGTGGTCTGCGCCGCGATCTGCACCAGCAGGTCAAAGCGGCCCGAGGTGGTGTGCACCACCTGCACCGCCGGAAGGCTGCGCAGCCGCGCCAATACAGCGGGGCCTGCACGCAGCTCGATATTGACCAGAGCCGTGGCATGCAGCGGCGCGCGGGCGGCTTCCCCCAAACGCAGCGTATAGCCGAGGATGGCGCCGCAGCGTTCCAACCGCTCCAGCCGGGCCTGAACGGTGGTGCGGGCAAGGCCAAGACGTCGGGCCAAATCGGCGACCGGCTGACGGGCGTTGGATTGCAGTGCCGCGATCAAAGCGCGGTCGGTGTCGTCAAGTTGCGCTATCATATCGTCACTTTGCCCAAAGTTCGCATCACTTTAGGCGGTATGACACGATGAATCGACCGAAATTCACGCTTCACTGGAGAAAAGCAGTAAAGAGGCCTCCATGCAGCATATCGCCCCCCTTTCCGACAGTCCCGCAGCCTATCTGGCGAAACACAGCCCCGACGCGCCGGTGTTGTTTCTGGCCCCTTCGGTGCTGCAAGCCACCGCGCGGCGGTTTCAGGCGGATTTCGACGGGCTGGTGACCTATGCGGTCAAGGCCAACGACCGGGCCGAGGTGCTGTCGAACCTTGTCGCGGCGGGGATCACCACCTTCGATGTCGCCTCTCCGGCTGAGATGGCGGCGGTGCGGGCGGTCTGTCCGCAGGCGGTTTTGCATTACAATAACCCCGTGCGCTCGGCTTCCGAGGTCAAGGCAGGGATCGCGGCGGGGGTCTATAGCTGGTCGATCGATGACATGTCGGAATTGGCCAAGCTGCGCGATGTGCCGCGCGATAATGAGGTGGCGGTGCGCTTCGCCTTGCCGGTCAAGGGCGCGGCCTATGATTTCGGCTCGAAATTCGGCGCGGCCCCTGAAGAGGCGGCGGTGCTGTTGCGCGCTGTGGTCGAGATGGGGTTCACGCCGTCGATGTGTTTCCACCCCGGCACGCAGTGCAACGATCCGCAGGCTTGGGTGCAATATGTCCATGCGGCGGCGGATATTCTGCGCATGGCCGGTGTCTCGATCAACCGGTTGAACATTGGCGGGGGCTTCGCCGTGGACCGTGGGTTTGACGCGCCCGATCATCGGGCGGTTTTTGCTGCCGTGAACGCGGCGCTGGCCGAGAGTTTTGGGGCGGATGCGCCTTTGCTGCTGTGTGAGCCGGGCCGGGCGATGGTGGCTGACGCCGCCGTATTGGCGACCCGTATCAAGGGGATGCGCAACGATGGGCGGACGGTTTTCCTGAACGACGGTATCTATGGCGGGCTGCCCGATCTGCGCGATATGGGGCTTTCGGGGTTGGTCGATGTGGTCGGCCCCGATGGCACGCGGCGTCTGGGGGCGGCCAAGCCGCGTGTGGTCTTCGGCCCCACTTGTGATTCGCTGGACCGTCTGCCCGATGGCCTGCCGCTGCCGGAGGATGCGCAGACCGGGGATTACCTTTTGTTCGGCGGCATGGGCGCTTATTCCATTGCCATGTCGACCGCCTTCAACGGCTATGGGTTGGCAGGGGTGACGCTGGTCTCAAGCCTTGAGGGCGCGCCCAAACGCAAGGCGGCTTGAGGCTCTGGACACTGGCGGCGCGCCCGCTACTGTTGCGCTGGAACAGGCAGGGCAGCAGGGGCGGCGTCAGATGGAAAAGTTCGGGAAAAGCCAGCCGGTCAAACGGGTGGAAGACCACCGCTTCCTGACCGGAAAGGGCCGCTATGTCGATGATATCGCCCCCGCCGAGGCGCTGCATGGCGTCTTTTTCCGCGCGCCCGTGGCCCATGGGGTGATCACTGAGTTGGATGTGACGGACGCCCGCGCGGCGGATGGCGTGCATCTGGTGCTGACCTGCGCCGATCTGGAAGCGGCGGGGATGAATATCGCTCTGCCCCATACGGTCGTCGACAACCGCGATGGTAGCAAAGGGGCGGCGCCGCTGCGCCCGATGCTGGCCAAGGACCGCGTGCGCTATGTGGGCGAGCCGGTGGCGCTGGTGGTGGCCGAGAGTTTGCAACAGGCCCGCGACGCGGCGGAGATGATCCTTTTCGAGGCCGACGATCTGCCTGCCAAAATGGATGTCGCCCCGGGCGGTGAGCCCCTGCACGCAGAGGCCCCCGACAACCACGCCTTTGACTGGCATATGGGCGATGAGGCCAAGGTTGAGGCGGCTTTTGCCAAGGCCGCCCATCGCGTCAAGCTGGAGGTCGGGGACAACCGCATCATCGTCAACTCCATGGAGCCGCGGGGCTGCTATGCCGAATGGACCGAGGGCCGGTTGCATGTGGCGCTGGGCGGGCAGGGCGTCTGGGCGCACAAGGGGTTTCTGACCAAAGCCTTTGGCCTGCCCGAAGACGCGGTGCGCGTCACCAATCCCGATGTCGGCGGCGGTTTCGGCATGAAGGCGATGACCTACCCGGAGTATTTCTGCGTGGCCCAAGCCGCGCGGGCGCTGGGCCGCCCGGTGCGCTGGATGTCAGAGCGGACCGAAGCCATGCTCACCGACAACGGCGGGCGTGATCTGGTGTCTTGGGCCGAGTTCGCCTTTGACGAAAACCACAAGATCACCGCCTACCGTGTCGATACGCGCTGCAACCTTGGGGCTTATAACAGCCAGTTCGGCCAGCCGATCCAGTCGCAGCTCTTCTCCAAGGTCTTGATGGGCGTCTATGACGTGCAAGACACCTATCTGCATGTCGAGGGCTATTACACCAACACCGCGCAGGTCGACGCCTATCGTGGTGCAGGGCGGCCCGAGGCGATCTATGTGTTGGAGCGGTTGATGGACCGCGCCGCGCGTGAGTTGGGCGTCGATCCGTGGGAGTTACGGCGGATCAACTTCATCAAGCCTGAGCAATTCCCCTATACCACTGCCACGGGCGAGCTTTACGACGTGGGCGATTTCGCGCGGCTGCTGGCTCGGGTGGGGCAAGAGGCCGACCGCGACGGTTTTGCCGCGCGCCGGGCGGCGGATGCCAAACGCGGCCTGCTGCGCGGGCAAGGGCTGTGTTACTATATCGAGAGCATTTTGGGCGATCCCTCCGAAGGGGCCAAAGTGGTTTTCGAGGGCGATGGCCGGGTGACGATCTATGTCGGCACCCAAAGCAATGGGCAGGGGCATGAGACGGTCTATGCGCAGTTCCTCTCGGACCAGACCGGCATCCCCGCCGAGCGGATCGACGTGGTGCAGGGCGATAGCGATCTGATCAAGAAGGGTGGCGGCACCGGCGGCTCGCGCTCGGTCACCACGCAGAACACGGCGACCTTGGCCACCGTGGCGAAGATCACTGAAGTCTTCACCGCGTTTCTGGCCAAGGAATTGGGCGTCGCCGCCGCGGATATCACCTTTGATGACGAACGTTTCCGCGCAGAGGGCTCGAACATCAGCCCGACGATGCTTGAGGTGGCCGAGATGGCCCGCGCTAAGGGCCGGGATGATCTGCTCAGCCACCATGAACGCGCCAGCCTGCCGGGGCGCAGCTATCCCAACGGGGCGCATGTGGCCGAGGTGGTGATCGACCCCGAGACCGGGGTGGTGACGCTCGACCGCTACACCGTGGTCGACGATTTCGGCAATCTCATCAACCCGATGCTGGCGGAGGGGCAGGTCCACGGCGGGGTGGCGCAGGGCATTGGCCAAGCGGTGCAGGAGCGGGTGGTCTATGACGAGGACGGCCAGCTTTTGACCGCCACCTTCATGGACTATGCCATGCCCCGCGCGGCGGACCTGCCGATGATCTCTTTCACCTCCGAACCGGTGCCCTCCACGGCCAATGTCATGGGCATGAAGGGCTGCGGGGAGGCGGGCACCGTTGGTGCCTTGGCAGCGGTGTCGAATGCAGTGCAGGATGCCCTGTGGGAACGCGGCGTGCGGCAGGCGGATATGCCGTTCACCCCGCACCGTGTCTGGGAGATGCTGCAAGGTGCCGCAATCGCAGCCGAGTAAAACCCTGTTCCAACGGCTCTTCGGGCGGTTCTGGCGGCGGCCTGAAAGCGACTTTGGCCCGCGCCGGGGGGCGGTGACCCATGTCATCATCCTCGACGGGACCATGTCCTCGCTCGAACTGGGGCGTGAGACGAATGCGGGCATTGCCTATGGCCTCTGCCGCGAGATGGGCAGCGCCCTGTCGATCTATTACGAGCCGGGGCTGCAATGGCGCGATTGGCGCAGCGCTTTGGATGTGATCTTGGGCCGCGGGATCAACCGGCAAATCCGCCGCGCCTATGGATATCTCGCCTCGCGCTACCGGCCCGGAGATCGGATTTTCCTGATGGGCTATTCGCGCGGTGGCTATGCGGTGCGCTCGCTCGCCGGGGTGATCGAGCGTGTGGGGCTTCTGCGCGCCGAGGTGGCGACAGAGCGTAACATCCGCGATGTTTACCGCCATTATGAGGCGCAACATCTGAGCAAGGCGGGCGAACTCTTTGCCCGCGCCAACTGTCACCCCGAGGTCGAGATCGAGGCGATTGGCGTTTGGGATACGGTCAAGTCGCTGGGCCTCAACGCGCCGCTGTTCTGGCGGTTCTCGCAGCCGCTGCATATGTTCCACAACCATGACCTCAGCCGCAACGTGAAGAACGGCTTTCAGGCGCTGGCCCTGAACGAGACCCGCGTCGCCTATGCCCCGGTGCTATGGACCACGCCCGAGGGCTATGACGGGCGGCTGGAACAGGTCTGGTTCCCCGGCACCCATGGCGACGTGGGCGGCCAGTTGGGCGGGCATGAGGCCGCGCGCCCCTTGGCCAATATCCCGCTGGTCTGGCTGCTGTCGCGGATGGAGGACAGCGGCCTGCCGCTGCCCGCAGGCTGGGCCACGCGGTTCGATCAAGACCCCGCCGCGCCCTCCATCGGGCGCTGGCGCGGCTATGGCAAGATGCTGGTGACCCGCCGCCGTCGGGTGGTGGGCGCGGACCCGTCCGAGCGGTTGCACGAAAGCGTGGAGCAGCGCCGCGAACAGGCTCAGCCGCAGCCGGGGCTGCTGGCCCGGATGCAGGGTGTGATCTCCGGCCTTCAGCCGGGGTCGCGGTCCGAGGGGTGATTGATGCCATCGCTATAGGGCAGCGGCTCCATCTCCCAAGGCAAGACCCCTTCGATCGCACCAAGGTTCACGCCGCATTCATCGGGGTTCGAGCGGCGGCGGTGGTGGGTGTAGATGCCGCAGGTCTTACAGAATTAGTGCTGTGCGGTATGCGTGCCCCAAGTGTAAAGCGTGAGGTTCTCGGCCCCTTTCAACACGGTCACCGTTTCGGCCAGCGCGGTCACCGTGGCGGCGGCACGGCGGCGACAAAAGGAGCAGGTGCAGCGCGAGGCCGAGGCTAGCCCACGCGGAAACAGCGCTTCGATCACCTCGGCCCCGCAGTGGCACGAGGCGCGGCGGGTTTCGGAGGTTTCGGTCATTTGCGTCTCACTTTCGGAATGCGACTTTCGCTCAGGTCATAGTCTGCGGCGGCATGGGGCGGATGGCCGTGGGTCTGCCGCCAAAAGGCAAAGCCGCCCCGCCGCCGCCAGAGCGGCAAGGTCAGCAGCAGCCCCGCAATGAACCCGCCCGCATGGGCCCAATAGGCCACCCCGCCGGTGCCCGGCGTGGCCCCGATCCCGCCGATGAACTGCATGCCGAACCACAGGCCCAGCATGATCCACGCCGGGATCGCGAAGATGCGGAAAAACACGATGAAGATCACCAAAATGTCGACCTTGGCGCGCGGGAAGAGCAGCAGGTAGCCCCCCATCACCCCCGCAATCGCGCCCGAGGCCCCGACCATGGGCACCCATGACAGCGGCTCTGTCACGACTTGGCCCAGACCCGCGGCGATGCCGCAGGCAAGGTAGAACAGCAGATAGCGCCCATGGCCCATTTCATCTTCGACATTATCGCCGAATATCCACAAAAACAGCATGTTACCCGCCAGATGCATCCAGCCGCCATGCAGGAATTGCGAGGTGATAAGGCCGAAATACCCCTCCCCATGGCTCAGCCGCGCGGGCAGCAGGGCGTAGCTGTAGTAAAACTCGGCCAAGGCGCGCTCATCCGCCATCAGCGACAGGGAAGACAGAAACACCCCGATGTTGAGCGCCATCAGCGCATAGGTGACGAAGGGCGTTCGGCCCGAGGGGTTGTGATCGCGGATCGGGAACATGCGGGCCAGCCTTTGCCAAGTCGTCCGCAGCGTCAAGCGGCGCGGGGGATCTTCATGACCTTAGCTGCGCCCGCGGGGGCTTCTGTCAAGCGGAACCGAGCAAATCCCGCGCGATCCGCTCAAAAATTCCGGCGCCCACGGGAATCAGATCATCGGGGAAATCGTAATCGGGGTTGTGCAGGGCGGCATAGCCCTCGCCGGGGCCGAGGCAGAGCATCGCCGCCTTGGCATCGCGCCCGAACAGGCCGAAATCCTCGGAGGCGCGCATCGGCAGGTTTTCCTGCCCGTGCGACACGCCAAGCGCGTCCATCGCTGCGGCGGCGATCGCGTAGGCGTCGGGGTGGTTGATGGAGGCGGCGAAATGGTCGGATTCCGCGAAAGCTACGGTCAGCCCATGGGTCTCGGTCACGTGGGCGACTTCGGCACGCAGGGCCGCTTCGATCTCGGCCAGCGCCGCGTCTCGGGTGCTGCGCAGGGTGGCGTAGAGCGCCGCTTCGCCAGGGGCGACGCCAAAGGTCGGCTCACCCATGCGCAGGTGGGTGAGGGTGACGAGGCGGAAGTCATCGTCAAGCGGCCCGCCGGGGCCGAGCGCTTGCAGCGCCGGGATCAACTCGGCCAGTGCAGGCGCAGGGGAGGTGCCGTCTTCGGGGCTGGCGGCATGGGCGGTCTTGCCGTGCAGGGTGACGGAGATGCCTTTCGAGGCGCAGTTGATCAGCGCGGGCGCGGTGTCGACATGGCCAAAGGGGCGGCCCGGCTCGACATGGATGGCAAAGGCGTAATCGGCAGCGATCTCGGCATAGGTGGGATCGTTCACCACCGCCCGCGCGCCGCTGCCGTCCTCCTCGGCCGGTTGGAACATCAGCACCACGCGGCCCTTTGCGACGGGGCGGCGCGCGATCATCCGCCCGAGCGCCAAGAGCATGGCCATATGACCGTCGTGGCCGCAGACGTGGGACTTGCCCGGCACCTTAGAGACCCAAGGAATGTCATGTTCCTCGGGGATTGGGAGGGCGTCGAGTTCCGCGCGGAAGAGCACCGTGGGGCCGGGGCTGCCGCTGTCGAAAACCGCCGCCACCCCATGCCCGCCAAGGCCGGTGAGGATGCGCGAAGGCGCGAGCTTTTCCAGTTCCGCCGCGATGGTCCGGGCGGTTTCCACTTCCTCGCCCGAGATCTCGGGGTGTTGGTGGAGCGCCCTGCGAAACTGCGTCAACTCTTCGATATCGCGGTTCGTCAGCATGGCGCTCCCCCTAATTGCGCGGCCCGTTCAGGCCATCATCCCCAAGAGCTGTGCATTGCCGCCCGAGGCGGTGGTGTCAACACAGACATGGCGCTCGGCGCGGACGCGCGCGGTGTCGGGCTTGCCGCGCAGAAGCGGAATGATCGCCCCTTCGCGGGCCGCCAGCGCCTTGTCGATTTGCCGCGCCGTCTCCTCATCGCCCCACCAGAGCACGCCGCCATAGGCGGGGCCGGTGGTGAGTGCTTCGGGGGCGATCCGGCCTGCAGCCTCGACCGCGACACCGCCGAGGGCGCGCACGGCCTTGGCCTGCGCCGTGGCCGCCTCGGCCCCCGGACCCATGCAGAGAAGCGCAGGTCGGGGCAGGGTCGACAGGCGGTTGCTCTCGCCGGTGGGCCCGGGCATCGACTGGGTCTCCAGCACGGTCGGCTGGTGCGCGGGCAGGGCGGGTAGGCTCTGTTGCGCGCTGTCCCATGGGCCGGAAGCCTCCTGATGGTCGGGCGCGGCGAAACGCGGCAGGTAGTTCGGCCCGCCCGCCTTCGGCCCGGTGCCCGAAAGCCCCTCGCCGCCGAAGGGCTGGCTGCCGACGATGGCGCCGATCTGGTTGCGGTTCACGTAGATGTTGCCCGCCTCGATCCGCTCGGACACATGCTGCACCCGGTCGTCGATCCGCGTGTGGAGGCCGAAGGTGAGGCCGTAGCCGGTGGCGTTGATCGCGTCGATCACGGCGTCGAGCTCATGGCTCTTGAAGGTCGCCACATGCAGCACGGGGCCGAAGATTTCGCGCTTCATGTCGCTGATGCCATCCACCCGCAGGATCGCGGGGCCGACGAAGGTGCCGCCTTCGGGCGCTTTTAGTTCGGCGATCAGCCGGCCCTCCGCGCGGGCGGCCTCGACATGATCGACGATGGTCTGTCGCGCGGCATCGTCGATGACGGGGCCCACGTCGGTCGACAGATGCCACGGATCGCCAATGCGCAGCGCCTGCATCGCGCCCTTGAGCATGGTGATCAGGTCCTCGGCGATGTCCTCCTGCACGTAGAGGCAACGCACGGCGGAGCAGCGCTGGCCCGCGGATTGGAAGGCGCTTTCGACGATGGCCTGCACGGCCTGCTCGGGCAGGGCAGTGCTGTCGACGATCATGGCGTTGAGGCCACCGGTCTCGGCAATCAGCGGTGTGCCGGGGGCGCAGTGTTCGGCCATGTTGGCGCGGATACGCAGGGCGGTGGCGGTGGAGCCGGTGAAGGCCACGCCGTTGACGCGGGCGTCGCCGGTCAGCGCCGCGCCCACCTCGCCGCCGCCCGGCAGCAGTTGCAGCGCCGCGCGCGGCACGCCGGCCTCGTGCAGCACCTTGACGGCAAGCTGTGCGATGAGCGGGGTCTGCTCGGCCGGTTTGGCGAGCACGGCATTGCCGGCGGCCAGGGCTGCCGTGACCTGCCCGCAGAAGATCGCCAGTGGGAAGTTCCACGGCGAGATGCAGGTGAAGATGCCCGCGGGCGGCTCGTTGGTCGCCTGACCGGCGTAGTAGCGCAGGAAGTCCACCGCCTCGCGCAGCTCGGCCACGCAATCGGGCAGTTGCTTGCCGGCTTCGCGGGCGAGGATGGCAAAGATCTCGCCATAGCGGTCCTCGAACATGTCGGCGGCGCGCAGAAGCGTGCTGCGCCGTGCGTCAAGAGGCGCGTCCCAAGGGGCGGCGTTGTCGAGCGCGGTGGCCACATCGGCCTTGGAGGCAGGGCACACGGTCCCGGGCGAGGTGCCGCCGGTGGGGTTGGCGACGGTTTGGGCAGCCTCGGGCGCAGCTTCGCCCGCCAGCAGCGGTGCGGCTTCCCAAGTGGCGTCCGCGAAGGGGGCGCGGGCCTCCTCGATCGCGGCGAGGGTCGGGGTATGGGCCAGATCGAAGCCCCGCGCATTGGCGCGCTGCGGTTGGAACACCTCTGGCCCTTTCGGGATCGTCGGGGCGTTGTCGTTCAACTGGTCGAAGGGATCGGCGGCCACGACCTCGGGCGGGACTTCCTCGTCGACGATCTGGTTCACGAAGCTGGAGTTCGCGCCGTTTTCCAAAAGACGCCGGACGAGATAGGCCAGCAGATCACGGTGCGCACCCACGGGGGCGTAGATGCGGCAGCGGGTGCCACGCTTGCGCATGACGATGTCATGCAGCGTCTCGCCCATGCCGTGCAGGCGCTGGAATTCGTAAGCCTCGGGGTCGTCGGCCATATGCAGCACGGCGGCGACGGTATGGGCGTTATGGGTCGCGAACTGCGGGTAAATGCGGTCGGTCATGCCCAGAAGCTTGCGGGCATTGGCGATGTAGCTCACATCCGTCGCGGCCTTGCGGGTGAAGACCGGGAAACCGTCGATCCCCTCGACCTGCGCGCGCTTGATCTCGGTGTCCCAATAGGCGCCCTTGACCAGCCGCACCATGATGCGGCGGTCGTGGCGCTGCGCCATTTCGTAAAGCGTGTCGATCACCACGCCCGCGCGCGGGCCATAGGCCTGCACGACCACGCCGAAACCGTCCCAGCCGGCCAGCGCAGGCTCGCCCATCACCGTGTCGATCACCTCGAGCGAGAGTGCCAAACGGTCGGCCTCCTCGGCGTCGATGTTGAGGCCCATGCCAGCCGATTTCGCCAAGAGCGCCAGCGCCCGCAGGCGGGGCACCAGATCACGCATCACGGCCTCTTCCTGCGCCAACTCGTAGCGCGGGTGCAGGGCCGAGAGCTTGACCGAAATGCCGGGGTTCTTGCGGATGTCGTCATGGGTGCAGGCCTCGGCAATGGCCGAGATCGCGCGGGAATAGCTCAGGTGATAGCGCTTGGCGTCGGCCTCGGTGCGCGCGGCTTCGCCCAGCATGTCGTAGCTATAGGTAAAGCCCTTCTTCTCCATGCCGCGGGCGCGTTTCATCGCCGCTTGGATGTCTTCCCCCAGCACGAACTGGCGACCCATTTCGCGCATGGCCCGGCTGACGGCGGTGCGGATCACCGGCTCCCCCAGACGTTTGATCGCCGCCCGCAGGTGGCGCACCGGGCCGGGCTGGTCGTCGTCGAGCACGCGGCCCGTCAGCATCAGCGCCCATGTCGACGCGTTGACGAGGCTGGAGGTCGAATGCCCCATGTGCCGACCCCAGTCCGAGGGGGCGATCTTATCCTCGATCAGCGCGTCGATGGTCTCGGCATCCGGCACGCGCAGCAGCGCTTCGGCCAGACACATGAGCGCCACGCCTTCCTCGGTGCTGAGCCCGTATTCGGCAAGGAAGACTTCCATCATGCCGGGGGCCGAGGTGCCGCGGATGTCACGCACCAGACCCGCCGCATCGGCGGTGATCTTGGCGCGGTCCTCGGGCGAAAGATCGGCCTGCGCCTTGAGCTCGGTGAGCAGCGCGACAGGCTCGGCATAGGTGCGCGCGTCGATGGTTTGGCGAAGGGCGGGGGCGTGATCGAGGGCCATGGCAAGCTCCAGTTGATGTTTCGACCAGAATACCGCATGTTGAGAAGGCTAATCGACTTAATATATATTGTATCATGGTCGTTATGACCGAACTAGCGGGGAATCACATGTCAAATGAACTTTTCAATCTGGACCGGTTCGACAGCGCGATTCTATCGGTGTTGGCCGAGGACGGGCGTATCAGCATCACCGATCTTGCCCGCCGCATCGGCCTGTCGAAATCCCCCACCCAAGCACGGCTGCGCCGGTTGGAAGAAAGCGGCGTGATCCTTGGCTATCGCGCCCTGTTGGACCCGATCCGGCTGGGGCTGGATCACGTCGCCTTTGTCGAGGTGCGCCTGAACGACACGCGCGAGGCGGCCTTGCGGGCCTTTAACCTCGCCGTGGCCAAGGTGCCCGAGATCGAACAGGCCCATATGATCGCGAGCCATTTCGACTATCTGATCAAGGTGCGCACGCGGAACATGTCGGAATATCGCCGCTTTCTGGGGGAGGTCATCTCAACCCTGCCGCATGTGGCCAGCACCTCGACCTATGTGGCGATGGAGGCGGTGAAGGAAACCATGCTGGCCGATACGGCCTGACGCATCGTGCCAGAACCATGGGGCCGGGGGCATTCGCCCATTTACACCGCCCGCGTGATGCTTATTGTGCGCCCCGATGCGGGCGTGATGGAATGGTAGACATACCAGACTTAAAATCTGTTGGGGCGTAGCCCCGTGTGGGTTCGAGTCCCACCGCCCGCACCACTGGTTTCAAAGACTTAGCTTGCCTTCGCCAGCGTCACAGGCTCTGCCAATTGCGTGGCGCCGGGGATGAACACGGTAAAGGTCGTCCCCTGACCGAGCGTGCTTTTGACCGTGATGTCGCCACCATGTGCAAGGGCCAGTTTCTTGCAGATCGCGAGCCCCAGCCCGGTGCCGCCCTCGGCGCGGTCGTCGGCATCTTCGATCTGGGTGAAAGCCTCGAAAATGCGGTCCAGATCCTGCGCGGCGATGCCAACGCCATTGTCTTCGACCTCGAAAACAAACCCGCCCGCGTGCAGGCCCGCACGCAGATAGATGTCCCGCGCCTTGGAGAATTTCAGCGCATTGCCGACGATATGGCCCAGCAGTTGCAGGCTGCGGCGGCGGTCGGCGGTGACGGTCAGCGGTGGGGTGTCGATATGCAGCGTGGCCGTCTTATCATGCGCGGCGCCGTGGTGCTCTTCGACCACTTCCTCCAAAAGCGCGCGGGTGTCGAAGGCGGTTTTGTCCAGCGCGAGGTCGTTTAACTCCATATTCGTATAGTCGAGGATGTCGTTGATAATGGTCAACAATTGCCCGCCCGCGAATTTGATGCGCTGGCCGTAGAGTTCCGCCTGATCGCCCATCTTGGTGAAATGCTCGGACTCCGGTTTTTCATCCGGGCCCAGCTTGGCGAGGTTGTGGCGTTTGAGTTCCGACAGGAAGCTGGCGTAGCCGATCACGATGGTCAGCGGGGTGCGCAATTCGTGGCTCAGCACGCTCATGAATTCCGATTTCGCCCGGCTGGCGCTTTCGGCGGCATCGCGGGCCTTTCGCAGTTCCTGGACGCTTTCGTTGCGGGTGCGGTTTTCGACAACATAGCTAAAGAGCGCGGCTAGGGCGATGATGGCGGCGGTGCCGGCGACGATCAGCGCGATTAATTTGTACTCGACAGGGTTGGCATAGAGCGGCTGCGCGGCCAGCGGGGTGACCTGAAAAGCGGCCATGCCGGTGAAATGGAGCAGGATGATCGCCAGCGCCAAAAGCGCGGTCATCCACAGCACGCTGCCCTTGCCCCCACGGCCCGCCGCGCCAAGCGCGAGGGTCGCAAGGACAACCGCGATGATGACGGAGGCGGTCAGATAGCCCATGTCCCACTGGATCGCGCCCTGCACGCGATAGGCCACCATGCCGGTATAATGCATGGCCGAAATCGCCAGCCCAAAGATCGTCCCGCCCAGAACCGTGGCCCGGCGGGATTTCAGCAGCCCGGCGATGACGACGCCCAAGATCGAGCCGACGATGGCGATGATCAGCGACAGGAAGGTGAGCGAGAAATGGAACGTCGCCGGCGCGTCGAGCTGATAGGCAAGGATCGCGATGAAATGGGTGCACCAGATCGTCACCCCCGCTGTCATCGCGGTCAGATAGCACCAGATCAACGCTTGGCGACGCGGCTGTTCAAGCACATGCCGATAGAGCCGTGCCACCACCCAGCTGCCGAAGATACAAAGAAGTGCTGCAAGCAGCACGAGCCCGAGGTCGTGATCGTGATGAATTGTATGGGCGACCCGGAACATCTTTATCCTATCTGATATTAACACTTGGTTAATTGCTGTCGGAATAGGGCGAAAATAAGTCTCCCGCAAGTTCACACTGTGCCTACATTTTTTAACTCCGTGGTAAGACCTTGCCGCTAATCCTCCCCCAAGGTCGGCAGTGGGGCGGGATGAGGCAGAGGCGGCAGATGGCAGGGTCAGGGAAAGGAGGGCGATCGTTTAACCTCTTACGGCGTATGGTTTTTTGCTTGCGGAGCTATGTTGCTCGGATGCTGGGCTCCGCTGTGCGGTGCGGCGCGTCGGGGCCCAACGGGCCGCGTAAGAGGGTGAGCATGTCAGACGGAGATACCGCTGCTGGGGAGGACAGCCTTACCTCAGGGCAACTCCCGCTCATCTCCATCGTTTTCGCGGCAGAGCGGCGCATGTTTAGGCAGAACCTTGATGGCCGACCCAAAGCGGGGCTTCGCGGGGCGCTTATGCCCTCTCTTGGCCCCGCGGGCGGGAAGGGGGCGGCGGGCAATCGCCTCCTATCCCCGGTCAAGGCCGATATGGCCGAAATCGACGTGGTCTTCACTCCCGATGGGCGCGTTTGCCATGCCAATGAGGCGGCCTGCGGTGTCACCTATGGGCTGGGGGATTGTCTGATCGGGCAACATATCAGCGATCTGTTCGGGCCGCGGCTTTGCGATGGGGCTGAGATCGGCACGCTTTGGGCGCAGGCGCTTGAGGGGCTGGCGCCGCAGGGCGGCTTTCAAATGCACCCGGGGGAGGAGACGGCCCGCATTGTCCACGGATGGCTCACGGCGGAGCGGGATCCCGAAGGGCGGGGGCATGGCCTCCGGTTTCGGGGTGTCGAAGCGGCGGCGAATGGCGTGGGGCCAGTGCGCGCGGTCTCAGGCGGAAAGCGCGCGCGGCGCGGTTAGCCGAGCGCCTTCGCCGTAGAACGAAACAGCGGCGCATAACCCGCGCCGCTGTTCCTAGATTTCTGAGCAGTCGCGCTTACCGGCGAAACGTTCGGCCCAGCTTTCCCGGTCCTCATCGCTGATCTTGGCAAAAAGCACCTCGGGCACTTCAAACCCGTGGCCGGGGGCAAGCTTGCCCAAGGCCGCGGGCACATCGTCGGGCCAGGGCATGTCTTCGACCTTCATCGCCGCCAGCATCGAGGCCGAGGCCGTGGGGATGAAGGGTGCGGAAAGCACGGCGTAGAGCGGGATCAGGTTCAGCGCCAGCCGTACCTGCGCCGCCGCGCGGTCGGGGTCAGTCTTGAAGGTGGTCCAAGGCGCTTGGGCTTGCAGATATTCGTTGCCCGCCGCCCAGATGCCACGCAGTTCGGCGGCGGATTTGCGGACCTCCATCGCCTCCATCAGCGTCTCGTAACGGGCGACGCGGGCGGTGATGTCTTCGATCAGCGTATGTTCCGACTCGCCGTATTCACCGGCCTCGGGCACCGCTTCGCCGAATTTGGAGCGGCAGAACTTGGTGATCCGGCTGACGAAATTGCCCAGCACGTCGGCCAAGTCTTTGTTCACCGAGGCTTGGAAGTTTTCCCAAGTGAATTCAGCATCCGAGGTCTCGGGCGCATGGCTCAAGAGCCACCAGCGCCAGTAATCCGCCGGCAGGATTTCCAGCGCCTGATCCATGAAGACGCCGCGCCCGCGCGAGGTGGAGAACTGACCGCCGTCATAATTGAGGTAATTGAAGGACTTGATGTAATCCACCAGCTTCCATGGCTCGCCCGAGCCCTTGATCGTGGCGGGGAAGCTGAGCGTGTGGAAGGGGACATTGTCCTTGCCCATGAACTGGGTGTAGCGCACGTCTTCGGCGCCCTTGTCGGTGCGCCACCAGCTTTCCCAATCGGTGCCTTTGCCCGCATCGACCCATTCCTGCGCGCAGGCGATGTATTCGATGGGCGCGTCGAACCAGACGTAGAAGACCTTGCCCTCCATGCCCGGCCAGTCCTGATCGCCGCGTTTCACCGGCACGCCCCAGCTGAGGTCGCGGGTGATGCCACGGTCTTGCAGCCCGTCGCCGTCATGCAGCCATTTCTTGGCGATGGAGGTGGTCAGCACGGGCCAGTCGGTCTTGCTGTCGATCCAAGCGTCCAACTCGTCCTTGAGTTGGCTTTGCTTGAGGAACAGGTGTTTCGTCTCGCGCATCTCCAGATCAGTAGCGCCCGAGATGGTCGAGCGCGGGTTGATCAGATCCTCGGGGTCAAGTTGCTTGGTGCAATTGTCGCATTGATCGCCGCGCGCATCCTCGAAACCGCAGTTGGGGCAGGTGCCCTCGACATAGCGGTCGGGCAGGAAGCGCCCGTCGGTCGGCGAATAAATCTGCCGTTGGGAGACCTCTTCGATCAGCCCCTGATCCGCCAAGGCACCGGCAAAATGCTGCGTGAGCTTGCGATTCTGCGGGCTGGACGAGCGACCAAAGTGATCGAAGGAGAGGCCAAAGCCTTCGGCGATGCGGGCCTGTGTTTCATACATCTCGGCGCAATATTCATCGACCGGCTTGCCCGCTTTCGCTGCGGCAAGCTCGGCGGGGGTGCCGTGCTCGTCCGTGGCGCAGAGGAACAGAACATCCTGCCCCCGGCCACGCTGATAGCGCGCGTAGAGGTCCGCAGGCAGCTGGCTGCCCACGAGGTTACCCAGATGTTTGATCCCGTTGATATAGGGGATGGCGGAGGTGATGAGGTGGCGTGTCATATAAATATTCCCGTGCTTGGCGCAGCCTTATCGCAAGGGCTGCGCCAGTTCCAGCAAAAGACGGGACCGCTCAGTCGCGGTCCCGCGCGCGGCCCAAGAGCCGCCCGATGAGAAAGCTGGTCCGTGGCGCGTAGACGTAGGGCGTCCGCTCGGCCAAGGTGGGGCGCGCACGCATCCGCGCAAGGCCAAAGACCACCAGGCCCCCATGCGCCGCCGCGATCATCGCGAAAAGCGCCGCCGCGCCGAAATTGTCGATCAGGACCGAGGCGAGATAGGGCGCGCCGATGGCGCCCAGAGCGAAAAAGAACATCAGGGCGGCGGAAAGCTCTACCCGCTCGTCGGAACTGGCAAAGTCGTGGGCATGGGCGGCAGAGACCGAATAGATCGGAAAGGTCGTGGCGCCGAAGAGCCCGGCCGAGAGCATGATCCCCGCCGTGCCATAGCCCGCGCCCATCACGGTGACCGCACAGCCGCCCATCGCGGCGACCGAGAGCCAGATCAGCACCCAGCGGCGGTCGAACTTATCGGCCAGCATCCCCATGGGATATTGCGCAAGCGCACCGCCCAGCACGAAGGCGGCAAGGAACCACGCGATCTGAGGCGCGCTGAGGCCGACTTCTTGGCCGTAGATCGGCCCGACCATCCGGAAAGACGCGCTGGAGACGGCGGCCACGATGACCCCCGCCGCCGCCAGTGGCGAGCGGTCAAAGGCGAGGCGCGGGCGCAGCCGTGGCTGGCTGGGCGTTTCGGGCGGGCGGACCTTGGTCAGCGTCAGCGGCAAGAGGGCAGCACAGCAGCCGATGGCCAGCAGGTTGTAAGAGACGTAAGACGCCGGGGCGAGCACGCCCACGATCAACTGCGCGGCGAGCGAGCCGCTCATGTCCACCACCCGGTAAACGCCCATGGTGCGCCCGCGGGTCTCATTGGTGACCTTGGCCTGCATCCATGCTTCGATCACCGTATAGCAGCCCGCCACGCACATGCCTGACGCGACACGCATCAGCCCCCATGCGTAGGGGTCCACCACCATCATATGCGCCATCAGGCCGATTGATCCGGCGGCGGTGAAGGCCGCAAAGGCGCGGCTGTGGCCGACGCTGCCCATCAACCGAGGCGCCCACCAGCAGCCGATGAAGAACCCCAGAAAATGGGCCGAGCCGAGCATACCGATTTCCTGTCGGCTGAACCCAAGCTGCGCGCCCGACAGCACGTCGATCGGCCCCACACCTCCGGTGGAGAGTTGCAGAAGGATGACCGAGAAGAACAGGGCGGCGAAGGATATGAGCAGGCGCATGGGCGCAGATTGCGTCCATTGCTGCCCAAACGGAAGGCCGAAAACTACCGGGGCTGCGCTTTTGTCGGGGTGCTAGGATCGGCGCGGGGCAATTGCCCTTGCGAAGGCCGGGCAGGCGGCTAGGTTGCGGGCAAATCACAAGCGAGGACCAAAAGATGAAGATGAAAAAGCTCGGCTCAAGCGATATCGAGGTCTCGCATTTCTGTTTGGGCTCCATGACATGGGGCACCCAGAACACCGCCGAGGAGGGCCATGCGCAGATCGACCGCGCACTGGAGGCCGGGATCAACTTCATCGACACCGCCGAGATGTACCCCGTGAACCCGATCAGCGCCGAGACGACTGGCCGGACGGAAGAGATCATCGGCCAGTGGTTCGCCCGCGACAAACGCCGGGACGAGGTGGTTTTGGCCAGCAAACATTCCGGCGAGGGGATGCCGCATGCGCGCGACGGTGCGCCGATTTCCTCGGACACGATCCCCGGCGCCATCGAAGGCTCGCTGAAGCGGTTGCAGACGGATTACATCGATCTCTACCAGTTCCACTGGCCCAACCGCGGCAGCTATATGTTCCGCAAGAACTGGCACTACGACCCATCCAGCCAGAACCGGGCCGAGACCATTGCGCATATGGAGGACACGCTCGGCGCGCTGCAACGTGAGGTCGAACGTGGGACGATCCGCGCCTTTGGCCTCAGCAACGAAAGCGCTTGGGGGTTGACCCAATGGGCTGCCGTGGCCGAACGGGTGGGCGGGCCGCGCCCGATCTCGGTGCAGAACGAATATTCGCTGATGTGCCGACTGGCCGATACCGATGTGTCCGAGACCTGCGTCAATGAACAGATCGACATGCTGGCCTTCTCTCCGCTGGCCGCGGGCTTGCTGACCGGGAAATATCAGGGCGGGAAAGTTCCTGCTGGGTCGCGCCTGTCGCTGAACGAAGACCTCGGCGGTCGGGTCACCCCCCGCGCCTTTGAAACAGTCGCGGCCTATCTTGACGTGGCCGAGAAACATGGGCTCGACCCGGTGCAGATGGCGCTGGCATGGTGTGCGACACGGCCCTTCATGGGCTCTGTCATCTTTGGCGCGACCAGCCTTGAGCAGCTTGACGTGGCGCTTGGCGGGGCGGAGCTGAGCCTTAGCGATGAGGTGATGGCCGACCTTGATGCAGCGCATAAAGCCCATCCGATGCCCTATTGATGGGCCGCCTTAGGATGCATTTGGCGCGGCGGGGGGCCATGTTGCTGCTCTTGGGCGCCCTCGCGGCCTGCAGTGGCGGCGAGGCACCGCCCGCGCAGACCGGGTTTCGCGATGCGGAGGCTTTGATCGGGGCCACCAGCCGCTATGACGCGGCGCGTTTTGGCGGCGATTGGCAGGTCCGGGCTGCATTCCCCGGTGACGCCGAGCTGCAAGCCGTGACCTTTGCGCCGGAAGGGCCGACCCTGATCGAACAGCGCCAGACCTGCGACAGCGCCGGATGCCGCAACACCCGTACCCTTTGGGCGCTAAGCGCAGAGGGGCCGGGCCGTTACGCGATGCGCGCCGCCGTCGGCGGGGCCGAGCGGCCTTTCTGGGTGCTCTGGGTCGACGAAGGCTTCCGCACGGCGGTCATCGGCAGCCCCGATGGCGGATATGGCTGGATCCTTGACCGTCAGGCGACAGGCGGGGCGGACCGGATCGCCGCAGCACAGGAGATCTTGGCCTTCAACGGCTATGACCTCGGGGCCCTAGAGATGAGACCCTAAGACACTGGCCCTGCCGCCCGCCTTCGGCCTATAGGCTGTTATGGACAGTGTTTTCGCCCCCGAGCTGTGGATCCTCGTCACCCTTGCCGCCGCCGTCTTCCAGACCGGGCGCTTCATGCTGCAAAAGCATCTGGCGACCGATACACTCTCGGCAGGCGGGGCGACCTTTTCGCGGTTTCTCTATTCCGCGCCCTTCGTGGCGCTGTTGCTGCCGCTCTATCTTGCGCTGAGCGGGCAGGGGGTGCCGCCGCTTGAGGCGGGGTTCTGGCTGTATGGGGCGATGGGCGGCACGGCGCAGATCATGGCGACGGTCTGCGTGGTGCTATTATTCAAGCAGCGCAACTTTGCTGTGGGCATCACTTTCAAGAAGACCGAGGTGATCCAGACCGTGCTGATGGGCTGGATCGTGCTAGGCGAGGGTGTTTCGGGCGCGGGCTTTGCGGCCATCGCCCTTGGCGTGCTGGGGCTGCTGTTGCTGTCCGGCGGGGCCGAGACGCGGGGGCTGCGCCTTAGCGATCTGCGCAACCGTGCGGCGGGGCTGGGGATCGCTTCGGGCTTTCTCTTCGCGATCTCGGCGGTCTGTTATCGCGGCGCTTCGCTCGCCGTGGCCTCGGGCGATCCGCTGTTGCGTGCGGGCGTGACGCTGGCGGCGGTGGTGCTGATGCAGACGCTGATCATGGCCCTTTGGCTGCGCCTGCGCGAACCGGGGCAGATGCGCCGGGTCTGGGCCGCGCGGCGGGTGGCGGTTTGGATCGGGCTGACCTCGATGGGCGGGTCGCTCTGTTGGTTCATCGCCTTCACCCTGCAAAACGCGGCCTATGTGAAAGCCTTGGGGCAGGTGGAACTGATGCTGAGCATCGCGGCCACGACCCTGTTCTTCCGCGAGCGGATTTCGCGCCGGGAGTGGGCGGGCATGGCGGTGCTGGCGGTCTCGATCTTGATGCTGGTTTTGGTGACCTAGCCCGACATCGGGCGGCCATGCAGGCGCAGGAACAGGCTTTCTTCGTCGTTGTTCTTAAAAAACGGGACCGAGGCAGGCGGGCTGGTGTCGCGCGCCCGGGCGGCGACCTCGGCCAATACGACCTCGGTGATGAAGGGCATGTCGAAAGACCGCGCCCGGCTCAGCGGCACCCATTGCAGATGTGACAGCTCATCACAGGCGGCATCGAAATCATCGGGGTCGCTGGCGATGTCGTCGGCATCCACCAGAAAGAAACGCGCGTCGAAGCGGCGCGGGCGGCCCGGCGGTGTCAGGGCGCGAAACACGAATTGCAGGGCAGAGGCATCGGGCAGGTGGCCCGTGGCGGCAAAGCTCTGCCAGTCGGACGGCACATCCCCCTTCCACGCGCCCTTGCGGCCCAGCACCAGACCGGTCTCTTCCCAAAGTTCACGAATGGCGGCGACGGCGATGGCATGGGCGAGCGATGGCTCGGCATCGTCGCAAAGCCTGCCGTGGCAAAGCGCGTTCACCGGGGCGGCAAGGGACACATCGGCATCACCCGCGTCCACCGCCCCGCCGGGAAAAACGAATTTATTCGGCATGAAGGCCGCCTTGGCCCCGCGTTGCCCCATCAGGATATGCGGGGTCTCATGGCGGTCGCGTAGCACGATCACCGTGGCGGCGTTGCGGATTTTGGTCTTGTCGATGGTCATGCGGTAGCGCTCCGGCAGTCAGGGGCCGAAGGGCAGGCCGCCTTAGTTTGACCGGCCGAAGCCGCCCATCCTTTTGGCCCATTGAAAGCCGATCATGGCCCCCTTCAGTCTGGGCAGAAGGTAAAGCGACAGCGCCGTGCAGCCAACCGCAAAAATGGTGAACAGGGTCAGAGGTTCGGGCCGCCAGACCACATAGGCGATGTGCAGCCCCGGTGCCAAAAGGTGACCGACCAGCAGAATGGTCAGATAGGCCGGGCCGTCATCGGCGCGGTGGTGGTGGAACTCCTGACGGCAAACCGCGCAGTCGTCGTTCACTTTCAGATAGCCATGCAGCAGCTCTCCGCCCCCGCAGGAGGGGCATTTGCCACGCCAACCGCGCAGCATGGCAGGCAAGCGGGGCCGCTCTTCGCTGGCATCGGTCTCTGCGGTGTCGGGGGACAATTGCTGGGTCTGTGACATGGGGGCGATCCTCTGGTTGAGGGATAGATGCAGTCTGGGGCGTGAAATGAAAAGACCGGAGGTTGCCGTTGCGGCGCCATGTCGCGCAGGGCGGGGCTTTGCCGATTTTCTCGAAAAAAGTTTGAAAACCTGCGACGGAAGTTTCTGGCTCCGCCGTTTGACCCTGTGATCGCGGCGCAAAAGCGTGAGACGATCTTTAAAAAACGAGGAGTATCAAGATGACCATTCGTACCAATATGAAGATCGCAGCCCTCAGCGGATTGTTGGCCGTGGGTGCCGTGGCCGCCACCGCCCAGCCAAACGGGCAGGACCGGTTTCAGCAGCTTGACGCAGATGGCAACGGTGCGATCACGCAGGCAGAGTTTCAGGCCCATGCCGAGGCGCGTTTTGCCAAGGTTGATGCCGATGGCGACGGTTTCGTGACCGGCGAAGAGCTGAAGGCCGCAGGCGATGCGCGCCGCGCCGATCGCGCCGCCAAGATGGTTGAGCGTTTCGACACCGACGGCAACGGCAGCCTCGACGCTTCCGAATTGGAAGCCATGGGCGATAAACACGGTGGCAAGCGCGGCGGCAAAGAGGGCGGCAAGCACGGTGATAAACACGGTGAGAAGCGCGGCGATAAAGGCGCACATATGATCGAGCGTATGGACGCCAATGACGACGGCAAACTCTCGATGGAAGAGATGACGCAGCGCCACGATCCGGCCAAGATGTTCGAACGTCTGGACAAAGACGGTAACGGCAGCGTCAGCGCCGAAGAGTTCGAAGCGGCGAAAAAAATGCATGGCAAGCGGCACCATAAGGGTGACAAAATGGACCATGACAAGCCGCAGCGCGACTAAATGAAGCCTCGGGCGCGCTTGATCATGGCGCGCCCGGACCTTAGCCATGGACGGGATGCAGGATTTGCCCAACGCGCAGCAGGATGCGGATGCCGAGTTATTGCAACGCTACGCCAATGGCGACGCGGCGGCGGCACGGTTGTTGACCGCGCGGCTGGTGCCACGCGTTCACGGCCATGCGCTGCGGGTGCTTGGCGACCGGGCCGAGGCCGAGGATGTGGCCCAAGAGGCGATGCTGCGGCTTTGGCGTCAGGCGCCGAAGTGGCGCAGGGGCGAGGCCAAGGTGACCACTTGGCTCTACCGTGTCGTGGCCAACCTCTGCACCGACCGGCTCCGCCGCCGTGGGGCGGGGGTGGCCGGGCTCGATGATGTGGCAGAACCTGCCGATCCGACCCCCGGTGCCGCGCAGCAGATGCAGCAGGCCGCCCGTGTGGACGCCCTGCAACAGGCGCTGGCCACTTTGCCCGACCGCCAGCGGCAAGCGGTGGTATTGCGCCATATCGACGGTATGGCCAACCCCGAGATCGCCGAGGTGCTGGGCATCGGGGTCGAAGCGGTGGAAAGCCTGACCGCACGGGGCAAACGGGCATTGGCCGCGCAACTGTCGGCACAACGGGACGCATTGGGGTTTGAAAATGAGTGACGTCGACGATCTGGAAGATTTCTTTGCCGCGGCCCGGGCCAATCCGCCACAGGTCTCGGCCGATTTGCAGGCGCGCGTTCTGGCCGATGCCGAAGCGCATATGCCCAAAGCGCCGCGCCAACCGTGGCATCAAGCGCTCTGGCAACTCTTGGGCGGTGCGGCGGGGCTGAGCGGTCTTGCCACTGCCGCGGCTGTCGGGGTTTGGGTCGGAGTGGCCCCGCCCGAGGGCATGCCGGATTTGGCCGGGCAGTTCGTGACCGGCACATGGGAGGCCGAGACTTTGGATATCAGCGAGGCTGAGACGGCCACCGAACTCGGCGGGTTTGGCTGGGACATGGAGGAAAGTTGAGATGACACAGGATCCCACAACACGGCGCAGGCGCCTCATGCGATTGGCGCTTGGTCTGTCGCTGGCGTTGAACGTGATGATCCTCGGCGCGCTTGGCGGGGCGATGTGGCGTCATGGCGGGCCGGGGCCGCGTGGCGCTGGCGATTTGCCGGGGCTGCGCAGCTATGCCTCGCCCTACGTACAGACACTGCCGCCCGAGACGCGGCACGAACTGCACAGCAAAATGCGCGCCAGCGGCAAGGCGCATCACCTCGACCGGGAAGCGCGGCGCGCGCTTTACGACGAAATGCTTGCCGCGCTTCGGGCCGAGCCGTTTCAGGCGGATGTGGCCGCCGCGGTGCTCGCCGCCCAAGGGGAGGCTGCCGCGGGTGTTCAGCAGGTCGCCCATGACGCTTGGTTGGCCGAGGTCAGCGCGATGGATGCCGCCGCCCGTCAAGACTATGCCGACAAGCTGCAACAGCGGCTGGAAGCGGGGCCGCCCCGCAAAAAAGGCAAACGCGACGGCAGACCCGAACGGTGAGCGGGCCGGTACCCGGTCTTGCCCTTTGCCGGTCGGCGGGCTAGGCCGAGGGCGAATGACCCCGGCAGGGGGCGGCGTTAACCGGCCCCTTGCCCCTTAGAAAGCCCGGCCCATGACCGACACCTCTCAGACGATGCACAGCGGCGCGGAAACCGTTCTGGCCACGGCCAAGGCGTCACCCGCGCGGCGTGCGGTGGGGCTCTTGTCACTGGCGGGGCTGGGGTTGCTGCTGATCTATTCCGCGCTGACCCGCTCGCCTGATCCGGTCTGGCAGAGCGTACTGGTGCTGGTGGGACTTGGCTTTATCGCGATTGCCGAGGTGATGCGCCGCGCCACCGCCAGCGCGGTGGAACTGACCGAAGAGGCGCTGCGCGATGCCGATGGCCGGGTGATCGTCCGCATGGACGAGATCGCGCGCATCGATCAGGGCGCTTTCGCGGTCAAACCCTCGAACGGTTTCCTGCTCAAGACCAAACGCCGCGTGGCGCGGGGCTGGCGCTTGGGCCTGTGGTGGAGCCTTGGCCGCCGGATCGGCGTGGGCGGCATGACCCCGGCCAATGAAACCAAGCTCATCGCCGAGATCATCCGCGCCAAACTGGCCGAGCGTGAGACCGCTTAACCGTCCGACCAGACCGTGCGTGGCGCATAGCGCGGGCGGGTGAAGACGAAGTTGTGAATGTCGCGCCGCTCCAACCCGGTTTTGAACAGCGGCTCGAAGTCACGCCAAGTCTCAACCAACGTGACGCGTTCGTTATTGGGCATAACGGGCAGCTTGTCATGCCAATCGCGCACATCGTCGCTGGTCAAAGGCTCAACCGTGCCGCGAACCTGCGACCAATCGGCCTGATAGCGGTTGTTTTCCGCGTCATACCAAAGCGAGCTGACCCGTATCGCGGTTTGCCCGGTGCCCCGGGTGAGATACTCGAACAGTTCTTGCATCCCGCGCAGATAGTCCGCGTCAATCGCCTGCGTCTCGCGCGAGATGGCATCGCCCACGGTATAGGCCGCCGTCTGGTTGAGGTTGTACATCCGGAAGGTGTCAAAGGTCGAATACATGGCCAGATAGGCCCAGAACATCAGCGGCAACATGATCACCGTCTCGACGGCGATGGAGCCGTCTTCGCGCCCTTTGAACCGGGCCAGCAGACTGCGGAGAGCGCGCATCAGTTCGGCTCCTGTACGAAGGCCGCGCTTGAGACCATGGAAACACGGCCTGCGCCGTCCTTCTCAAGGGCATAGCCAAGGCCGGTAGTCGGAAAGAAGGGCTCAAACCGTGCGCAGGCGCGCAGCAGCATCAACTGATGCTCGACCCCAAGGGTCCAGCCGCGCACCGGTCTGGGGTCTTCGGAAGTGTCGACGCAATCGGGCGACTGGTCGAAGCTGGCGAAATTGCGTGGGTCCACGCGGATCATCTCAAGGCGCAGCGTCTCTTCGCAGTCATCCAAAAAGATCGCGGCCTCGCAGATTTTGTCCTTGATGGTCTGATGCGTCATCGGGGTATTGGTGTTCAGCCGGATGTAGCGCACTGTCATGTCGAGACCCCGGTCAAGGAACATGTGGCGGATGGCGTAAAAGCTCATCTCGACGGACATGAGCAGGCAGCCGAACAGCAGTGGCGACAGGATGGCGAATTCCATCAGCATGGCCGAGCCATCTTCATCGCCGCGAAACCGGCGCCATGCCTTGATGCAGCGCTGTATCATTGCGTCAGCCTCAACTGGTTGATCTGGCGGGCGATGGCCTCGAACGCGCTGACGATTTCCACCCCTTCGACGCGGAAGAAATGGCTGTCGGAGGAGGCGCAGTTCTTCATCACCGATGCGCCATGGTCGGTCACTTCAAAGCCGATCGACCAGATTACGATGCCCTTGGCCTTGGCCGCGTCGCAGATGTTGTCGAGCAGGGCGTCGGCCTGCGATGCGCTGTATTTCGTCCAGTACCAGCGGTGACGCTCGCTTGAACGGACATTGCGGTTCAGCCACCAGTAGAAGGGGTAATCGCTCCAATGGCGGTAGTGGTCCCGGTTGGCGTAGACTTGGCGGTTGATCCGGCGGGTGGTCACGTTCACCCCGTCAGTCATCAGGATCACCGTTTTCAGCGTGTCGATATCGCCGTAATCAGCCGGGCGGCCTTGGAAGGCCGCATCGCCGCCGATGGCTTGATTGATCGCGCGGAAGGACGGGTCGAGCAGCGCTACGCCCCATTTCATTCCCAGATGAATGGCGGTGTTCGCACGGGGCTGGAAATTGGAAATCCGGGCTTTCAGCGCAGTGGCGTTCTGCGAATAGGGCGCGACTTCTTCGTAATCCTGCTTCGGGCAGCCGGGGTTGTAGATGTTGTCATAACGGCCGGTGTTGTCGCGGTGATAGCCGTTCCAGCTATAGCCCGCCTCGAAGTGCTGCATATGCTCATAGCTGCGGGTCTGGCTGATGGCGGTGAGGTCAAACTCGCTGTCGTCGAAATCAACGCAATGGGAGAAGGAATGCAGCTGGGTGACGTTCAACTCATCCATGATGTCCTTCCCGACGTTGACCTGCGCGGTATAGGGCACGACGGAGATCGAGATCAGGTCCGCGTTCTCGGGCTTCAGCACGGTGTCGATGAAGGCGTCGCTCGCGTCATGGAGGTTGGCCATCTTGCCATTCTCCCGCATGGAGCCCGAGATATCGAGCACCATAGAAATCTCGACCTTGTTCACCTTTTCCTCCGCCGTAGATTTGGCAGGGACATGCAGCCGGTCTTGGCCGAATTTACTCATGAACATCGTGTTGAGCGTGCGCGAGGCATCGACGGTGACACGGCGGTAGTTCAACCCTTCGTCGACCGTCACGCTGGACACATATTCGGCCAGCCCTGCCTTGTCGAAATAATCGCGGGCGACAGCTTCGGGGCTGAGCGTCTGGTCGAGATCGGCTGCCGCCAGCACGGCGCGGTCGGCCACGGCCTGCACCCTTGCGCGTTCGCGCTCATGGCGCATCAGGTCCACGCCGATGCCGCCCATGAGGATCATCAACAGGATCATCATGATGGCGAACAGCGTGACCAACCCGTCTTCCTCGCGCGCGAAACGCTGGAGAAACGCGGGCAGGGGCCGCAGGGAGCTGTCTGATCTGTGAGATGTATCGCGCATCTTCATGAACCTCTTTTCCAGTGGCGTCCTGCGGGCACCAAAGGGAATGGGCGGCATTTGCCTTGTTTCTGTTGTGCTGCGGGAAAGTGTCCAGAGTTTGGCGCATCTGGGGCAATAGGCGGCGCTTGGGGCCGGTTTTTATGGCCTTTTCGGGTGATTTCCACCCAGCGGGGAGGGTTGCCCATTCCGCTCCTACCCACGGTTGATAAAGTTTCGCAAATCGCGAGGAATTGGGTCGCGCCCCGCTATGAGGCGTCCTACGGTGCGACTGCATGCCCCTAGGGCAGCCAGATGAGTCGCGCCCGCAAACAAAGGGACCGCGACCGGACAAGAAGAGGAGAGACCGATGAATCCAGCCAATGAGCCGAGTTTCCGCGACAGTGTGGACCTGATGTTCAATCGCGCGGTCGCGCTGATGGATTTGCCGCCCGGTCTCGAAGAGAAAATCCGCGTTTGCAATGCCACCTACACGGTGCGTTTCGGCGTACGTCTGCGGGGCCGTATCCACACCTTCACCGGCTATCGCTCGGTCCATTCCGAACATATGGAGCCCGTCAAAGGCGGTATCCGCTATTCCATGGCGGTGAACCAGAACGAGGTCGAAGCGCTGGCGGCGCTGATGACCTATAAATGCGCGCTGGTTGAGGCGCCCTTTGGCGGCTCCAAAGGCGGGCTGTGCATTGATCCGCGTGAATATGACGAGCATGAGCTTGAATTGATCACCCGGCGTTTTGCCTATGAGCTGATCAAGCGCGACATGATCCACCCCGCGCAGAACGTGCCCGCCCCCGACATGGGCACCGGCGAGCGTGAGATGGCTTGGATCGCGGACCAGTACAAACGCATGAACACCACCGACATCAACGGTGTGGCCTGTGTCACCGGCAAGCCGATCAACGCGGGCGGTATCCAAGGCCGGACCGAGGCGACAGGCCGGGGCGTGCAATATGCGCTCCAAGCCTTCTTCCGCGATCCCGAGGGGCTGAAGAAAGCGGGCCTTTCGGGCAAGCTCGACGGCAAGCGGGTCATCATTCAGGGTCTCGGCAACGTGGGCTATCACGCCGCCAAGTTCCTGAGCGAAGAGGATGGCGCGAAGATCACCGCGATCATTGAGCGCGACGGTGCGCTGCACAGCGAAGACGGGCTGAACGTCGAAGCCGTACACAAGTGGATCGAAAAGCACGGCACGATCAAAGGCTATGCCGATGCGAAGTTCGAGGAGGATGGCGCCAAGTTTCTGGAAGCGGATTGCGATATCCTGATCCCCGCCGCACTTGAGGGGGTGATCAACCTCACCAATGCCGAACGTATCAAGGCGCCCCTGATCATCGAGGCCGCGAACGGTCCGGTGACCGCCGGTGCGGATGAGGTGCTGCGCAAGAAGGGCACGGTGATCGTGCCTGATATGTATGCCAACGCGGGCGGTGTGACGGTGTCTTACTTCGAGTGGGTCAAGAACCTCAGCCACATCCGCTTTGGCCGCATGCAGCGCCGCGCCGAGGAGTCGCGTCACCAACTGGTGGTGGATGAGCTTGAGCGGCTGAGCGCGGATAAGGACCTCGGCTGGACGCTGAGCCCCGACTTCAAAGAGAAGTACCTGCGCGGTGCGGGGGAGTTGGAACTGGTCCGCTCCGGTCTCGATGACACGATGCGCACGGCCTATGAGGCGATGGCCCATGTCTGGCACAGCCGCGACGATGTCGATGACCTGCGCACGGCGGCCTATCTCGTCTCGATCGAAAAGGTCGCGGCGAGCTATCACGCCAAGGGGCTTTGAAGGGGCGTAACCCTCTCGCAAGTGATCGAAAAAGGGGCGTCCTGCGCCCCTTTTTGCCGTCTGGGGCCGGGATGGGGGCGAGATGCGTTTTCGGTCATTGATACTTGCGCCCCAAGTTGCTTGACTGCGCCAAGACCGGGGGAGGCGAATGATGCGATTTTCAGGACTGCGGGTATTGCGCGAAGGCTTGACCGGCAATCGGGGTTGGACGGCGCAATGGCGCGATCCAGAGCCGCAGGCGGAATATGACGCGGTGATCATCGGCGGTGGCGGGCATGGGCTGAGCACGGCCTATTACCTCGCCAAGAACCACGGCATGACGAATATCGCGGTGCTTGAAAAAGGCTACCTTGGCGGGGGCAACGTCGGGCGCAACACGACCGTGGTGCGCGGCAATTACTTTCTGCCCGGCAATTCCGAGTTCTACAGCCATTCGCTGAAACTCTGGGAGGGGCTGTCGGAAGAGTTGAACTATAACGTGATGTTCAGCCAGCGCGGCGTGATCACCCTGTTTCACTCAGACGCGCAGCGCGATGCTTCGGCCCGGCGCGGCAATGCGATGATCAATCAGGGCGACGATGCGGAACTGCTCGACCGCGACGGCCTGCGCAAACTGCTGCCCTATCTGGACTATGACAACGGGCGCTTTCCGATCCACGGCGGGTTGCTGCACCGGCGCGGGGGCACGGCGCGCCACGATGCGGTGGCTTGGGGCTATGCGCGCGGCGCGGACCAGCGCGGTGTCGATCTGATCCAGCAATGCGAAGTCACCGGCATCGACATTGAAAATGGCCGCGTGCGCGGCGTGCAGACCACGCGCGGTGCGATCCGGGCCAAGAAGGTGGCGATCGTCACGGCAGGGCGCTCGGGGCAGGTGGCGGCGATGGCCGGGATGCGCCTGCCGATCGAGAGCCATGTTTTGCAGGCTTTCGTGTCCGAAGGGTTGAAGCCCGTGATCGACCATGTGATCAGCTTTGGCATGGGGCATTTCTATATCAGCCAGTCCGACAAGGGCGGGTTGGTCTTTGGCGGCGATCTGGATTTCTATGCCTCCTACGCGCAGCGCGGCAACCTGCCGATGATGGAACATGTGATGGAGGCGGGGATGACCCTGATGCCGATGATCGGCAAGGCCCGCCTGCTGCGCTCTTGGGGTGGGATCATGGACATGACCCCCGATGGCAGCCCGATCATCGACAAGACCGAGACCGAGGGTTTGTTCGTCGACTGCGGCTGGTGCTACGGCGGCTTCAAGGCGGTGCCCGCCTCGGGCTATGCGCTGGCGCATCTGATGGCCACCGGGCAGCCCCATGAGACGGCGGCGGGCTTCAGGCTCGACCGGTTCCGTTCGGGCGAAGGTCTGATAGATGAAGAGGCCACCGGGTCTCAGCACAACTTGCATTGAGGGAGGGCCAATATGCGGATCGAATGCCCCATCTGCGGCAGCCGGGATCGGCGGGAGTTCTATTATCGCGGCGATGCCATCGCCTTGGCCCGGCCTGCGCCCGATGCCTCGGATGAGGACTGGGACGCCTATCTGCACCTGCGCAACAACCCTGCGGGAGAGACCCGCGACCTGTGGCAGCATGAGACCGGCTGCGGCGCCTGGCTCGTCGTCACCCGCGATACGGTGACCCATGCGGTGCGGGCCGTGGAATTGGCATCGGATGTGAAAAGGGCCATGGCATGAGGATTGCAGGGCGCGGATTGATCGACCGGGAGACGCCGGTCAGCTTTACCTTCGACGGGCGGCGCTACGACGGCTTTGCGGGCGATACGGTCGCCTCGGCCATGCTGGCGAATGGGCAGCGGCTGATGGGGCGGTCATTCAAATACCACCGCCCGCGCGGGGTGCTGAGCGCGGGCAGCGAAGAGCCGAACGCGTTGGTGACCACCGGCGTCGGTCCCGCGTCAGAGCCCAACGTTCGCGCCACCATGCAAGAGATTTACGAAGGTTTGCAGGTGCGCAGCCAAAACGCTTGGCCGAGCCTCGATCTCGACCTCATGGCGGTGAACGATCTGGCGTCGCCGTTCCTCGGGGCGGGGTTCTATTACAAGACCTTCATGTGGCCGCGCAATTTTTGGCGGCGCGTCTATGAGCCGGTGATCCGCCGCGCGGCGGGTCTGGGGCGGCTGAGCGGCCAGCCCAACGCGGACGCCTATGAGAAAGCCTATGCCTTTTGCGATCTTTTGGTGATCGGTGCAGGCCCGACGGGTCTGATGGCGGCGCTGGTGGCGGCGCGGGCGGGGGCGGATGTGATCCTCACCGACGAAGATGCGCTGATGGGCGGGCGGCTGAATGCCGAGAACGAGCGTGTCGATGGTGAGCCGGGCCATGTATGGGCGGCGGGCGTGGTCGCGGAACTCGCGGCGATGGACAATGTGCGGCTGATGCCCCGCACGACGGTGACCGGCGCCTATGACGGCGGGATGTTCGGCGCGCTCGAACGGGTCAACCAACACCGCGCGCGGCGGGGCGAGGGCGCGCCGCTTGAGTGTTTCTGGCGCATCGCAGCCAAGCAATCCATCCTCGCGGCAGGCGCGTTGGAGCGCCCCGTGGCCTTCGCCAACAACGACCGCCCGGGCATCATGACCGCAGGCGCGGTGCGCGCCTATCTCAATCGCTGGGGCGTGGCCCCGGGCAAGCAGGTTGCGGTCTTTGGCAATAACGACGACGCCCACCGCACGGCCCGCGATCTGGCGGCAGCAGGCGTGCATGTGGCCGCGCTGATCGACAGCCGCGAGGGGGTCAGCCGCGATGGCGCGGATTTCCCGGTGCTGAGCGGGGCGGTGGTCTGCAACACCTCGGGCGGCAAGGAGTTGGAGGCGGTGTCGATCCGCACCGCCGGGGGCGTGCATAAGATACAGGCCGACTGTCTGGCCATGTCGGGCGGTTGGAACCCATCGCTGCATCTCACCTGCCATATGAACGGGCGACCGACATGGTCGCCGGAGATCCATGCTTTTGTGCCCACCCCCGGCGCGGTGCCGGGGATGCATGTGGCGGGAGCCTGTAACGGCAGCTTCTCGACCCACGGCTGCCTTGCGGCGGGTGTGGCGGCGGCAGGGGACGCGTTGGCGGCTTTCGGCCGCAAGCCAGAGCCCATCGATCTGCCGCAGGCCGATGACGCGACCTACCGCCTTGCCCCGCTTTGGGCAGTGCCGGGCAAGGGCCGGGCGTGGCTGGATTTCCAGAACGATGTCTGCGTGAAGGATGTGCAGCAGGCGGCGGCCGAGAGCTTCCGCTCGGTCGAGCATATGAAGCGCTACACGACCCAAGGCATGGCCCCCGATCAGGGCAAGAACTCCAACGTGGCGGCGCTGGCGGTGCTGGCAGATGCCACCGGGCGCGGCATTGCCGAGACGGGCACGACCACCTTCCGCCCGCCCTATACCCCGGTTGCGATTGCAGCGATGGGCGCGGGTGGGCAGGGCAAGGGCTTTGCGCCCGAACGGCTGACCACCAGCCACGCGGCCAGCCTTGCCATGAATGCCCCGATGGTGGAGGCGGGGCTGTGGTATCGCCCCAGCTATTTTCCGCGCGGGCAGGAGCGCAACTGGCGTCAATCCTGTGATCGCGAGGTCGGCTTTGTCCGCAAGACGGTGGGCATCTGCGATGTCTCGACCCTAGGCAAGATCGACATTCAGGGGCCGGATGCGGCCAAGCTGCTCGATCTGGTTTATACGAACAAGTTCAACAGCTTGAAGGTCGGTAAGGTACGCTATGGGCTGATTCTGCGCGAAGACGGTTTCGTCATGGACGATGGCACCTGCGCGCGTTTGGGTGAGACGCATTACCTGATGACCACCACCACCGGCGCTGCCGGTGAGGTGATGCGCCATCTGGAATTCGTCACGCAATGTCTCCATCCCGAATGGCAGGTGCATCTGTCTTCGGTCACCGAACAATGGGCGCAATTCGCCGTGGCGGGGCCGAAGTCTCGTGAATTGCTGAACAGGCTGCTGGAGCAGCCGATCGACAATGAGAGCTTCCCCTTCATGGCCTGCGGCGATGTGCGGCTCGGCGGGGTCGCGGCGCGGCTGTTCCGCATCTCCTTCTCCGGCGAACATGCCTATGAGATCGCCGTGCCCGCGCGCTATGGCGCGGCGCTGTTTGATCTGCTGGTCGCGCGGGCCGAGGCGCTGGAGGGCGGCGCCTATGGGATGGAGGCACTCAACGTGTTGCGGTTGGAAAAGGGCCATATCACCCATGCAGAGATCGACGGCCGCGCCACGGCAGAGGATATCGGCATGGGGCGGATGCTGTCGGATGCCAAGGATTGCATCGGCAAGACCATGTCCGAACGCCCCGGCCTGCGCGACCCAAACCGCGCGCAACTGGTCGGGATGCGGCCCGTCGGCGCGGTGAAACAACTCACCGCAGGGGCGTTTCTGTTCGAGGCCGGAGCCGAGGCCAGCCGCGAGAATGTGCAGGGGCATACAACCTCGGTCGGCTTTTCGCCGGATGTTGGCACTTTTATCGGGCTGGGCTTTGTCACCCGGGGCCGCGCACGGCATGGGGAGGTGATGCGCATGGTCGACCATCTGCGCGAAATCGAGGCGGAGGTGGAGATCTGCGCCCCGGTCTTTGTGGACCCGGAAGGAGGGCGCCCCCGTGGTTGAATTGAAAGCGCAAACGCCGTTCGGCGATCTGCTCCCGCTGCACATCGGTGAGATGACGATGACGGCCCGCGATCTGGGCCAGTTGACCGTGCTGGGCGTGTTTGATCCGGCGGCCCTCACCAAGGCGCTGGAGGCCGCCCATGGGGTTGCCCTGCCGGAACCGCTTCAGAGTACCGCCAAGGGCGATGCGCGCTGCCTGTGGTTTGGCCGGGACGAAGCGCTGCTTGTCGGGCCCGCGCCGGATGAGGCGCTTGCGAAACATGCAGCCCTTGTCGACGTCTCGGACGGATGGGCGGTGGCAGAGTTGCAGGGGCCGGGGGCCGAAGATGTGCTGGCGCGGCTGGCCCCGGTGGACCTGCGCGTGGCGGCCTTCAAACCCAGTCAGACTCTGCGCAGCCCCTTGCGCGAAATGCCCGCCGCGATCACCCGCACCGATACCGGCTTTTTGCTGATGGTCTATCGGTCGATGGCCGCCACTTTGGTGCAGGAGTTGCGCCGCGCTATGGAAGCGGTGGCATCGCGGCGCTAGGTTGTGCGGCAGGGGCCCGAATCCCCGTTAGGCAAACAACGGAGCATAGACATGAACAAAACGATTTTCGCCGCATTGGCCGCGATCAGCATGGCGGTCTCGGGCCCGGCGCTGGCGGCCTCGAAGAAAGAGACGAGCTGCATGCATCAGGCCGCCGTGGTCGCCGCCGTGCAGCAGGCCCGCCTCGACCGGGTGAAGGAACGCCAAGTGCCCGCCGCCGTGAAGGCCAAGGCGACATGGCCCGAAAGCTTCAACACCGCGATCCCGCTGGTGACCCCTTGGGTCTACGAGATGAAGATGCGCGACGTGAAAAAGAACGATCTCGCCGCCGCGTGGAAAGAAATGTGCCTCGCCCAATAGGCTGACCAACGCCGTGCCGGGCAGGGGGCGCTGCCCGGCAAAAGGGGCGTTTTACCGCCCGCTGCCGCTCTGCCTCCTCTGGACTCTGAACTGCCCCAGCCGGTATATGAAGCCATGAGCCTGCCCCCCGGATTTTTGGAAGAACTGCGTGACCGCGCCAGCCTGTCTCAGGTGGTGGGGCGCAAGGTCATTTGGGACAACCGAAAGTCCAATCAGGGCAAGGGCGACATGTGGGCGCCATGCCCCTTCCATCAGGAAAAATCCGCCAGCTTTCACGTCGATGATCGCAAAGGGTTCTACTACTGCTTTGGGTGCCACGCAAAAGGGGATGCAATCTCTTTCGTGCGCGAGACCGAGAATGTGAGCTTCATGGAAGCGGTGGAGATCATCGCCCGCGAAGTCGGCATGCCGATCCCCAAGCAAGACCCCCGCGCGCAGGCCAAGGCCGACAAACGCACGCAACTGGCCGAGGTGATGGAACAGGCGGTGCAATGGTTTCGCCTGCAATTGCGCACCGGGGCTGCGGGCGCGGCGCGCGACTATCTGGCCAAGCGCGGGTTGTCGGAACAGGCGCAGGCGCATTGGGAGATTGGCTTTGCTCCGAACAGTTGGCAGGGGCTTTGGGATGCGCTGAAGGCCAAGGGCGTGGCGGATGAGTTGATCCTCGGCGCGGGGCTGGCGAAACCCTCGTCCAAGGGCGGCAAACCCTATGACACGTTCCGGGGGCGCATCATGTTCCCGATCCGCGATGCGCGCGGGCGGGCGATTGCCTTCGGCGGTCGCGCGATGGACCCGGAGGATAAGGCGAAATACCTCAACTCGCCCGAGACCGAACTTTTTGACAAGGGCCGCAGCCTTTACAACGTCAAACACGCCCGCGCCGCCGCAGGGCGAGGGCAGCCGCTGATCGTGGCCGAAGGCTATATGGATGTGATCGCCCTGCATGGGGCGGGGTTCGAAGGGGCCGTGGCCCCCTTGGGCACTGCGATCACCGAGAACCAATTGCAGATGTTGTGGCGTATCGCGCCTGAGCCGATCATCACGCTGGATGGCGATGCGGCGGGCCAACGCGCCGCGCTCCGATTGATTGATCTGGCGCTTCCGCTGTTGGAGGCCGGGCAAAGCCTGCGTTTCGCCGTGATGCCCGAGGGGCAGGACCCCGACGATTTGCTGCGCGCGCAGGGGGCGGGGGCCTTGCAAAAGCTCTTGGACAATGCCCTGCCCATGGTGCGCCTGCTGTGGCAGCGTGAGACCGAAGGCAAGGTTTTCGACAGCCCCGAACGCAAGGCGGCGCTGGACAAAAGCCTGCGCGAAAAGATCAAACTGATCCGCGACCCGTCGATCCGCAGCCACTATGGGCAAGAGATCAAGGATCTGCGGTGGGAGCTGTTCCGTCCGCAAAAGAAACGGCCCGAATTTCGCCCCGTCGGGGGCAAAGCGCCGGGCAAGGGCAAAGGCGGCAAGGGCGCTGCTTGGGGCGCGCCGCTGGCCCCGCTGGCCAGCACCAAAGCCTCGGCTCTCGTGGCGATGAGCGATGAGCAGGTGGGCATGCATCTGCGCGAGGCGGTGATCCTTGTGGCCCTCGTCGATTGCCCGCAGTTGATCGAGACCTTCGAGACCGGGTTGGAGGCGATGCGCTGCGATGATCCTGATCACGCGCGGCTGCGCGATCTGCTGCTGCGCTTTGGCCATGCGGGCGAAGAGACGTTGCGCGAGGAGATTTCCTATTCCCTCGGCTGGGAGACACTTGAAAACATGAAGGGGCAACGCCACGTTGCCATCACGCCCTGCATCCGCAATCCCGGCAATGTGGACATGACCCGCCTGACCGTGGCCGAGGAACTGGCCAAACTGGATGCCGCCCGTGGGCTGAACGAAGAGATCGCCGAAGCCGTCGAAGACCTCAGCGGCCCGGCGGATGAGGGGGTCACCTGGCGTTTGAGCGAAGCGGCCCGTGCTGCCGATCTTGCCCGCCGCAGCGCACAGGAAGAAAGCAACGGGGAATTCGACGTGGGCGACAACGGCATGACGATGGACCGCGATGAGCGCAGCGCATTGGACGCGCTGTTGGGAACGATTAAATATGACAAGTCAAAGGGCCGCGGATGAGCATCGGCGTGGCCCATTTGCAGGACTTTTTGAAAATGCTGGGCAACGGGTTTAAGAATCACCCATAACCCCGCATGATTCGGAAAACCGAATCGTCTGCGGATGATTCGCGCTGACGCGCTGAAGGAGCATGAGATGGCTGCCAAAGATACGAATGACGACGCAAAGAGCAACGATTCAGAGGCCGGCCACTCGCTCGACATGAGCCAAGCCGCCGTGAAGAAGATGATCGGTGAGGCCCGCGAGAAGGGCTATATCACCTATGATCAGCTCAACACGGTGCTGCCGCCCGATCAGGTCAGCTCGGAACAGATCGAAGACGTGATGTCGATGCTCTCGGAAATGGGCATCAACATCATCGAAGACGAGGAAGCCGAAGAGGAAGAGAACAAAGGCTCGACCGAGGTTGCGACCACTGAGTCCAACCGCGATGTGGCGCTGTCCTCCGGCACTTCCGAGAAGCTTGACCGCACCGATGACCCGGTGCGCATGTACCTGCGCGAGATGGGCAGCGTCGAATTGCTGAGCCGCGAGGGCGAGATCGCCATCGCCAAGCGGATCGAGGCCGGGCGCAACACGATGATCGCCGGGCTTTGCGAAAGCCCGCTGACCTTCCAGGCCATCACCATCTGGCGTGACGAACTTCTCTCCGAAGACATTCTGCTGCGCGATGTGATCGACCTTGAAGCCACCTTTGGCACGCAGATGGGCGATGAGGAGGAGACCTCTCCGGTCGTCGCCCCCGCCGCCGGGGCCGAGAGCAAGACCGAAGAGTCCAAGCCCGAGTATGACGCCGACGGCAATCCGATCTCTTCCGACGACGACGACGACGAGGACGAACAAGCCAACATGAGCCTTGCGGCCATGGAAGCGGCGCTGAAGCCTCAGGTTCTCGAAGCGCTCGACATCATCGCGGATGACTATGAAAAGCTCAGCGCGATGCAGGACAGCCGCATCTCGGCCACGCTGAACGAAGACGGCTCTTTCACCAAGGAACAGGAAGAGACCTATCAGAAGCTGCGGTCGGAAATCGTGCTTTTGGTGAACGACCTGCACCTGCACAACAATCGTATCGAAGCGCTGATCGACCAGCTTTACGGCATTAACCGCCGCATCATGCAGATCGACAGCGCCATGGTGAAGCTCGCCGACCAAGCGCGCATCAACCGCAAGGAATTTGTCGACAATTACCGCGGCTATGAGCTTGATCCCAACTGGATGGAGCGGATGGCCGAGAAGTCCGGTCGTGGCTGGCAGATGTTCATCGAACGCTCCTCCGAAAAGGTCGAAGAACTGCGTGCCGACATGGCGCAGGTTGGCCAATATGTCGGCCTCGACATCTCTGAATTCCGCCGCATCGTGCAGCAGGTCCAGAAGGGTGAGAAAGAAGCGCGTCAGGCCAAGAAGGAAATGGTCGAGGCGAACCTGCGTCTCGTGATCTCCATCGCCAAAAAGTACACGAACCGCGGTCTGCAATTCCTTGATCTCATTCAGGAAGGCAACATCGGCCTGATGAAGGCCGTGGACAAGTTCGAGTACCGCCGCGGCTACAAGTTCAGCACCTACGCGACATGGTGGATCCGTCAGGCGATCACCCGCTCGATTGCTGACCAAGCACGCACCATCCGCATTCCGGTGCATATGATCGAGACGATCAACAAGCTGGTCCGGACCGGTCGCCAGATGCTGCACGAAATTGGCCGCGAGCCCACACCGGAGGAACTGGCCGAGAAGCTGCAAATGCCGCTCGAAAAGGTCCGCAAGGTGATGAAGATCGCCAAGGAGCCGATCAGCCTTGAGACGCCCATCGGCGACGAGGAAGACAGCCAGTTGGGTGATTTCATCGAGGACAAGAATGCCGTGCTGCCGCTCGACAGTGCCATTCAGGAAAACCTCAAGGAGACCACGACGCGCGTGCTGTCTTCGCTCACCCCGCGCGAGGAACGCGTGCTGCGGATGCGTTTCGGTATCGGCATGAACACCGACCACACGCTCGAAGAGGTCGGCCAGCAATTCTCGGTCACGCGCGAACGTATCCGTCAGATCGAGGCCAAGGCGCTGCGTAAGCTCAAACACCCGAGCCGCTCGCGCAAGTTGCGCAGCTTCCTGGATCAATAAGCCAAAACGCGGCCCCGGTGGCCGCGTTTTCTTTTGCGGGGCGGGTCTTTGACCTGCCGCCCGCGCCGCTTACATCAAGGGGGTATCCCAAGAAGGTTCCCATGATGCGCAAAACTGTCCTTACCCTTCTTTGTCTTATGCTGCCGCTGCAAGCCGCCGCACAGGCCTACCGGGCCGAGAACCGGCTGATCGTCGTGCCCCTCACCGCGCAGGAGTTCGAGGTGATCGAAGACCACGGCGCAGGCGCGCGTCACATCTGGTGCGCCGCGGCGGAGTTTGCGCAGGACGTGCTGGGCCTGCCGCGCGGGGAGCGGCTTTATATCAAAACCCCCCGCGGCCCGTCGGTGAGCGGTGTGGGCCGTACCGGCGTCGTTTACACCACCAACCCTGAGCGGGCGAGCGGCGACAGGGGGCAGTCCTATTCCGTCACGATCAACCGCGCGGGGGAGAACCTGCCCAGCCATCATGCCCGGCAGTTCTGTCTGGATCGCATAATTGAGTTGCGGGATTTCTGAACCGGGCAAGCCGTTGTTTTTACGCGGTGGCGGGCTTATTCTGCGGGTATTGTTACGACGGATTGATCTCATGCGTTTTCTACTCGCCAGCTTGTTTCTGAGCCTTGGCATCAGCCAAGCCCATGCCCACTGCCACCAGCGCAGCGCCACGGTTCTAACCTGTACGATTGACCATGGGGCGAAGCAGTTGGAGGTCTGCCTCGACGGGGAAGAGGTGATCTACCGCTTCGGCCCGCCTGACGTGCCCGGTCTGACCCTGAGCGCTCCGATCACGGAGGTGGCGCATCAGCCTTGGCCGGGCATAGGTCGCGCCATCTGGGAAAGCACGACCTTTCGGAATGGCGCTTTTACATATGAGGTCCATAGCTCTTTCGACAAACTCGATCAGATCAGCGATGGCGGGGTAACGGTGCGCGAGAATGGGCGCGAGATCGCCTCGCTTTCCTGCGACAGGGGGTCAGCGGAACTGGGCCTCTTTGCCATAAGCGACGCGAAAGAGGCGGCTGGCCAATGTTGGGACGCTGAGGCGCAGCACTGGGGAGGCTGCTGAGATGCAGACAGTCTTTACCATTCAAACCCGCGGTCAGGCGCTCTACGAGTTCACGAATGACGTGGCCCGCTGGATTGCGGGGCAGGGGGACGGGCTGCTGACGCTCATGGTGCAGCACACCTCGGCCTCTTTGCTGATCCAAGAGAACGCAGACCCGGATGTGCAACGTGACCTCTTGGCCTATTTTGCGCGGCTGGTGCCGCCCGCTGACGCGCCAGAAATGCGCTATCTCACGCATCTGATGGAAGGGCCGGATGATATGCCCGCGCATATCAAAGCCTCGGTCCTGCCGGTGAGCCTTAGCATCCCTGTCGCGCGGGGGCGGGTGATGCTGGGGACTTGGCAAGGCATCTACCTGTTCGAGCATCGCGATGCCCCGCATCAGCGGCGCATCGCGGCGCATTTCCGGCCCGACTGACGCCGGACCGGGCAGGGGTCACCCCGTCGGCATCAGATGAATTTCCCGCACCGCCGCCCGCGCGGGCGCTTCGAGCGCATGCATCACTGCATCTGCCACGTCCTCAGGTTGCAGCTTGTCGGGTTTGGCCTCGTCGAAAAAGGCGGTGTCGACCATGCCGGGTGAGACCACCATGCAGCGGCCACCCCATTCGGCCATCTCATCCGCCAGGTTACCTGCGTAGCCGTGGATAAACCACTTGGTCGCCCCGTAGATCGACCCTCGGATATGACGCCGTCCGGCAGCAGAACCGGTCACGATATATTGCCCCGTGGTCTTGCGCAGATGCGGCATGGCGGCATGGGCGGTATAGAGCGCGCCCATGATGTTGAGGTCGACCATCGCTTTCCAATCCTGCGGGTCGCCATTCTCTGTCCCCGCCGGGCTGGTGCCGCGCCCGGCGTTGGCGAAGGCAGCGTCGACCTGTCCGAAGTGATCGGCCAGTTTGTCGATTGCCTGTTTCTGCGCGTCGTAATCGGTGGCGTCGCCCACCAGCACTAACGCCTGATCGCCGATCTCATCGGCGAGGGCGTTCAATTTCTCTTCGCTCCGGGCAAAGAGGCCGATGTTCCAGCCCGCTTTCGCGGCGGCGCGGGCGGTGGCGGCGCCGATCCCGCTGGAGGCGCCGGTCAGGAAAAGTGTCTTGGTCATGGTATGCTCCGTTTATAGCCTTCGCTGACCAACGCAGGGGCATGGCGTCGGGTCCATGACACATTTTTGAACGCAAGATATAGCTGTGGAAATCTTCTCTACCCAAAACCTCGCGGCTCCCCTATAAGTTTTGACAAGAGGGCCGCGCGCCCCACAAGTGAGGCAGGATGAAGAGGGGGACGGCCGATGCGCTGCCCGTTTTGCGGAAATATCGACACCCAAGTGAAAGACAGCCGCCCGGCCGAGGATCACGTCTCGATCCGGCGCAGACGGTTCTGCCCGGCCTGTGGGGGCCGCTTCACCACCTATGAGCGAGTGCAACTGCGCGATCTTGTGGTGATCAAGACATCCGGCAAGCGCGAGGATTTTGACCGCGACAAGCTGGAACGCTCGATCCGTATTTCCATGCAGAAACGCCCCATTGATCCCGAACGTATCGATCAGATGATCTCGGGCATCGTGCGCCGGTTGGAAAGCATGGGTGAGACCGACATCAGCTCAAAACATATCGGTGAGATCGTGATGGAGGCGCTGGCCCGGATCGACACCGTGGCCTATGTGCGTTTCGCTTCTGTTTACAAGAACTTCCAAGCCGCGGACGATTTCGACAAATTCGTTCAGGAGCTGCGGCCCGACGCCCTGCCGGAAGAGTGACCGGCGAGAGGGTGAGCGACGCGCGGTATATGGCGCTGGCGCTGTCCTTGGGGCGGCGCGGGCAGGGCAATGTCTGGCCCAACCCGGCGGTGGGCTGTGTCATCGTGCAAGGCACGCGGATCGTCGGGCGCGGTTGGACCCAGCCGGGCGGGCGCCCCCACGCCGAGCCGCAGGCGCTGGCGCAGGCGGGGGCGGCGGCGCGGGGGGCGACGGTCTATGTCACGCTTGAACCCTGTTCCCACCACGGCAAAACGCCGCCCTGTGCGCAGGCGCTGATCGACGCAGGCGTGGCCCGCGTGGTGATCGCGACGCAGGATGACGACGCGCGGGTCAACGGGCGCGGCATCGCGATGTTGCAAGATGCCGGGATCGAGGTCTCGGTCGGGCTGCACGAAGACGCGGCCCGCGCGGATAACGCCGGTTTTTTCTGCCGCACCGATCTGGGCCGCCCGATGCTGACGCTGAAGCTGGCCAATTCCTTTGACGGGCGCATCGCCACCGGCACGGGCGAAAGCCAGTGGATCACCGACGCCCCCGCGCGGCGGCTGACCCATGCCATGCGCAGCCGTCATGACGCGGTGATGGTCGGGGCGGGCACCGCCCGCAAGGACGACCCGAGCCTGACGGTGCGCGGTCTCGGGCTTGCCCAGCAACCGGCGCGTGTTGTCGTCTCGCGCAGGCTCGACCTGCCGTTGATGGGGCAACTGGCGCGCACGGCGGCTGAGGTGCCTTTGATCCTCTGCCACGGTGCGGATGCCGATCCGGCTTTGGTCAAAGCGTGGGCCGATCTGGGGGCGACACTGCTGCCCTGTGCCGCACGCGGGGCGCAGTTAGACCCGCAGGATGTGATGCGGCAATTGGCGGCGCATGGTCTCACAAGGATTTTCTGCGAGGGCGGCAGCGCCTTGGCCGCCTCGCTCATCGAGGCGGATTTGGTCGACCGGCTGGTGGGGTTTACCTCCGGGCTGGTGATCGGGGCCGAAGGTCTGCCCGGCATTGGGGCGCTTGGTCTGTCGCGGCTGGCCGAGGCGCCGCGCTTTGTGCCGCAATCCAGTCAGCAGATTGGGCCGGACCTGCTGCACATTTGGCGGCGCAACGCAGCCGATTGAGCGCTATCGCCGCCAGAGGTGGCTCTGGCTGGCAAAGACCCCTTGGAGCTTCGACAGCATTCTATTGCCCAAGCCGGCGCGGGGCAGGCGGCCCGTGGCCAGCCGTTCGACGACCACCTCGACGGGGCAGGGCAAGCCGCTGACCGGGTCGCGGTAGCGCGGGTAATCGATGAGCGCGGCATGAACGAGCCCTTCGAGCGTCGGTGTCGCCCGGCGGCGGGGGGGCACATCGCCCCGGTCTTCGGTCAGCCCCCAGCCCGCGTAGAAGGGCGCGCCCAAGGTTACCACCGGCACCCGGCGGAGGAGCGCTTCGAACCCCAAGAGGGAAGTCATGGTCCAAACCGCGTCGACTTGGCTGAGAAGCGCCACCGGGTCGGCCTGGTGCAGGATCAGATCGGCGTCGCCCGCCTCAGTCGCGCCTTTGCGCAGGCCCGCTTCAACATCAGGGTGGGGTTTGTAGAGGATCACGTCATCCGGGTTTGCGGCGCGTGCGGCGGCCAGCAGGGCCGCGTTGCTGCACACATCACCCGTGCCTGTGAGGATGGAGGCGTCGTCTTCGACCTGTCCGGGGACGAGGATGCGCCGCCCCGGCGGCAGGTTGGGCGCGGCACCGCCGAGGTTGTATTTGCTGAGGCCCGCCCCAGTCAGCGCCGCGATCAGTGCCCGCGCGCGGGCCAGTTGATCGGGGCGCAAGTCTGCGCGTTTCGCGATCCATTGCTCTAACCGGCTCGGCCCTTGGGGATCGTAGTAGATGCCCAGATCGTCGCAGACCAGCGACAGGGGCGGGACCAGTTCGGCCCCCAGCCCACGCGAGCGCAGAAACCCGTCCTCGACCCGCAGCGCATCTTGGGGCGCGACCTCGGCCTTGCTGGCCCAGACCATGGCGCGGCGGGGCGGCTTGGGGACTTCTGCCGGGCCTTTGCGAAAGCGAAGGGGCGTGGCCGTTCCGAAGAACTGTTGCAGCGGGCGGCGCTTCCACAGGCGCATGCCCCATGCGTCCCAGCCGCGATGATCCTCTCGCCACGCGCGGGCCTGCGCGGCGAGGGCGGTGAGGGCCGTCTCGAAACTGCCGAGCTGGTCGCGATAGGGGTCGTACCACGTCGGATAGAGGATCATCGCGGCGGCGAAAAGTTGCGCGCGGCTAAGGCGGCGCTGGCGGCGTTGGACGGGGAATTCATCCTCCGTCAGCCCCCAACCGGCATAGAAGGGCTGACCGAAAACGCGCGGTCTGTGGCCTGCAAAAATCGCCTCGAACCCCATTTGCGAAGAGACCGTGTAGACACCCACCGCCCCTTCGAACAGCGCCCAAGGGCTGATGGGATCGGTCAGCAGGGTGATCCGGTCGTTGGTATCCTCGGGGCCGTAATGCCCGGCGCGGTAGCCCTGTGCCGTCTCGGGGTGGCTCTTGATGATGACCCGCGCGCCGGGGTGTTCCTCTTGCGCGAAGACAAGCATTTCCAGAAACCGCGCACGATCCGCGCCTGAGGCGGTGACCGAGGCATCGCCGCGGGTCTGGTCGATCACCAACACATAGCCCGGCTCCGGCGCGGGCATGTCGGGGTCAAAGCCCGCATATTTTGTCAGATGCGCCTCGGCCATCTGCGCCATGCCGCCCCGGGCGCGGTCCAGAAGGGCGGTATCGTCCAGCGGGTGATGGGCGAGCAGCTCTTCGAGGTCCGAGGGCTGGGCAGGGTCGAAATGCGCCCCCCGGCTGTCGATCAGCAGGCCCAAGGGCGGCTCGCCCGCGCGACCGGGGTGGAGCGAGCGCAGCCATGCGTCCTCCACCCGGATCACTGGCACGCCGCGCTTGGCCGCCACGGCCAGCCCGCGATGCGCGGTGGGGGAGTTGCCCCAGACCGCCACCGCATCATCCGGCCCGGGCAGGCCAAGGCGCAGGGAATGGCCCGACAGTTGCAGGATGCGCCGCAGGCGGCGCTGCGTCAGAAACCCGCCGTTATATACGAAAAGCCGCCGGCTCCTTTCGGGACCGGCGGCGGGGTATTGGTATGGGTTAGCTTCGAATGCCACCGGGGTGGATCATTCGGTCAGCGAGGTGATGCTATCCGCCGAACCCGCCGTGCCGGTGATGGCCGAGATTACCTTGCTCCACTGGGTGAAGGGCGCTTCGGTCACATAGATCGTGTCGCCGTCGCGGATCACGAAATCGCGGGCCATAAACATGCCGTTAGGTTTGGTCAGGTCGGTGACATAGACCATGCGCTGCGCGCCAGTCAGATCGCTGCGCCCCAGCACCTGTTCGGCGACTTCCTCAGGCTCATTGCGGAACACGAAAACGCCGGTGGGGTCGGCCGAGAGGGGGCTGAGACCGCCCACCTGCGCGATGCCTTCCAAAAGCGAGAGGTTTTGCGATTCAAAGGGCACGCGGGCCTGTCCGCCGGTGGCACCAAGCGCGGTGAAAGAGCGAGTGTCTTCCTCGACCAGAATCCGGTCGCCCGGGCGCAGGGCGATATCGAGTTCGGGGTGGTCATAGAGGTCTTGGAACCAAATCTTACCGCGCTGCCCGCCGCGGATCACGGTGACCTGCGCGATTTCGGGGATGATGGTCACACCGCCCGCGCGTGCCAGCATGGCGGCCAGCGTGCGGGTCGGCCGTTCGATCGGGTAGACGCCCTGCGCCCCGATGGAACCGATGAGCGAGACGGTCGAGCCGTCACCGGCGGCGCGGCGCACTTCGACCTGCGGGTCTGGGGTCTGTTCGCCCAGCTTGTTGGTGATGATGCGGCGGATCGCTTCGGGCGTGTTGCCCGCAGCGCGGATGCGGCCCGCGTAGGGGATGAAGATAAAGCCCGCGCCGTCGACCTGCACCTCTTCCAGCATGGTGGCTGGGGCGCCTTCGACGCCGAGAAGCGGATCGTCCACGTTTTCATAAACCGTGATGCCAAGGATGTCGCCCGGCTGGATCGTGTCGGAACCGACCCGGCCCGCATTCTTGAAGCTTTCCGAAAAGCCAAGCGCCGGGGCCACGGCGGTGGCGCGGGTCACACGGTCATTCACGCTGACGACAAAGGCATCGCCTTCGCGCTGAACAGAGCCTGCATAGATTTGCCGTTTGTTCGGTCCGACCTGCGGCAAGCCACATGATGAGATGACGGCCACCGCCGCCAGCGCTGCGATGGGGCGCGCCCACCGGAAAGATACGGATTTCACTGCCCGGTCTCCTCGACCTGAAATATCTGCCTCGAAATCGCCAATTGTCTTGACGTATTACTTTACAACTTAGCGCAGCCTAGCGAAAAAATCTACAGGGCGGAATGGGTTAACTCAGGTGACGACCCGCAACTGTTGCCGAGGGGCCGCGGTGCCCTGTTCCAGTGCGTCATAGGGATCCTCGGTGGCGAGCATCATATCGACCACTTGGCGCAGCAATTGCCGCCGCCCGCGTGCGGCATAGAAACCGCCGGGAACCTGAGAGGTTTCAAGCAGATAGCGGCGGTAATCCTTATAAGCGCGGTTGTCGGGGCGGTTGGCGGTGGCAAAGAATTCCGGCAGCGGCTGGTCCGAGACAAACTCAGGCTGGGAATAGACCGCGCGGCCAAAGACCTTGAGGGGGATGCCGCGCCAAAGCACCTGTTGCCCGGCGGTGGAATTCACCGTGACAGCACTGCGGGTGTCATTGAGAAGCTGTGCCAGCTTGCCGCCGCGCACGAAATGGACACGGTCGGAAACCCCATGCGCGCGGGCCAGCCGTTTGACATCGCGCCGCACCGGCACGCGGCCATCCTCCAGCGGATGCGCCTTGATGACGAGGTGGTGATGCTGCGGCGCGCCCTTGGCGAACCCTTCGATCACCAGTTCAAGGAAATCGGCCATCGTGTTGAAGGGCGAATGTTTCTGGAAAGAGGAATCATGCTCCAATTGCAGCAGCGCCAGATGGTAGGGGAAGCCGCCCAGCCGGATTTTTAGCGTGGCCAGCAGGCGGTCGGCGGCCAGCACCGGCATCAGCAGCAGGCGCTTGAGGTAGAGGCGGAATTCCTTGGTCACCGGCAGGCTGCGATGCGGTTTGAAATTGCGGTAGTCGCCGTTCCGGAACATCACGAACCAATGGTAAAGCGCGCCGTAAAAGATGTGGTGGCGCATGTCGCCCCAATGGCCCGGCGGCAGGGGGGCTTCCATGTCTGAGCGGGCGAGGGCGGCCTGCATCTGGGGAATTGTCATCTCCATCAGTCGCGAGTTGCCGTTCGAGCCGCCGCGCTCATAGGTGACCCAATAGGGCCGCATATAGCCTTCCTCGAAGACATGGACGGTGATGCCACGGCGCTTGGCCTCGGCCACCGCTTCGGCGTGGATGGGGCGGGTGTCGCCGTAAAGCACGATGTCGGTGATCTGCTTGTCGTCCAGCAGACTGGCAAAGACGCCCGGCCAATCCTCGACCCTGCCGCGATAGGGGATGTAGGTCGACGGGTGAAACCAAAAGGCCCGGTCGCCCGCGTTGAAGCCCACGCGCCAGACCTCGGCCCCCGCACGGCGCAGCATCTTGCCCAGACTGTTAAAGAAAGGGCCATGCGGTCCTTGCAGGAACAAGAAGGTTCTGGTCGGGGCGGCGGTCACGGTCACTCTGGTCCTTTGGTGGGGCTTTGCCCTCTTAACCACCATATAATAGGGGCGACAATGTGGCGTCACCCGCTCTTGCCTGTGGCGGTGACCGGGTTTACCACTGCGCGGAACCAGCAAAGGAGCCTACCCCATGTTCACCGGCATTATCACAGACGTTGGCACCGTGACCAAGCTGGAGCAGGAAGGCGACCTGCGCGCGCGCATCCAGACCGGCTATGACACCAGCGGCATCGACATGGGCGCCTCCATCGCCAGCGACGGCGTCTGCCTGACCGTCGTGGGACTGGGCGAGGATTGGTATGAGGTGCAGATCAGCGCCGAGACCGTGGCTAAGACCAACCTCGGCCAGCACTGGCGCGAGGGCAAACGCGTGAACCTTGAACGTGCTTTGAAGGTGGGCGATGAGCTGGGCGGACATATCGTCTCGGGCCATGTCGATGGCGTGGCCGAGATCATCGAGATGAAAGACGAGGGCGACAGCACCCGCGTGACCCTGCGCGCGCCCGAGGATCTGGCGCGGTTCATCGCGCCCAAAGGTTCCGTGGCGCTGAATGGCACCTCGCTGACGGTGAATGATGTCGATGGCTGTGATTTCGGCATCAACTTCATCCCCCATACCAAGGAGGTGACGACTTGGGGCGATGCAGGCGTCGGCGATCTGGTGAACCTCGAAATCGACACGCTGGCCCGTTATGTGGCCCGCCTGAACGAGATGTGACGCCGCGCCCTTCGGGGCGCGCTCTGGCCAAGCGGCGCGGGTCAGGCTAAGAGCCGGGCAACAGATAGATGGAAGCAGCCGATGCAATTTGACAAACCCGGACCGGTCGAGACAGGGCTGAGCGATGCGATCTCGCCCATCGAAGAGATCATCGAAGACGCGCGCCAAGGCCGTATGTTCATTCTGGTGGACCATGAGGACCGCGAGAATGAAGGCGATCTGGTGATCCCGGCGCAGTTTGCCGATGCTGCGGCGATCAACTTCATGGCGACCCACGGGCGCGGGCTGATATGTCTGCCGATGACGGCAGAGCGGGTCGATCACCTTGGCCTGCCGATGATGGCGGTGAACAATTCCTCGCGGCATGAGACGGCCTTTACCGTCAGCATTGAGGCGCGGGAGGGTGTCAGCACCGGCATCTCTGCCGCCGACCGTGCGCTGACCGTGGCCGTGGCGATTTCCGAGCAGGCTGGTTCGGCCGATATCGCCACTCCCGGCCATGTCTTCCCGCTGCGCGCCCGCGATGGTGGCGTGCTTGTACGGGCAGGGCATACCGAAGCGGCAGTCGATATTTCGCGCCTCGCGGGGCTGCACCCTTCGGGCGTGATCTGCGAGATCATGAAGGACGACGGCGAAATGGCCCGTCTGCCCGATCTGGTGGAATTCGCCGCCGCGCATGGGCTCAAGATCGGGACGATCAGCGATCTCATCACCTACCGCCACAAGCACGACAATCTGTTGGTGGAGCGCGACAGCCGCACCGTGACCTCCGCCTATGGCGGCGATTGGCAGATGCGGGTGTTCTCCGACCAGATCACGGGCACCGACCATGTGGTGCTGACCAAGGGCGACATCTCGACCCCCGAGCCGGTGCTGATCCGCACCCATGCGATCAACGCGCTGGAAGATATTCTCGGCCTCGGCCCCAGCCCTGCGGATGAGTTGCCCCGCGCCATGCAGATTATCGCCGAAGAGGGGCGGGGGGCCGTGGTGCTGTTCCGCGATCCTTATCCGCGCCTCAAGCTCGATCCAGAGGATGACGACCGCCCGCGCACGATTAAACGCACTGGGCTTGGCGCGCAGATCCTCTCGACAATGGGGCTGCATGAACTGGTCCTGCTGACCGACAATCCCGACACGCGCTATCTGGGCCTCGACGCCTATGCGTTGGAAATCGTGGGCACCCGGCCCATCACTACGGAGTAATCGCCATGGCATCCGCCGAAGAGCATACCATCCTGCCGCGCCCCAGCTTTGACGAACCGGTGAAGCTGCTGATCGTCGTCTCGCCCTATTACTCGGACATCGCGAATGGCCTGTTGACCGGCGCCAAGGCCGAGTTGGAGGCTGCGGGCGCCAGTTATGAGGTGATCGAAATGCCCGGCGCGCTGGAGATTCCCACCGCCATCGGCATTTCCGACCGGGGCAGCAATTTCGACGGCTATGTCGCGCTTGGCTGCGTCATCCGGGGCGAGACCACGCATTACGAGACCGTCTGCAATGACAGCAGCCGCGCCTTGCAACTGCTTGGCTTGCAAGGGCTTTGCATCGGCAATGGCATTCTGACGGTCGAGAACAAACAACAGGCCGAGGTGCGCGCCGATCCCGAGGGGCAAAACAAAGGCGGCGGCGCGGCCGCTGCGGCCTTGCATCTTATCGCGCTCGCTCGTAAATGGGGCCGCCAGAGCAAGGGCATCGGGTTCAAGCCATTCGGGCAGGACACTTTGATGGCCGGCGACACGGATGGATCAAACATCGCATGACCAGCAACGGGCCTTCGGGCAACCAGAAACGTAAGATGAAGTCGGCCTCGCGGCTCTATGCCGTGCAGGCGCTGTTCCAGATGGAGCATTCTGCGCAGACGGTCGATGTCGTGCGTCACGAATTCATCGACCACCGTTTCGGTGCGGTCTATGAGGGCGACGAGATGCAGGAGGGGGATGTCGATCACTTCTCTCGCGTGCTCGAAGATGCGGTGAACTATCAAGCGCCGATCGACCAGATGGCCAACCGCGCCATCGTCGCCAAATGGGCCATTGCCCGGATCGACCCGACCCTGCGCGCGCTGTTCCGCGCCGCCGGGGCCGAGTTCCGCCATGACGACACGCCGCCGCGCGTGGTGATCAAGGAATATGTCGACGTGGCCCATGCCTTCTTCCCCGATGGGCGCGAGCCGAGCTTTGTCAACGCCGTGCTTGACCATATGGCCCGCGAGGCGCGCCCCGAAGCGTTCTAAACGCGCGGGAAAGTGGCCCCGAGGGGGCCATCTACCACATCAATGTCTTGGGAAAGTGACGGGAACCGCGCCTGCCGCTGCTGTTCTATATTCCCGAGGACCTGTATGTACAGGTGGGCGCCAGGTAACCGAACCAGGGCTCGGACAGAGCCAGCTCCCTCGGATTTGCTTAAGGCCACTGGAATGTAACGTTCACGAACAGGGCAGAACCCGTCGACCCCCGATGTAGGGGCCAAGTGGGGCTGCGGCAAGGGGGCGGAAGTGGATTTGCAAAACTTCTCTGCCCCGCTCAATCTTCGGTGGGGATAAAGCCATAGCGGCGCAATTCTTCGGGCAGCAGCACATAGATTTCATCGGGTGGCGTGACCAGCGCGTGCTGCATCACCAGCGGGTCTACCCCCATATCATCCAGATAGCGCATCACCTCGCCTTGGCCGCGCTGGATGTCCTCCACGGCGACAAAGGCAGGCAGGATCGTGCTTTCGCCGAAGTAATGCTGATGCACCCCGACCGAGGCGCTTTCAGGGACTGACCGTTCTTGTCCAGCCGCGAGCAGATAGGGGCAGGCGGAATAGCAGATGTCGCCTTCACGCAGCGCGGTATCAAGCCCTTCGCCGCGTAGGTGGCGGCCCAGTTCCAAGGCATCACGCACCGACCCGCCGGGGGAGTTGAGGTAGATTTCTTCGGGCATGGGGCTCAGTTCGCTTAACTGCTTAATGATGCGCTCTGCATCGCCCGCTTCGATGGCCCCTTCCAGCAGCGCCGCCCGCCCGCCCGAGACGGGGGTGAGCACCAGCCGGTCGGGAAGGGCGGTCTCGGGCATCGGCTGGCCGGGTGTTGGGGCGCGCTCGGGGCGGAAGCGGCGGGTCTGGTCGCCGGGGCGGACCGGCTCCGTCAATTCCGGGGCGCGCGGGCCAAAGCCGGGCAGGCGCAGCCCCTCGCCCAAATCACCCCAGAACAGCAGCACGGCAAGGCCAAGCTGAAAGATCAACACGCCGATCAGCACCCGCCCGACGATCGGCGGGCGGCGGCGGGCTTCGGCGTCCGGTGGAGTCTCCTTGCTCATGTGTTTTTGATCGATGTGACGGGGCCGGGGGCCGGTTCATCGGGCGCATCATGGGTGGGCGGCGCTTCGGCGGGGGCGCGTTTATGCGCGGGGCTTTCCTGCATGGCCACATCGACATCGCGCACGGCGGCCAGCGCGGCGCGCAGTTCTGCAAGGGTCAACGTGTCTTCGACGGCAGCCCCCTCGCGGCCCGAGCGGATCGCGCCTTGGGTGATGGCGAGGATCAGCACCAGCACGGCGGGCAACAGGTCAATCGCGATGGCCCCGGCCCAAGAGGGCACGAAATTGCGCGCATAGAGGATCACCGCATCGGCGCTGGAGATCGGCGTATAGGTCGTGTCGGCGGCGGGCGGCATGGCCTGCACATCCTGCGCCGCGCGCTCCAATGTCGCTGCACGCTGGGCCAGCACCTCCAGAACCGAGGTTATCGTCGCCCCTTGCGCGCCACGTTGCTCTTCGTTGCTGCCGTCAAGCTCAGGCAGCACGACGGAGGCCGACAAATCCTGCGCCGCGCGTTCCACCAGCGGGGCCACGGAAAGCTGCCGCAGCCGGGTGATCAGCCCTGCAAGCCGCACGGCTTGTTCGGAAAACTCAACCGAGCGCGCCTGGACCGGGCCGGGCTCCACCGTCAGGGCGCGCATGCGGCTGAGGATCTGGTTCCCCTCGGCGAAGGCGTCATTCACCAGCGGGGTCTGGGTGGCGATCTGCGCCTCCAGCGCGCCCAGTTCCGCCGACTTCTGCCGCAGCACCCGGAACACCGCGCCGCGCCCGGCAAGGCCCGAGAGGCTGCCAGCGGCCTCTTGCTCGCTCAGGTCTTCAAAGCTTTGTCTGACCCGCGCCACGTCCCGCTCAAGCCCTTGGGCGGACAGGGCAATCTCATGGGTGCGCTCTAACGCGCCTTGGTAATCTTGCACCGTCTCGGCCAGATGCTGTTCGACCGCCGCCGATCCGGCAAGTGCCGCCGCGTTCAGCCAGCTCGACATGGCGATGATCGCGACGGAGCCGAGCCCCATCGCCCCCAAAAGTCCCATCCGCGCACGGGTGGTGCGCACTGCGGGGAAGAGCCTCAGCAGATAGGACCAGAAGACGAAAATCCCCACCGAGACCGCCACCGAATAGGCGATCGCGGCAAAGGCCGACATGGCGCCGTTGTCATCCAGCAGCGACGAGACGCCAAGATAGGTGTAAATGCCCGAGGCCACGGCCAAAACGCCAAGCGCCGTGCCCGAGAATGTATCGAGCCATGTCAGGTGGCCCTCCAATTCACGGGCGTAACGCACCCCGCGCGCCTGCGTCTCACTCATCGGTTCGCGTTGTGCCATGGGCCTCCCTCGCTTTGCTGGGGTGAAGATAGGGGGTCACGGGGGAATTACCAAACTTTCCGGTGCTGCCCCTTGTGGATGTTCATCAAATGTTCATATTTGTCGCCATGATGGAGAATGACATACGACAGTTCCAACCCGGCCAATTATTGGCGCGGGGGGTGATGCGGCATTTGGCCGATCTTGGGTTCGCCTCGGTCGAGGAACTTGTGCCGACGCGCGGTTTGCGGGTCGACGTGATGGCGCTTGGCCCTAAGGGGGAGATTTGGATCGTCGAATGCAAATCCAGTCGCGCCGACTTCATGGGCGACGCAAAATGGGAGGGCTATTTGGAATGGGCCGACCGGTTCTTTTGGGCCGTGGACAGTGATTTCCCGGTAGAACTGCTGCCCGAGGAAAGCGGCCTCATCATCGGTGACGCCTATGGGGCCGAGATTGTGAGGATGTGCGATGAGACCAAGCTTGCGCCCGCCCGGCGCAAGGTGATGGTGCAGAAATTCGCGACCCATGCCGCCCGGCGCCTGCATCGCCTACGCGATCCCGACATGGCGCCGAACTGGTCTTGAAAGGGGGGTGAGGTTGTTCGCCCATATCCCTAAGGCGGGGCGAACCCGCTTTTAGGCGGCTTAGCGCCCTTTTTTGCCTGCGCGGTTCGCGGCGGCCATGATCTCTTCCGCGATTTCGCGGGCTTCTTCCGGGGTGAAATCCATCGGAATTTCAACGCCGCCGCCTTCAACGAAAAGGCGGACCATGCCCTTGTCTGTCGGGCCGATTTGCAGGTTTGCTTCGATGTCGCGTTCGGTGTCGATGCCCATGGGAGCCTCCGGTTTGTTGGGGCTTATCGCTAGCGCGGCATGGGCGAAAAGGCAAGATATCTTGGCGGGTTGCGGCGCAGGGCAGGGGGCGCTTTGGCCTTAGGTGACGGGTGCGTCATCACCATTTTGCACGAGGGTGGGGTGCCGTTCTGGCGGATCGGGAGATTGCGGCGACGCGCGGCTTGGAGACCGAGGGCGGAATCGCCGCGTCATCCACCCGCGTTTCCCGCATGAGTGCCGATGACACAGGGCGTGCGAAAAATCTGACGGAAACCGGCATTTCTTCTGACTTTGAGGTCTTGCATTCCTCCGCCACGGGCGCTAAATCCGCCCCAGTGCCGCCTTAGCTCAGTTGGTTAGAGCGCTTGATTGTGGATCAAGAGGTCCCTGGTTCGAGACCAGGAGGTGGTACCACCCCCCCCCAATTTCATTCTATCTCCGCCTTGGGGCGAACTGCCTTTTCTGTGGCACGCCGCATAACGCTGCCGGCGCGCTGGCACCCTAACCCATAGTAAATTTTGGATTTTCTGGAACGTTCTGTCCGAGCTTTCGTTGTGACCATAGCAAATAACGAAGAGGAGAGAGACATGAAAACGCTTACAGCCAGCACCCTTGCCCTGACACTCGCAGGCACTGCCGCTTTCGCTGAAACGCATATGACCGACTATTCCAACGTCGATAGCATGCAGATGAACGAAATGCGCGGCGATCTGATCCGCTCGCGCGATATCACTGGCGGGGAGATCTACACCCTCAACGAAGCCGGCGACGAATGGAGCCCCAACACGGCCTATAACGAAATCGGCGCCGACTGGAACGAAATTGGTGAGATCGAAGACATCGTTCTGTCCAAGAACGGCCAGATGGTCGGCATCGTGGCCGAGGTCGGTGGTTTCCTCGATATCGGTGACAAACACGTCATGATCTCGACACCCGATGTGAACCTCGTGGCCGTCGACGACCAGACCTACGCCTATGTCACGCGTCTGAGTGAAGAAGAACTCGAAGCGCTGCCCGGCGTTGACGAAGGCTTCTGGGACTAATTCAAGCGGTTAACGCTTTAGCTGAATGACCGAACCCCGGTGTGGAGTAATCCCGCCGGGGTTCTTTTGTGAATGGGGTTAGGCGAGCTTCATCACGATGCAGGTGGTCGAGCCTGTGGCGTAGAGCTTCCCGTCCTCAACACCCCGAATTTCGCCATGCGCGATACCGGTCGACCGCCCCACATGATCGGTCGCCCCGATACAGTCGATCTCCATCCCCAAAGGCAGGCCGCGCAGGATATTAATCTTGTATTCCAAAGTGGTATAGACCGAGCCGCGGGGGATTTTCGTCATCACCGCGCAGGCCATCGCTGAATCGAGCAGCGTGCCGTACCAGCCGCCGTGCACCGTGCCCATCGGGTTCGCCATGGCAAAGCTCGGCGCGCCGCGAAAGACGATGCGGCCCTCTTCGACCGAATGCAGCGCATAGCCCATGGTCTGGCCGATGGGCGGGCCGGGGTTGGTGCCGTCGAGAATGGCCTGCATGAACTCCAGCCCCGAAAGCTTGAGCGCTTCGGATTGGGACAAAAGATCATCAGGGCTTTGGGCGATGCGGGGCATGGTCTTCTCCGGCAAGTGAATTTCGCCGGAGGATACGCCCGCGCGGGGCAGGGGCAAGCCCCCCCTGCCAGAGGGGCGGCGCTTACGCGACGTCCGAGAGATCGACCTGCGGGGTCACGCCGATGGCGCGGCAGACGTCGCGGGTGAGTTCCGCGCGGTTGAGCGTGTAGAAATGCAGCGCATCCACGCCTTCGTCGATCAACTCGCTGCACAGTTCGGTGCACATGGCTTGGGCCAGCAGGTCGTGCCGGTCATCGCGGATCGCGGCCTCATAGGCTTGGTCGACCCATTCCGGGACCGGCGTGCCGCATTTGACGGCGAATTTGCGGGCCGAGGTCCAGTTCACCACCGGCAGGATGCCCGGCGTGATCGGCTTGTCGATGCCCGCTTTCACGCAGGCGTCGCGGAAACGCAGGAAGGTCTCCGCCTCAAAGAAGAACTGGGTCAGGGCCTCATCCGCGCCTGCGTCGAACTTGCGCTTGAGCCAGTCGATATTCGCCTGCTGGTCCGCCGCTTCGGGGTGCGGGTCGGGGTAGGCGCCGACGCGGATTGTGAATTTGCCGGTTTTCGCCAGCGCCTCGATCAGCTCGCAACTGTCGGCGAAGCCTTCGGGGTGGGGCACGAACTTGTCGGTGCCCGCTTGCGGGTCGCCGCGCAGGGCGACGATGTCCTTGATGCCTGCTTCGGCGAATTTATCGGCCACGTCGAGCGTCTCCGCCCGGCTGGCGCCGACGCAGGTCAGGTGGCCTGCAACGGGCAGGCCCGAGGTGCGGTGCAGCACATGCGCCGAATCATGGGTGAGATCGCGCGTGGTGCCACCCGCGCCGTAGGTGACAGAGAAGAAACGCGGCGCCAGCGGGGCCAATGCCTGCGCCGCATCCCACAGTTTGAACGCCGCGCCGACGGTGCGGGGCGGGAAGACTTCGAAGGAAACGGCAGGCGTGGTCATTGAAAGATCCTTTTGGCGGTTTCACGTCTTGTCTCACATCTAGGCTTGTGAGACAAACTCATAACATTCATCTTGAACATGAGTAATGCCTCAAATGCACATTGAGTTCCGTCACCTGCGCACAATCAAGGCCATCCACGAGGCGGGCGGCTTGGCCCGCGCGGCGGATCAGATGAATATCACGCAGTCGGCCTTAAGTCACCAAGTAAAGGGGTTAGAGGATCAGGCGGGGGTTGAACTGTTCGTGCGCCGCTCGAAACCGTTGAAGTTGTCCCCTGCCGGGCAGCGGCTGTTGAAGCTCGCGCAGCAGGTCTTGCCGCAGGTCGAAGCCTTGCAGGACGAGTTTTCGGGTCTGCGGGCGGGCAGCACGGGGCGGATGCATATCGCGATCGAATGTCACGCCTGTTTCGAGTGGCTCTTCCCGGTGTTGGAGCAGTTCCGCCGCCATTGGCCGGATGTGGATGTCGATATCCGCCCCGGTCTCGCCTTCGACGCGCTGCCTGCGCTTTTACGGGAAGAGGTTGATCTGGTGGTCTCCTCGGACCCTGAGGAACTGCCGGGTGTCGAATTTGTCGAACTGTTTGATTACAATCCGGTTTTCGTGGCTTCGCAGAACCACCCTTTGGCCGAAAAGCCCTTTGTCGAGGCGGCCGATTTTCGCGGGGAGACGCTGATTACCTATCCAGTGGAGCGGACCCGGCTGGACGTGTTCAGCCAGTTGTTGATCCCCGCCAAGGTCGAGCCTGCGGCGATCCGGCAGGTGGAACTGACGGCGGTGATCCTGTTGCTGGTGGCGTCCAACCGCGGGGTCTCGGTCCTGCCAGATTGGGTCGTGCGGGAGGTGAAATATTCCTCCGATTACGTCACGCGGCCTTTGACGGCCGAGGGGATTACACGGCGGCTTTATGCAGCGGTGCGGCGGGATGATCTGGGCAAGCCGTTCATGGATGAGTTGTTGAAGCTGGCCGGGCAGGAGGCGCGGAAGTTGCAGCGGGCCTGAGCGGGGTGCCGAGGGCCAGCGCCTGCCCGTGGGTGGGCGATCTGACCGTGGTTCATGCCGCTTTATGGTTCAGCCATGACGCACGGACGCGAAGTTGCACCAAGCCTTTCTAAATCGCCTACCCGGGGACGGGCAAGCGATGGCCCGGCCCTGCGGCTTGACGCCGGGCCGGGTGGGTGAACGCGCCGTTCCACAAGGCGGAACGACGCATTCCAACGTTTACTTCACCTTAACGATAGCCTTGCCGGTGTTCCCGCCATTCAGCATGTCGATGAAGGCCTGCGGTGCATTCTCCAGCCCTTCGGTGATGTCCTCTTTCACCTTCACGCGGCCATCGGCGACCATTGGCGCCACTTCGCGCTGGAACTTCGGCATCTGATCCCAGTGGTTCGAGATGATGAAGCCGCGCACGGTGAGGAAGTTCACCAAAATCGTCCGCCACAGCCGCGGGGCGGTGAGGCCAGCTCCCTCGGCATCGGCACCCAGTCCGCCCGCGTTATACCATGCGATCATGCCGCAAAGCGGGATCCGGCCATGGGGGTTCATCAGCGGCAGCACCGCGTCCAGCACCTTGCCGCCGACGTTTTCGTAATAGATATCAATGCCATCCGGCGCGGCCTGTTTCAGGGCGGTGCGCAGGGATTTGGCATCGTCATAGGCGCGGTGATCAAGGCAGACGTCAAAGCCAAAATCGCGGGTGGCGATCTCGCATTTCTCGGCGCCGCCTGCGATGCCCACGGTGCGCAGCCCTTTGGCCTTAGCCAATTGCCCCACGATTGAGCCGACGGGGCCGGTGGCCGCGGCCACGACGAGGGTCTCGCCTTCTTTCGGCTGGCCGATGTCGTTCAAGCCGTACCAGCCGGTCAGGCCGGGCATGCCCAGCACGCCGAGCGAGGCGGTGATCGGCACGCCTTCGGCATCGACCTTCTGACATTGTTTCGCCGGGGCGACGCCATGGGTGGCCCAGCCGAAGGCGCCAAAGGCAAAATCGCCCTCGGCAAAGCTTGGGTCATTCGAGGCGATCACCTTGCCCACACTGCCGCCTTCCATCAACCCGCCGATGGGCACAGGTTCGGCATAGGATTTCGCATCGTCCATCCGGCCCCGCATGTATGGGTCGAGCGACATGTAATGCACTTCGACCAGAATTTCGCCGTCGCCCGGCTGCGGGATATCCGCGCTTTCAAGGCGGAAGTTCTCGGGCGTGGGTGCGCCATCGGGGCGGGAGGCGAGGACGATTCTCTGCATCTGGTCGGACATGGGGTTTCCTTCGTGCTGGTTGCTACAGCGTCCAAGGTGTTCCCTCGCGCTCTGAATGCAACCCGTGAGGCGCGCAAGAATCAATAAGCGGTGCAGGTTTCTGCCCCCTTGGCAATTGCGCTCTTGCGCCCTATACGTCCCGCCTTATCCATCAAAGGGCGCGAACAATGATCGGCAGTGCGAATCTCAACATCATGATCAAGGCGGCACGCAAAGCGGGGCGTGCATTGGTCAAGGATTTCCGCGAGGTCGAGAACCTTCAGGTCTCGGTCAAGGGCGCGGGCGATTTCGTGACCAAGGCCGACATCGGCGCCGAGAAGATCATCAAAGACGACCTGATGGGCGCGCGCCCGACCTATGGCTGGCTGGCCGAAGAGGGGGGCGAGGAAGAGGGCCAAGACCCGACCCGTCGCTGGATCGTCGACCCGCTGGATGGCACGACGAACTTTCTGCACGGTCTGCCGCATTGGGCCATCTCCATCGCGTTGGAGCATAAGGGCGAGATCGTTGCCGGTGTGGTCTTTGACCCCGCCAAGGACGAAATGTTTTTTGCCGAGAAAGGCACCGGCGCTTGGATGAACGAAGGGCGCCTGCGGGTTTCGGGCCGTCACCGCATGATTGAGTCGATCTTTGCCACAGGTCTGCCTTTCGGGGGGCGTGCCGATCTGCCTGAAACGCTCAAGGATTTGGGCCGCCTGCTGCCCGTCTGCGCCGGTGTGCGCCGCTGGGGTGCGGCATCGCTCGATCTCGCCTATGTCGCCTCGGGCCGTTACGATGGCTTTTGGGAGCGTCGTCTGAAGCCTTGGGATGTGGCCGCGGGCATGTTGATCGTCAAAGAGGCCGGTGGCCTTGTCGAGCCGATCCGCCCTGAGCGCAACATCCTGCAACATGGTGAGATCATCTGCGCGAACGAGCCGATCTATTCGACCTTCGCCAAAACGATCCGCGGCTGATCACTCGATCTCGACCGTCTGGCGCAATGCGCCGGTCAACTGGTCAAAGATCAGGATCTCATCCGCATCCGTCACCACCGCATACCAGCCGCGGCCTTGCGTAAACGCTTGGGCGCTGCTGCCATCGGGCAGGGTGATGCTGCGCGGCATGGTCGGGCCCTGATCGCTCAGGCGGGTGACAAGCACGAAGATCAGCACTAGAACCCCGCCAATCATCACGACGGTCAAGACCGTCACCATCCGCCGCAGAAACCGCAGGTTTGCCGGTTCATCAGGGTTGTCCGTGTCCATGTCTCACCGCCGCATTGATTTCATTCTGAACGATAGCCCGCCCGCCCGTCTTGATAAGGCGCTGGCCCGCGATGTGCCAGAGGAAGCGAACCTGTCGCGCACCCGTTTGGGCCGTTTGATCACCGAGGGCGCTGTCACGCTGGACGGTGTCGTGGTCCAAGACCCCCGCGCCAAAGTGGCCGAAGGGCAGGCGGTGCAGATCACGGTCGAAGAGGCGGCGGAAAGCCACATCCTGCCCGAGGACATCCCCCTTTCGGTGGTCTTTGAGGATGACGACCTCATCGTGATCGATAAACCCGCAGGCATGGTGGTGCATCCTGCGCCCGGCTCTCCATCTGGCACGCTGGTTAACGCATTGTTAGCACATTGCGGTGATGATCTCTCTGGCGTGGGCGGAATGAAACGGCCCGGCATCGTGCACCGGATCGACAAGGATACCACCGGTCTGCTCGTCGTCGCCAAATCTGATGCGGCGCATCACGGGCTGGCGGCGCAATTCGAGAAACATACCGTAGAGCGCTATTACCAGACCCTCGTTTACGGCGTGCCGGATGCCAATGACCCGCGCCTGCGGGGCGTCAAAGGCGCGTCCTTCGAGGCGGGGAATATCCTGCGGATGACCACCCAACTGGCGCGGCACAAGACCGACCGCCAGCGCCAGGCGGTGCTGTTTCAAGGCGGGCGGCACGCGGTGACCCGCGCCCGCACGGTTGAGCGTTTTGGCACCCCGCCCGTACTGGCGCTGCTGGAATGCTGGCTTGAGACGGGTCGCACGCACCAAATCCGCGTGCACATGTCCCATGCGGGCCATGGGCTGGTGGGGGATGCCACCTATGGCGGGCGGCGCAAGCTGGCCAAGACGGCCTTGCCTGAGGCCACCGCCGAAGCAATCCGCGCCTTCCCTCGGCAAGCACTGCACGCCGCCGTTCTGGGGTTCGAACATCCAGTAACCGGTGAAAACCTGCGTTTCGAAGCACCCCTGCCGCCCGATATGGCCGCCCTGCTGGACCTGCTACGCGACGGCCCCACCGCCCCATCGGCGTGACCCCGCCACCCCGCGGAACCGCCGAAGGATCGGTTACGTTTTGTTCACAGAAACTGTGCAGTCATGAACAAAAGCGTGAATGCTTCTGTCTTGAAAGCACGAAGGGGGCCGCCCATATTGCATGTTAAGCGAAATAACATAGGCCCCGATTAAACTGGGGAAAGGGACAAGACATGGCAAATTATGCAAATCTGCCCGCACCAACGCCCGAAGGTGGGCTGAACCGCTATATGCAAGAGATCCGCAAGTTCCCGCTGCTGGAGCCTGAGGAAGAGTACATGCTGGCCAAACGCTGGGTCGAAGAACAAGACACCGAAGCTGCGCATAAGATGGTCACCTCTCACCTGCGCCTCGCGGCGAAGATCGCGATGGGCTACCGCGGCTATGGATTGCCACAGTCCGAGGTGATCTCGGAAGCGAACGTCGGCCTGATGCAGGCGGTGAAACGTTTCGATCCTGAGAAGGGCTTCCGCCTTGCCACCTATGCGATGTGGTGGATTCGCGCCTCGATTCAGGAATACATCCTGCGGTCGTGGTCGCTGGTCAAGCTCGGCACGACCTCAGGTCAGAAAAAGCTGTTCTTCAACCTGCGTAAGGCCAAGAACAAGATTGGCGCGCTGGAAGAGGGCGATCTGCGCCCTGAAAACGTGAAAGAGATCGCGACCCAACTTGGCGTGACCGAGGATGAGGTCGTCTCCATGAACCGGCGGATGTCGGGCGGGGATGCCTCGCTCAACGCGACTGTCGGGTCCGAAGGCGAAGGCACGATGCAGTGGCAAGATTGGTTGGAGGATGAAGACGCCGACCAAGCAGGCGACTACGCGGAGCGTGACGAATTGGAGACCCGGCGTGAGATGCTGGCCGAGGCTTTGGACGTGCTGAACGAGCGCGAGAAGGACATTCTGACCCAGCGTCGCCTGTCGGATGAGACTGTCACGCTCGAAGACCTCTCGGCGCAATACGATGTCAGCCGCGAGCGGATCCGCCAGATCGAAGTGCGCGCCTTCGAGAAGCTGCAAAAGCGGATGCGCGACTTGGCGAAGGAAAAGGGCATGTTGGCGGCCAGCTAACGGCTGATCCCGATGATGCAGAGGGTCCCGCTTCTTTGGAGCGGGGCTTTTCTTTATTAGCTTCGAGGTTCGACAAGCTGGCTTTCGAGCCTTGCGACTTCTTCGAAACAGGCGGCGATCGTGCCCGACTGCATCGCCCGGGCAGCGGCTTGCAGCACCGCTCGCAGATGCACGATCTGAGGTTCCGGCGCGGTGTCGAAATCACGCAGGGACCATCTGATCAGCCGCCAATAGGCCGCGCGAAAGGCGTCGCTGAGGATCGGGTTCTCGATCATCTCCGATAGGGCGTTCAAAAGCCGGGCGCGGATGTCGAAAAACGCCTCGGCATTGTCCAGCGGGGCGAGGTCCATCATGCCCAGTACCCCGGCGAGCGACATGAAGTGCCCCGCTGGGGCGGGGGAGGGCGCTGCACATTTGCCGGCGGCTTCGATAATCGCCACCGCCGCGCGGATGTCATCCGCGCGCATGGGCGCGTCCAGAGGGGTCACGACAGACCCCACGCCGGATTTCACGGCGATCATGCGTTCATAGGCCAAACGTTGCAATGCTTGCCGGATGGGCGTGCGGGACACGCCGAAACGCTGGGCGAGGGCCACCTCATGCAGCATGCCGTCGGCGATATTGCGGTTCAGGCAGATGTCCGTCCGAAGCGCCTCTGCAATCGCCGCGCTGGATTTGACTTGGGTAGACATTGCCCGGCATCCTTCGTCTATTCGATGTTACTTATTTAACATGTATACAGGTGTTCCTGCCGTTACTCAAATTCTATGGATGTTTTTATGTCTCGTGATGTGCCTTTATTCGATCCTGAAGCGACCTCGATACGCGCCGTTATCCCCACGCCCCGCGGCGGGCATCTGGCGATGACGGGGTTTCCGGGGCTGTTAACCCATGTGGATGGCAGCGCTTACCTCGATCCTCACCAGATGCGGGAAACCCTAGAAGGCTTGCGCGCGGCTGGGGCGCGTGAGTTGCTGGTTCTTACCGAGGAGGTCGAGCTTCCTGATGGAGCTTTCCCCTGATTTCAAAGACTTCACAGTCGCTTGGCCTAAGGCTCTCCTTCGCGCCAATCGAAGATTTCAACGTCCCTTGCGATAGTTTCTTGGCGCAATGGCCTGCACACCGCGCCCGTTTAGAGGCGGCGCTAGAGGCGGGAGAGACAGTCGCCCTTTCCTGCCAATACGGCGCGGGGCGCAGTGGGCTGATCGCGGCGTGGTTGCTGATCGGGGCCGGAATGCCCGCTGCGGAAGCCATCGCCTTGGTGCGCAGCCATTTCCCCGAAGCGATCGAAAACCAGCTTCAGGAGAACTGGCTGCTAGAGGTCGAAAAGGAGAGGTAGACCTCCCTTTCGCATAGGAAATGTGAAAAAAGTTTGGCAAATTATACGTTTGCCCCACTGTCGGCAATCTGTTGCCACATTTATGCCACAATTGGCTCCGACAACTTGTATACAGGTTGGGCAAAAGCGGCACCTCAGGGAACGCAAAGGCCCATAGAAAGGGAAGATAAGCGACCAGACCATTAGGAAGAGGATCAGACATGCCAAGCCGCTCTACCGCGCCAGAAACACCCGGCCCCATCACGTCCCTCAATGCAGGTGACATTCTCCGCCGCAAACGCAGCTATGATCCCGTCACCGTTGGTCACCCGTCCGATGAATGCCCCGTCACACTTACCATCTGCGACGCCCGATTTCACAGTGTACATTATGCCCGCGACTTTGGCCGGGTCGAGGCGATGGTTGAAGTGACCTATACCTGCCATCCCGCCGCCATGCCGCAAAGGGTCTACCTGCGCACCAACGTTCCGCTGCGCCCTGCCGGCCAGCGACAAGAGCTTCGCCGACGGCTCATTCAAAGCGCCGTCACCCTGTCCACCCTGCTAAACCGTTTGAATGGAGGAGATACGACCCTGCGTGCTGCTTGACTCACCGCCCAATGCCTAGCAGCTGCACCCCCTTTTGGGGGTGTTTTTTTGTCTGCGCGCCCTCATCTAATAACCCTTGGGGCGAGGGCCATATCCCGGGTGAAGCCGTGACAAGCCGCCGCTGCGCCCCATATCTATGAAGTGAACCGCATGAGGAGGGCGCAACATGGCAGGTGGATGGACACGCGATGGCGCGGTGAGCGAGCAGATCGAAGCCTCCATTTCCGGCGAATTGGCGCGGCTAAAAGCGCGCCGCGCGCCAGTGGGCGAGAGCCGCACCCATTGCGCGGAATGCGAAGAGCCGATTCCAGAGGCGCGGCGCATGGCGCTGCCGGGGGTAAAGCTTTGTATCGACTGCGTGCGGGAACGAGACGGGCAGGCGCAGATGCGCGGCGGAATTAATCGGCGGGGCTCAAAAGACAGCCAGTTGAAGTGACCTCAAGGCCGTTCTGCCCGCCGTCTGCGGCGAAGAGAGCGCCAGCGCCGAAATAGCCGCACATCCATCGCCGCCACCATGAGGCCAAGCGGCAGCATCCAGAAGCCGAGGATCGGCAAGAACCCGAGGATGCCGCCACAGATGAGCAGCAGGCCGAGCGCAAATCTAAATCCGGGCGGCACCCGCCGTTGAATCCAGACAAAGAAGGGGGCGAACCTTTCTTTCAGGCGCTCGGCGCGGGACATCAGTCCTCCATCGCTTCCAATTCGTCGATCATATCAGAGATCATCGACAGGCCCTTGTCCCAGAATGCCGGGTCGCTGGCATCAAGGCCAAAGGGGGCGAGCAATTCTTTGTGGTGCTTCGATCCGCCCGCTTTCAACATGTCGAAATACTTCTCTTCAAAGCCCTCTTCGCCTTCCGCGTAGACGGCGTAGAGCGCGTTCACCAGACCGTCGCCAAAGGCATAGGCGTAGACGTAGAAGGGCGAATGCACGAAGTGCGGGATATAGGCCCAGAAGGTCTCGTAGCCCTCCATGTACTCGAATGCCGGCCCGAGGCTTTCGGCCTGAACGCTCATCCACAGCGCGTTGATGTCGTCGGGTGTCAGCTCCCCGCCGCGGCGCGCCTCGTGTAGTTTGCACTCAAAGTCATAGAAGGCAATCTGGCGCACGACCGTGTTGATCATGTCCTCGACCTTGCCTGCCAGCAGCACCTTGCGCTCGGCTTGGGTCTGGGCCTTGTCGAGCATCTTGCGGAAGGTGAGCATCTCGCCGAAGACTGAAGCGGTCTCGGCCAATGTCAGCGGGGTGGAGGAGAGCATCTCGCCCTGATCGGCGGCCAGCACCTGGTGCACACCGTGGCCCAGCTCATGCGCCAGCGTCATCACGTCGCGCGGTTTGCCGAGGTAGTTCAGCATGACGTAAGGGTGCACGTCCGTCACGGTGGGATGTGCGAAGGCCCCGGGCGCCTTGCCGGGTTTCACGCCCGCGTCGATCCAGCCCTTGGTGAAGAAGGGCTTGGCCAGTTCGCCCATGCGCGGATCGAAGGCGTTGTAGGCCTCCATCACGGTCGCTTCGGCCTGCGCCCAGTCGACCACCTTGGGGTCTTCCATTGGCAGCGGCGCGTTGCGGTCCCAGACCTGCATCACATCAAGGCCCAGCCACTTGCGCTTGAGCTCATAATACCGGTGGCTCAGCTTCGGATAGGCTTCGACCACGGCGTTGCGCAGGGCCTCGACGACCTCGGGTTCAACGTGGTTGCTGAGGTGACGGCCCGTCTGCGGCGTTTCCATGCCGCGCCAGCGGTCGATGACCTCTTTCTCCTTCACCTGCGTGTTGTGCACGCGGGCGAAGGTGCGGATGTTGCGGCCCAGCACATTGGCCAGTTCCCGCGCACCCGCCTCGCGCTTGGCGCGGTCGGGGTCGGTCAGCAGGTTCAGCGTGCCTTCGATGTTCAGCGTCTCGCCGTCGACCTCGAACTCCAGCCCGGCGATGGTCTCGTCGAACATCCGCTCCCATGCGTCGCCGACGACGCCGAGATCGTGCAGGAACTTCTCCATCTCGTCCGACAGCTGGTAGGGCTTCATCGCGCGGATCCGGTCGAAGACGGGCTTGTAGCGCGCAAGATCGGGGTTCTCGTCCAGCAGTTGGGCGAGGTGATCGTCGGGCAGCTTGTTGAGCTCCAGCGTGAAAAACACCAGCGGCGTGGTGTAATCGGTGATTTTCTCCTGCATGTCGGACATGAACTTGGCCCGGCCCGCGTCGGTGGTCTGCTGGTAGTAGCGCAGGCCCGCGAAGGACATGATGCGTCCGGCGACCTGATTGATCTTTTCGTTGCGCAGCACGCAGTCGAGCAGTCCCTTGGCATCCAGCATGGCCAGATTGCCTTCGTAATCGGCGGCGAAGCTGGCGCAGGCTTCCTCCAGCCAGTCGAGGTCGCGTTTCAATTCGGGCGCGTCTTCACTGGTGTAGAGATCGCTCAGATCCCATTCCGGCAGATCGCCAAGGTCTTTGCCCCCGGCGCTGGCGTTGGGATCGTGAAGCGGGAAGGGAAGCTGAAACATCGGTGTACCTCATTTGCGTTTCGTCACATCTATGCCTCCGGGCGGGCCGGAACAACCTATCCGTAGATGCGCAGCATTTCTTTCAGATCGTCGAGGGTGTTGGCCTCTTGCAGCGGCTTGTCCTTGCGCCAGCGCAGCATCCGCGGAAAGCGCAGGGCGACGCCGGACTTATGGCGCGGGCTGGGCTGGATGCCTTCGAAGGCGATCTCGAAGACGTGGTGGGGAGTGACCTGCCGTACGGGGCCAAACCGCTGCTGGGTGTTGCGCCGTACCCATGCGGTGATCTGGCGAAACTCCTCATCCGTCAGACCGGAATAGGCTTTGGTGAAGGGCACCAGATCGTTGCCGTTCCAGACCGCGAAGGTAAAATCGGTGAACAGGTTCGCACGGCGGCCGGAACCCGATTGCGCATAGATCATCACCGCGTCGATGGTCAGCGGATCGAGCTTCCATTTCCACCAATCGCCCTTCTTACGGCCTGACAGATAGGGGCTGTCGGCGCGTTTCAGCATCAAGCCTTCGGCCTGCGCCTCGCGCGCCGTCTCACGCAAATCAGCCAATTCGGTCCAATCGGTGAACTGGTGCTGCGGGGATAGACGTACGGGCGCGTCGGCGGGTAGATCGGCGGCGGCCTCTTCCAAAAGCGCGCGGCGTTCAGCAAAGGGGCGGTGGCGGATGTCCTCGCCCTGCCATTCGAGCAGGTCGTAGGCGTGCAGCACCACCGGCGCGTCCTTGAGCAGCTTCTTGGGGACCGTCTTGCGCCCGATCCGCGCTTGCAGAGCGTTGAAGGAAGACGGGAATTCGGCTCCCGGCTGCCAGACCAGCAATTCGCCATCCAGCACCGTGCCGGGGGTTAAGTGGTCGGCGGCACGGGCGAGTTCGGGGAAACGGTCGGTCATCAACTCTTCGCCGCGCGACCAAACGAAATAGTCGCCGTCGCGCAGGATGAGCTGGCCCCGGATGCCGTCCCATTTCCACTCGGCCCGCCAGTCCTCAGGTTCGCCCAAGCCTTCCGGCCCGTCCTCCAGCGCATAGGCGAGGTAGAAGGGGTAGGGGCGCGAGGCGTCGGCGCTGGCGTCCTCGGCCTCGATCAGGCTGTGCCATGTCACGTCGTCGGGGTGCCAGTTGCCCATCAGGCGGTGCGCCATCTCCGCCTCGGGCCGCCCGGTGGCGCGCGAGAGCGCCCGGGTCATCAGCTTCTGGCTGATGCCGATGCGAAAGCCGCCGGTGATGAGCTTGTTGAAGAGAAACCGTTCGGTGCCGCCGAGTTGTTGCCACGCCGAGAGGACAAATTCCTTGCGCGCCGTGTCGTCGAGATCCTTCAACCCGCGCAGGGCGTTGATCCAGGAGGTGAGCGTGCCGGTGTCCTCGCTTTCGACCGGTGGCAGGACCAGCGCGATGGTCTCGGCCAGATCGCCGACGATGGCGTAGCTGTCCTCGAAAAGCCAGAGCGGTACGCCGGAGGCCTCAGAAGCCCATTCGCGCAGGCGGGTCGTGGTGACGGCGCGTTTCGGGCGGCGGCCCGAGAAGAGCGCCACGGTCCAGAGGCGGTCATCCTCGGCGGCCGTGGTGAAATACTCGGCCAGGGCGGCCACTTTGACCGTGGTCTTGGTGGTCTGGTCGACGGCGTTGAAAAGCGCGGCAAAATCCTTCATTCGCTGTCGCCCCCGTCACCTTCGAACTGGGTGGGCACGACTTCGGCGTTCCATCCCTGATCGTTCAGGTATCGCGTGAAGATATCCGTGTAACCATGTGTGACATATATGTTTTCCGCCCCGGTCTCGCGGATCGCCCAAAGCAGCCCATGCCAATCCGCATGGTCCGAGATGACAAAGCCTCGGTCCCCCGCGCGCCGCCTCCGCACCCCGCGCAGCGCCATCCAGCCCGAGGCGAAGGCGCTTTCCTGCGCGCCAAAACGCCGCGCCCATTGGCTACCGAGCGCAGAGGGCGGTGCCAGCACCAGCGCGCCGGGATGCTCCTTAGGGTTAAGTTCGGGCGTGACCAGCGTGGTCTCGGGCAGCGCGATGCCTTGGCCGCGCAGAACCTCGTTGGTGTTCTCCACCGCCGTATGGGTCAGGATCGGCCCGATCTCGGGGTCGAGCATCGACAGAAGCCTCTGTGCCTTGCCCAGTGAATAGGCGCCGAGGAAGGCGGTCTTGCCCGCCGCCTTGCAGCCCGCCCACCAGTCGTTGATCTGCGCTGCCACCTCGGCCTGTGGGGCCCAGCGGAAGACCGGCAGGCCAAAGGTGCTCTCAGTAATGAAATGGTGGCAGCGGACCGGCTCGAAAGCCTCGGACATGCCATCGTCGATCACCTTGTAATCGCCCGAAGCGACCCAGACCTCGCCACCGACCTCGACCCTGATCTGCGCGCTGCCGGGGACATGGCCTGCGGGGTGGAAAGAGACCGTGGCCCCGCCGATCTGGCGCGTCTCGCCATAGGCGATGCCCTCGATGGCGATCTCGCCCAACCGGTGGCGCATTACGGGGAGCGCGGCATGGGTGGCCAGATAGCTGCCCATGCCGTCGCGGGCATGGTCGGCGTGGCCGTGGGTGATCAGCGCCCGGGCGACGGGGCGCCAGGGGTCGATGTAGAAGCCACCAGCGGCGCAGTAGATGCCGTTTTCGGTGAAGCTGAGGACGGGTTCGCGTGTCATCCCAAGCAATCTAGGCGGCGCGGGCGGATTGCACAGGAAAATGACGCGGGCGAGGGGTTAAGGCGCGGGGTTAACCGGTGATATTGCCCAGATAGAGCTTTTCCAGCCCGTCGAAGATCGGCTTGCGCAACTCGGGCCTCTCCAACAGCACCTCATGCTCGCCGCCCGGTACGATCTCAAGCCGCCCGCCTTTCCACTGCGCCATGCGCTTGTGGACGCGGTCGGTGGCGACGATACGCTCGTTGCTGCCAAGGTAGGTGACGCAGGGAATGTTGGGCGCCGAGCGTCCGGCGAGGTGTTTGGTCTCGGCCAGTGCCTCGCGCAGCCAGACGAAGCTGGGGCCGCCGAGGCTCAGCTCGGGGTGGGCGGCCAGTTGATCGCGCATCATGTCGTACATCTGCGGATCGGTGGTCAGCAGGTTGCCTTCGAAAGGGGCGATGGCGGGATAGGCTTCGATCTTGGTGCCCGGGGGCAGGCGGTGGCCCTGTCCGACGCGGGGCATGAACTGCGCCAAGGACCACGCCAGCGCGCGCAGATGTGGGACGACATAGATGCCCCACATCGGGCCGGTGAAGGCGACGGCCTGCACCGGCAGTCCTTCCATCACGGCACGCAGGCCGATGCAGCCGCCCATGGAGTGGGCCAGCAGGAAATAGGGGCGCGGCAGGTTCAGGCTGCGCGCGGCGCGCAGCATGGCGGCGACGTCTTTCTGATAGTCGCTGAAAACATCCACATGGCCGACGCGCGCGTCGGGCAAAAGCCGGTCCGACAGTCCCTGACCGCGCCAGTCGATCGCCATGGTGGCAAGGCCGCGCCGCGCGAAATCGGCGGCGCAAAGCCCGTATTTTTCGATATATTCGGTCCGCCCCGGGAAGAGCAGCACCGTGCCCCGCGCGCCTGCGCAGGGCCAGTGACCCAGCCTGATCCGCTTGCCATCCGATGTCTCGGCCCAATGGGCTTGGCCCCCATCGGGGCCGGGGGCGATATCAGTGTAAAGCGGGGCCGGGTCCAGATGCATCAGCCGAGAACAGCGGCGAGCTTCATCGCCATGCCCATGTCGCCGTCGATCTTGAGCTTGCCGGTCATGAATGCGGATGTGGGGTTGGTGTCGCCTTCGAGGATGGACTGGAAGGTTTCGGCATCCGCGCTCAGCGTCACGTCGGCTTCTTCGTCTGCCGCGCGGGCGCCGTTTTCGTCCATCATCACGGTGCCTTCACCTTCGATGTCGAACTTGGCCGTGCCGTCAAAATCGCTGCCGGCCAGCTTTTCGTTCAGCACCACTACCGCTTCGTTCACAATATCGCTCATCGCTCGCCCTTTTTTGGCATTTGGCCCCGCTACGTCTGGAATTGCGGCGGCAGCCTGTTACATTCAGTTTTGTTATGCGCATCATACCCGTCAACCTCAAACATACCGTTGCGGCAGTTGGTAGCTTTGTGTTGCTTGCGGGCATGGCCGTGGCCGAGAAGGCCCCGCCCGAGCTGATGCAAAAGCTGCGCGAGGCCCCAGCGGAGGAGGCCCCGAGAATCGCCCATGAGATCGAGGCGCATTGGCAGCGCTCCGGTTCGGCTGCGATGGATTTGCTGCTGTCGCGGGGGCGGGAGGCAATGGCGGATGGCGATGCACGTCTGGCGATCGAGCATTTAACCGCGCTGACCGATCACGCCCCCGGTTTCGCCGAAGGGTTCCATGCCCGGGCGCAGGCCTATTACGGGGCCGATCTCTATGGTCCTGCGCTGGATGACCTGGAGCGGACGCTGGCGCTGAACCCCGACAATTACAACGCGATCTTCGGCCTTGCCGTGATGATCCAGGAGTTCGGAGATCTGGGCCGTGCGGCCGCACTTTACCGCAAGACGCTCGCCCTCAACCCGCATCACGAAGACGCCCGGTCGGCCCTTGAGGGTCTGCGCCGGGACGGCATCGGACGCGAGCTTTAATTCAAGGATAGACAGGTGGCAGGCAACAAGCGCGTCGTGGCCGTTCTCGGCCCGACAAATACCGGCAAGACGACCTATGCGATCGAAAGGATGCTGGCGCACCGTACGGGGGTGATCGGCCTGCCGTTGCGCCTGCTGGCGCGCGAGGTCTATGACCGGATCGTAAAGGCCCGCGGCCCCTCGGTGGTGGCGCTGGTCACCGGTGAAGAGCGTATCGTGCCCCCGCGCACCCAATATTGGGTCTGCACCGTCGAGGCGATGCCGCAAGAGATCGGTGCGGATTTCGTGGCCATCGACGAGATCCAGCTTTGCGCCGATCCCGAGCGCGGCCATGTCTTTACCGACCGTCTGCTGCGCGCGCGGGGCCTGCATGAGACGCTGTTCATGGGGGCAGACACCATGCGCGGCACCATCGCGGCGCTGGTGCCGGGGGTCGATTTCATGCGCCGCGACCGGATGAGCGAATTGATCTATGCAGGTCCGAAAAAGATAAGCCGGATGAAGCCTCGTAGCGCAATCGTCGGGTTTTCGGTTGAGAATGTATATGCCATCGCCGAGCTGATCCGCCGCCAAAAGGGCGGTGCGGCGGTGGTGATGGGGGCGCTCTCACCACGCACGCGCAATGCGCAGGTGGCGATGTATCAGAACGGAGAGGTCGACTATCTGGTTGCCACCGATGCCATCGGCATGGGGTTGAACCTTGACGTTGATCATGTGGCCTTCTCGGCGCTCAGTAAGTTTGACGGGCGGCGGATGCGGCCCTTGGCCCCGAATGAACTGGCGCAGATCGCGGGGCGGGCAGGGCGCGGGTTCAAATCTGGCACCTTTGGCACCACCGGGGACGCGCCTGCGCTGGACGATCACGTTGCCCGCGCGATCATGGATCACAACTTTACCCCGCAGAACAAGATCAACTGGCGCAACCACGCTTTGCAATTCGGCAGCATTGACCGCCTGATCAAGACCTTGGAAATGCCGCCCGAAGATGAGCGGCTGGTCAGGGCGCGGGAATCCGACGATCTGCGCGCGCTCAAGGCGCTGGCGCAGGTGGATGAGGTTTTTGCCCGGGCCACGGATGGCGCTTCGGTGCGGCTCCTGTGGGATGTGTGCCGGATTCCCGATTTCCGCGGCATCAGCCATGCGGAACATGCGGGGCTCTTGGAGACCATTTTCAACGATCTGCACCAGCGCGGATATATCCCCGATGATTGGCTCGCACGACAAATCAAACGAATTGATCGAACCGATGGCGACATTGATGCGTTGTCCAAACGACTCGCGTTTATTCGCACATGGACCTACGTTGCGCAGCGCAAGGGCTGGACAAAGGACGAAAGCCATTGGCGCGACACGACGCGTGTCGTAGAAGACCGCTTGTCGGACGCTCTGCACGAGCGTTTGACTCAAAGATTTGTAGATCGGCGCACGAGTGTATTGCTGCGCCGGCTTGGACAGAAGGAAGCCATGGTGGCCGATGTAAACGAGACCGGTGAAGTCACCGTTGAAGGTGAATTTGTAGGCAAGCTGGACGGGTTCCGCTTTCGGGTGGACAAGGGCGCGGGCGCGGCCGAGGACAAGACAGTGAAAACCGCCGCATTGCAGGCCTTGGCTCCGCAGTTCCATCTGCGCGCCGACCGGTTCTACAACGCCCCGGACACCGAGATTGATTTCACCGAACAGGGCGGCCTCATGTGGGGCAGCGCCGCGGTGGGCAAACTGACCGCTGGCAGCGACGCGCTGAAGCCGCAGGTCGAAGTCTTTGTCGACGATATCGCCGGGCCTGAAGTGGCCGAGAAGGTGAAACGCCGCCTCCAGCACTTCATCGACCGCAAGGTTGCCGCCTTGTTCGAGCCTCTGTTGGGGCTGAGCAAGGACGAGACACTGACCGGCTTGGCCCGAGGCTTTGCTTTCCAACTGGTTGAGAATTTCGGCATTCTGCCCCGCGCCCAAGTGGCCGAGGATGTGAAGGCGCTGGATCAAGATGCCCGTGGTGCGCTGCGCAAACATGGCATCCGTTTCGGCCAGTTCACCATCTTCATGCCGCTGATGCTCAAACCCGCGCCGACGCGGTTGCGTCTGGTGCTGTGGTCGCTGGCCAAAGGGCTGAACGAATTCCCAGAATCCCCCCCGCCCGGTCTGGTGACCATTCCGGTCGAAGCCGAAGCGCCCGCCGGGGCCGACACCATGTCGGGCTACCGCAACGCCGGCAAACGCGCGATCCGCATCGACATGCTGGAACGTCTCGCTGATATGCTGCGGGCCGAAGATTCGCGCGGCGGGTTCGAGGCCAAGCCCGACATGCTGTCGATCACCGGCATGACGCTTGAGCAATTCGCCGACCTGATGGAAGGTCTGGGCTACAAGGCCGAGAAGGATGAGCGGACCAAGGTGAAACCCGTCGATGTGGTGATGCCCAAAGACGGCAGCCATGACGCGATGGACCCCTCCGCTGATACCGTGGTGCCCGAGAAGCTCGACAGCGATCTGCCCGGTGACGATGCAGCCGACAAGCCGATCATGGATGTCGCCGCCGAGGAACCTGCGGGCGGTATCATCGAAACCCCTTCGGATGAGACCAACCCCGACGACCGCCCTGCGGATGTGGCGCAGATGCCCGACGATGGCATTGCCCCCATGGCCGATGTGACCGCCGAAGAGCCTGAGGTCGACACCAACATCCCCGAAGTACCAGCGGAGGAAATCCCGCAGGGCACCGCGCCCGATGCCGATGTCGCCGGGCCGGAGATGGAGACCTATTACATCTTCACATGGGCCCGCAGCCCGCGTGGCAATGGCGGTAGCAACCGTCGCGGCGGGGACCGCAATCAAGGGCAAGGCAAGCCGCGTGGCAAGCCTGCCAAAGGCAAAGGGCGCAAGCCCGGCGGGGACAAGGGCGGCAAGTCGCAGAACTTCTCCGCCCGTCCTCCGCGTAAGGAAAAGCAGATCGACCCTGACAACCCCTTTGCCGCCGCGCTGATGGGGCTGAAGGACGACAAGTAAGTGGAGGCGGGCGCGAAACTGCGGCTGGACAAATGGCTGTGGCACGCCCGCTTTTTCAAAACCCGTTCGCTCGCTGCCGCGCAGGTGGCGGGCGGCGCGGTTCGGATCAACGGCACGCCGACGCAGAAACGCGCCAGCAACGTCGGCCCCGGCGATGTGCTGACTTTTCCGCAGGGTGACAATGTGCGGGTGATCCGCATCGAGGCGATCGGCCATCGCCGCGGCCCGGCCTCCGAAGCGCAGACGCTCTACACCGATCTGTCCCCGCCGCAGCCCAAATCAAAGGACAGACAGCCCGAAAATCCCGGTTTTGAGGGAAAGGGCCGCCCGACCAAGCGCGACCGCAGGCAGCTTGATCTTTCTAAGGCGCGCCACCTTGAATGATCCCGCGCCCCGGTTTAGCTAGTCCCTCACATATCCAGCCAGAGTTTCCGCATGACCTATATCGTGAATGACGCCTGCATCGCTTGCAAATACACCGACTGTGTCGAAGTCTGCCCGGTGGACTGCTTCTATGAAGGCGAGAACATGCTGGTGATCCACCCCGACGAATGCATCGATTGCGGCGTTTGCGAGCCTGAGTGCCCCGCTGATGCGATCCGCCCGGACACCGAGCCGGATATGGAAAAATGGGTGGAGTTCAACCGCAAGTATTCCGAACTTTGGCCCGTCATCATCACCAAGAAAGACCCGCTGCCTGAAGCGGAAGAGATGGATGGCAAAGAGGGCAAGATGGAGCTCTTCTCGGAAAAGCCGGGCGAGGGCGGCTAAGGCACGGCGATTCGCGCTTTGTTGCGCCTCTGTGACCTCAACTTTAAGTGTTAACCCGCTGAATTGACCGGGAAACCGCCGATGGCGGCTTGGGGGCGCTTCCGAAAGGCGTGATTCTGTGCTATAGTGTCTTCAAGCTGTAACACACGAGCCTGATAATGTTTCGACCCTGCTGCCAAGGTTGACCTCACATTTCTAACTCAAACGCACCCGAACGCAGACCGCTCAGGCTGCGCTTCGCATGCGTTTTACGTGCTGTTCAGGTGTCTGAGTTAATGGCGGGGCTTCCCCCGCGCGCCAAGGAGCGATCTATATGACCAAATCGAAAAAGCTTGATTTCCGCCCCAATGAATTCGTCGTCTACCCTGCGCATGGCGTCGGGCAGATCGTCTCGATTGAGGAGCAGGAAGTTGCCGGCATCGCGCTGGAGCTCTTCGTAATTTCCTTTGAAAAAGACAAGATGACCCTGCGGGTGCCGACCCATAAGGCGACCGAAATCGGCATGCGCGCCCTGTCGACACCCGATGTGATCAACCATGCGATGAAAACGCTCAAGGGCAAGGCCAAGGTCAAGCGCGCCATGTGGTCCCGCCGCGCGCAGGAGTATGAGCAAAAGATCAACTCCGGCGATCTTATCGCCATTGCCGAGGTCGTGCGCGACCTGCACCGTACCGACGACCAGCGCGAGCAGAGCTATTCCGAGCGTCAGCTTTATGAAGCAGCGCTTGAGCGCCTGACCCGTGAAGTGGCCGCTGTGTCGGGCGGCGATGAACTCGCCGCCGCAAAACAGGTTGGCGACGTGCTGGAAAGCCGTGTGGCCGCTTAAGCGGTGCACAATTTAAGATAAGGCCGCGTCCCTTCCGGGGGCGCGTTTTTTTTATGGAATGGCCTGCCAGCCGTAGGCCATCATCTGGCAACCGGTCAGCAGGGCGATTTCGGTCACCTGTTGGGTCGCACCCAAGACATCGCCGGTCTGTCCGCCGATCTTGCGTTTGGCGATCTGGCGGACCACCAATGCGGCAAGCAGCGCCAAGAGCGCCAAGCGCCATGCGGAATAATCCGGCGCCAGCACGATCACGACCACGCCGATCAGCACCGCCACCGCCGTCGCCAGTTCCCCGGGGCGGCCCGTGCGGTCAGACAGCCCATCGCGGCGGGCGGTGGGCAGGCTGTCCATCACCCAGACCATCGCCGCCCGCGACCCGCAGGAGGCGACGACCAGCGCCCAGATCAGCGCCTCATCCGTAATCAATTCGCTGATGAGATACCAACGCAGCAAAAGCGACAGCACCAGCGCCACGACGCCATAGGTGCCGATCACGCTGTCTTTCATGATTTTCAGGCGCTTTTCGCGGGTCCAGCCGCCCCAGAACCCATCGGCGCAATCGGCAAGGCCATCCTCATGCATCGCCCCGCTCAGCATCACCAGCGTCAGTAGCACGAAGGCGGCGACCAGCGGCGGCGTGGCGCCCAGGCGCGTCAGCGCCACACCGACGGCCCCGGCAATCAGCGCCAGCACGATCCCGACCAAGGGATAGGCCCAAGCGCTGCGGGCCGGGGGGCGGTGCGCCACCGTCGGGAAGTGGAAATGCGGTAGGGGCAGGCGGGTCAGCAGGGCAAAGGCCACGGCGATGTCGCGGGGCCGGAAGACCTGCCTCAGGGCGGTGATGTCGGGAATGGCCATTATTTCGCCCCTTCGGCACTTTCAGCGCCGACAGGCTAAGGCTAGAAACGATTGAATATCAATCCGCAAAGGGCCGCATATGAACACGTCTTTCGCCAGTCTTACCGAATTTCGCAGCCTGCTGCGTGCGATGCCCGCCTGCGACGACGCGGCGATGGCAGAGGCGCGGGCCCATGACGCCATGCTGACCAAACCCCCCGGCGCGCTTGGCCGGTTGGAGGATCTCGCGGTCTGGTATCGGGGCTGGCGCGGCGGGGCGCGGGCCGAGATCGCCGCGCCCCAGATCATCGTGTTTGCAGGCAACCATGGGATCGCCGCGCGGGGCGTCTCGGCCTTCCCGGCAGAGGTGACGGCGCAGATGGTGTCGAACTTTGAACAGGGCGGGGCGGCGATCAACCAGATCGCACGGGTCAATGGCGCGAGTCTCGACGTGGTGCCGCTGTCCTTGGACAGGCCCACCCAGGATTTCACCGTCGCGCCCGCGATGGCGGAAGACGAATTCGTCGAGGCGCTCCGGGCGGGCTGGGAAGCGGTGAATCCCGAGGCCGATCTGCTTGTCGTGGGTGAGATGGGCATCGCCAACACCACCTCGGCGGCGGCACTTGCCACGGCGCTTCTGGGCGGCGGGGCGGAATTCTGGACCGGGCGCGGCACCGGGGTGGATGACGCGGGCCTGTCGCTGAAGACCGAGGTCGTGGCCGAGGGTGTCGCCCTGCATGCGGACAAGGGCGATGGGCTAGAGCAGCTGCGCCGCCTCGGGGGGCGGGAATTGGCCGCGATGGCCGGAGCTTTGGCGCGGGCGCGGGCCTTGCGCATCCCGGTGATCCTCGACGGTTTCATCTGCTGTGCCGCCGCGCTCAGCCTCGCGCGCACGGCACCCGGCGCGCTGGATCACTGCGTCGCGGGGCATCTCAGCGCGGAAAGCGGTCACCGGCGGCTCTTGGGCGCGTTGGACAAGGAGCCGCTGCTGGAGTTGAACCTGCGTCTGGGGGAGGGCTCTGGCGCGGGCTTGGCGATTGGCATCCTCAAGACCGCGCTCGCCTGTCACGCGGGCATGGCCACCTTCGCCGAAGCGGGCGTCAGCGACGCATAGGGCGGTGCGGGTGGCCCCCCGAAAGGGGTTGCCCGGTTCAGGCGCTTTCCTTGCCCTTGTCCTCGCCAAGGTTGAGAAAGGCGGTCTCCAAATCCTTTTGCAACTCCTTCGCCCGGGCCACATAGGCGGCGTTTTGCGAGGGCGGCACATCGGGCCGCCAAAGCGCGGCCAATTCGCGGACCGAGACCCGGTCGTGGGCGTAGAAGAGCTTTTGTGCCTCATTCGCCTCGAAATCCGAAAGCCCCATGTTTTCCAAGACATAGCGCCCGGCCCGAAGCGAGCTGTCGAACATCTCGCGCACGATGTCATTCGACCCGGCCTGATAGTGGCGATAGACCTCCTCGCGGTCGCGCGCGCGGCTGACGATATGCAGGTTCGGGTTCTCTTTGCGCGCGTAGGAGATGAGAGAGACCGCGGATTTCGGGTCATCAAGGGCCACCACCAAGACGCTGGCGTCTTGCAGCCCCGCTTTGCGCAGGATGTCGGGCCGCGTCGGATCGCCCAGAAAGCCTTTGAAGCCAAAGCGCCGCATGACGGCGATGGTCTCGGGGTTGTGGTCCAGCACGACGGTTTGAAATCCGCTGGCTTGGACCATTCGGTTCACCATCTGGCCAAAGCGCCCGACGCCCGCAATGATCACCGGACCGCTGCTGTCGATCTCATCGGCGATGACGGGGGCGCTGTCGTCAAGGCGGCGGCTGATCAGGTCGTGCAGGATGAAAAGCAGCGGCGTGATCAGCATGGTTAGGGCCACGACCAGCAAAAGCGTCTCGCCAATCGGGTCGGGCATGACGCCGGTGGCGAGGGAAAAGCTGACCAGCACAAAACCAAATTCCCCGGCCTGCGCCAGCGCCAGCGTGAAAAGCCAACCGTCGCGGCCTTTGAGGCGGAAGAGGCGGCCCAGCACCATCAGGATCAGTGCTTTGACGATGATGACCAACAGCGCCATGCAGATCAGGATCAGCGGTTTTTCGAACAGCAGGACAAAGTTGATGCCCGCCCCCACGGTGATGAAAAACAGCCCCAACAGCAGCCCCTTGAAGGGTTCGAGGTCGGTCTCCAACTCATGGCGAAACTCGCTGCTGGCCAGCACCACACCCGCCAGAAAGGCGCCGAGCGCGGGCGACAGGCCGACCACGGTCATCAGCGAGGAAATTCCCACCACGATCAGCAACGCCAGCGCGGTATACATCTCGCGCAGCTTGGCGAGGTGGATGTAGCGGAACACCGGGCGGGTCAGGTAGATGCCCACGAGGATGATCGCGGCGACCGCTCCGATGGTCACCAGCGTAACGCCCCAGCCCGGCAGGCTTTGCACGAAGGTCTGCGCGGCATGGGCGACGTCGCCCGCGTGGCTGCCCTCGGCCCCGTGATGGGCATTCTCCACCGCCTCCGGGTCGAGCGAGATTGACCCATCAGGCAAAAGCCCGCCCGGAATGCCCGTGGCCAGCAGCGGCAGGAAGGCGAGGATGGGGATCACCGCGATATCCTGCGTCAGCAGGACAGAGAAGACGGAGCGCCCGCCTTGGGTTCGCATCAGCCCCTTTTCCGATAGGGTTTGCAACACGATGGCCGTCGAAGACAGCGCCAGCGTCAGCCCGATTGCTAGCGCCACGCGCCACGGCTGGTCGTAAGCCATGGCGATGGCCATGAGCGCCGCGGTCGACAGCAGCACTTGCAAGCCCCCCAAGCCCAGCAGACGGTGGCGCATGTCCCACAGCGCGCGCGGCTCCAACTCCAGCCCGATCAGGAAGAGCATCATCACAACGCCGAATTCCGCGAAATGCTGCACGTCTTTCGTCTCGGACCCGACGAGGCCCAGCACCGGCCCGATCAGAATGCCCGCCGCCAGATAGCCCAGCACCGACCCCAGCCCCAATCGCGCGGCGATGGGCACGGCAATCACCGCGGCGGCCAGATAGACGGAGGCTTGGAACAGGAAACCTTCCATTGCGGTCCTCTCTCAGCGTCAGGTGGGCAATGGCCCGTCCTGTTTCAGTTGATCCATGACAATCTGGCTATGCACCCGGCTCACGGCCTGATGGGGCAGAAGAACGTCGTGAATGAGCCTGTTCAGGCTCGGCAGATCGTCACAATAGACCCTCAGGAGGTAGTCCGCATCCCCCGTCATCGTCCAAGCGCTCACAATCTCGGGACGGGTGGCCATGAGCCGGGCAAAGCTCGCCGAATGTTCCGGCCCGTGGGTGCCCAGATGGACCTGCACGAAGCCCTGCACGTTCAGCCCCATCCGCACCGGATCGAGCCGCGCGTGATAGCCGCGAATGTAGCCCTCCGCCTCCAACCGCTGACGCCTGCGCCCGGCTTGGCTGGGGGAGAGGTTCAGTTCTTGCCCCAACTCCTGCGCCGTGAGGTGGGCGTTCTTTTGCAGCGCCGTTAGTAGCCGCCTGTCGATCTCATCGAGCATGATGCGCGATCTCCGCATGGTTTGGAGGTAGTATGCGTCACTTCCGCGAAATTGACCAGTTGAATGCTGCGATACGCGCAATTCGCGCGGCGGTTGCGGCGTAGACTGGGGCAAATCCCAAAGCAGAGGAGACTGACATGGGCCCTTTCCCGCATGACGCCCCGAAATCGCAGATCACGGCAGAGAACCCCGCTGGTACCGATGGTTTCGAGTTCGTCGAATTTGCCAGCCCCGACCCGCAGGCACTGCGCGATGTCTTTACCAAGATGGGCTATGCCCATGTCGCCAATCACAAGACCAAGAAGATCGAGCTTTGGCAGCAGGGCGACATCACCTACGTCCTGAACCACGACCCCGCGAGCTTTGCCGCGCGTTTTGTCGAAGAGCACGGCCCCTGCGCCCCCTCGATGGGCTGGCGCGTCGTGGATGCGCAAAAGGCGCTGGCGCACGCCGTGGCCAATGGTGCCGAGGAATACAAGGGCGATGGCAAGGTGCTCGACGTGCCCGCGATCATGGGGATCGGCGGGTCGCTGATCTATTTCGTCGACCAGTATTACGACACTTCGCCCTACAACTGGGAATACGACTGGATCGCCACATCCAAGCCCGAAGGCGTGGGGTTCTACTACCTCGACCACCTGACGCACAACGTCCACAAGGGCAATATGGACGTCTGGTTCAAGTTCTACGGCGACCTGTTCAACTTCCGCGAAATCCGCTTCTTCGACATTGAGGGCAAATATACGGGGCTTACTAGCCGCGCGCTGACCTCGCCCTGCGGGCGCATTCGCATCCCGATCAACGAAGACCGGGGCGAGACCGGGCAGATCGTGGCCTACCTGAAGAAGTACAACGGCGAGGGCATCCAGCATATCGCCGTTGGCGCGCGCAACATCTATGACGCCACCGATGCGATTGCCGACAATGGGCTGAAGTTCATGCCCGGGCCGCCCGAGACCTATTACAAGATGTCGAAAGAGCGGGTGACCGGCCACGAAGAGCCGCTGGACCGCATGCAGAAACACGGCATCCTGATCGACGGCGAAGGCGTGGTCGACGGGGGTGAGACGCGCATCCTGTTGCAGATTTTCTCGAAAACCGTGATCGGGCCGATCTTCTTTGAGTTCATCGAACGCAAGGGGGACGACGGTTTCGGTGAGGGCAACTTCAAGGCGCTCTTTGAATCGATCGAGCAAGAGCAGATCGATAATGGCGAGCTTGAGGCCACCTAGTCAGAAGTACATCCGGGGGAGGGAAAAAGGGGCGCTGCGGCGTCCCTTTTTTGTGGTGAGACCTAGTTCGGCATCTTCAGCACGACATTCCGACCCCGGCGCACATAGCGCAACTCGCTGTCGCCAATGGCCGAGACGCGGCCGCCGTCGATCCGGTCGCCGACCTCAACCTTTTGATAGCGCCCGTTGCTGAGCCGAACCAGAGCGCGGCGGTTCGAAGGCTTGCCATAGACGCCGATCAGATTGACGTCGCGCAGGTTGATCGCATTCTTCACCGTTGCCTGTTTCGCCACGGAGGTTTTCGATGGAAAGCGCGGTTGGACCGCTTTGGGCGCGACACTCGCGACCTGTGCAGGCGCGGCCCGGCGGGCGGCGCGTTTCACGATCCGGTCGAAATTACGGGGCCGGGTATCGGGGCGGCGCGACTGGGTTGTGGCCTGTTTCGTCGCGTTCTGGATTGCGGGCGGCGTGGCGAGGGCGGCGGCGACCGCGCCACTGGTGTCGATGGGGGCAACCTCGGGCTCAGGCGTGGCAGCGGCGAGCGCTTCCTGAGCGATTTCTTGAACGGATTTGGGCCGCAGTTGCGGGCGCAGATCGGCCAATTCGGAACGTGTCAGCCCGCCAAGCTGGGCGCGTTCGGTCGTCTCTGACAAATCGTCGGGGCGCGGACGGGGCCGGGCCTCGGCCAAGGCGCTGTCGACCTCGGGCTCAGCCGGATCGGCTTCGGGCCGGGTCAGAGTGGCGGGGGGCTGCACGGTGGGGCGTCCGAGGTAGACCAGATGGCCATCGGGGCTGAGCGCCCCCTGCGTCGTGGGCTTGACCAAGCCGCGCGCGTCCAGCGCAAAGCGTGTGCCCGCCGCCGCCGGAGAGCTGACCGCGCCGGGGGCAATGTCGGTGCCGAACCCATCGGCGGGCGGCAGGGCCACGGCGTCTGTCGTGCTGCTGATCGGGTCGATGCTGGTGAGGTAGAGATCGTCGATATCAATCGCCGCTGCCGGGGCCGGGGGCACGTCCGGGGCGCGGGCCCAGATGCCGGTGGTGGCATATTTGGCGTCGATCTCGGCCTCGGTCATCTCTGACAGGGGGCGCGGCTCGGGGTCGCGCAGCGCGTCGAGCACGGCACCGTCTTCGTCGGTCAGACCGGCGTCCAAGGCGGCGGTTTCGATCGCGTCAGGCGCTGCCGGTTCGGGGGGCAGAACGGCGATGTCATTCTCGATTTCAGGGGTTTCCGCAGGGGCCAAGGCTTCGGCTGTGCTGCGCGGGCTGCGGTCGCCAAAGAGCCGCGAAAGCGCGCTGCCCTCATCGAGGAAGATTGAGGCCCAAGCCGCGACACCGGCCAAGAAGACCAAAAGCGCCGCCGTCAGGATCAGGCCAAGGAAACGCGGCTTGCCGCCGACTTCGTTCCGGCGGCGCGCGCCAAAGACGGTCATTCGCTCGGCCTCCGACGCTGGGGTGGCCGCGGCGGGGCTGGCAGGGGCGGTCCGGCGGTCTTTCGACGCTTTCGGTTTGCGGCGGCTGAGGAAGGTGCCGGTGGAGGTGGTCGCCTCGGGCGTCAGCGAACTGCTGTCGGGTTGGGGGGCTGCAGCCTCTGTCGCGGCGGCGGCGGTGGCCGGTTCGACGGGCATCTGCGGCGCAAGCGGGGCCGCAGCGGGCGAAGGTGCGCCGACGGGCAGGGAGGCTGTGCTGGGGGCGGGCGCGGGCGTCGGTTCCGCTTTGGCGGCAGGCGGGGGCGGGGGTGCCTCCCGGCTCGCGCCGCCAAGGCTGGGCGCGTTGTCTGACCCGCCACGGCGGCTTGCGAAACCGGCGGCAGGGGCGCTGCGCGAGGGCGGCGCCGAGAAATCAACTTTGCGCGAAGGCTCGGGCTGCGGCGCGGCCTGCGTGCTTGCCGCCGCCGCAAGGGGGGCTGCGGATGCCGCAATGCTGCCCGTGGGGGCGGGCGGCGCGTCCGCCTCCGTCTCTTCCGGTTCCTCGCTTGGCGCGGGGGTCTCCAACGCGGGCAGGTCTTCGTCCAAGGGCGGTGGGGTTTCCTCTGGCGTGGGGGCCAGCTCGGCCTCTGCCGGGTCTTCCGTCACCTCCGTTTCCGCCGCAGCGTTTAAGGCGGGCAGGTCTTCGTCCAAGGGCGGTGGCGTGTCTTCGGGGGTCGGCTCCAACGTGGGGGAGGCTTCCGAAGCGCCTTCGGTCGACCCCAAATCCGGCAGGTCTTCCTCTACCGGCGGCGGGGTCTCCTCCGGCGTCGGGGCAAGCTCAGGCTCGGCGACGGGGTTCGTCTCATCCGTGTCCACGACCGGCCCTTCGGGCGCGTTCATCACGCCGGAAATCACGATGGGGGCCGTCTCAGGCTCCACGGTTTCGCCGGGTTCCAGCAGGTCCGACGCGGCTTTCGTCATGCCGAAATGCGGCGCGCCATCGAAGCTCTCATTGGCCGGGGCGGCGGCGAAGCTGACCGGGTGGAAACGATGCTCCACCGCGAAGGCCTCGGCTTCGTCCAAAGTCTCGCGGGCCACGGCGGCCACATGGCTCTGCCCGCCATCGGCATGCACGTCGAACACCAGATCGGAAACCGGATAGGGCGTGGCCCCCTCCAGCGCTTCTGCCGCTGCCGCACGGCGGGCGGCGGAGTCCAAATCCGGCGTGTCGAGGGTGAGGTATTTGATCTGCGCGTCGGGGATCAACAGCAGGCTGCGCAGCCCGCCGGGCTCCAACGCCGTGGCGGTTTTGCGCAAGACCGCCAGTTCCGCCGCCAGATCGGCACTGTCGAGCGCCACTTCACCAACAAGCTGCCATCCGCCCGATGTGCGGTGGAGCAAACGAATGCCGTCGAACGACAGGGAGAGGGTAAAATTCGGCTTCATCGCGGTCGACTTTAGCATGGGGTCGGGCGCACTTACAGACGCGCCGCAGTCATGGCGGAGGATAGAGCAGGAGTTCGCCCAAGGGAAGGGTGCCCACCGCGCAGGTGCTTGTCAGTACCGGCCCGCGATGGGCAAATGGCGGCGCATTGATGCACGGAAAGGAACGAACATGCGACTGATGAATTGGGTGGCGCTGGCGTGGATGGCGGGGGCCGGATTGGTCTCGGCCCAGCAGGGACCGGAAGAGGGGATTATCGTCACGGGCCAAGGCAGCATCGCCGCCGCGCCCGACATGGCAACGATCACTCTGGGCGTGACCGAAGAGGCCGAAACCGCCAAGGCCGCGATGGACGGGGTGAATGCCGCCGTAAGCGCGATCCTGACCCAGCTTGATGCGCAGGGCGTCGCGGCGAAGGACCGTCAGACCAGCCGTTTCTACCTGCGCCCGGTGCATGACCGCCGCGGGAATGAAAACGGCCAGCCGCCGCGCATCATCGGCTATCAGGCGGGCAACTCCGTAACGGTCAAAGTGCGCGATCTGGAGCGCTTGGGTGCGATGATGGATGCGGTGATCGATGAGGGCGCGAATGATTTCAACGGCTTGGACTTCGGACTTCAAGACCCGAAAGATGCGCTGGCCGAGGCACGCAAGGCCGCCGTTGCGGATGCCACCGAACGCGCGCGGCAGTTGGCCGAGGCGGCAGGGGTAAAGCTGGGCACGCTGATCCGCATGACCGAAAACTCCCACGCGCAGCCCAAAATGTTCGAATCCGCCCGTATGGGGATGGCGATGGACAGCGCCGTGGCCGAAGGCGAGGTTGAGGTGCGGGCGCAGGTCTCCATGACCTTTGCGATTGCGCCGGGGCAGTAAGCTGCCGCAGATGGAAAACCCCCGCCGAGGTGATCGGCGGGGGAAGGTGGTTTAGTTGGTCGCCTTGGTCAGCGCCTGATCGAGATCGGCGATCAGATCGTCGGCGTCTTCGGTCCCGATAGAGATGCGCACGACGCCCGGACCGGCCCCTGCCGCTTCCTGCTGCTCTGCCGTCAGTTGCCGGTGGGTGGTGGAGGCCGAGTGAATGATCAGCGAGCGCGTATCGCCCAAGTTCGCCACATGGCTAAAGATCTCAAGACTGTTGACCAGTTTCACACAGGCGTCATAGCCGCCCTTGACCGCAAAGGTGAAAAGCCCGCCCGCGCCCTTGGGACAGACCTTTTGCATCCGCTCGTGATAGGGCGAGGATTTCAACCCGGCATAGGTCACATACTCAACTCGGTCGTCCTGTTCGAGCCATTCCGCCACCTTCACCGCGTTTTGCACATGCCGCTCCATGCGCAGCGACAGGGTCTCGATCCCCATCAGTGTGTAATGGGCTGCCTGCGGGTTCATCGTCATCCCCAAGTCGCGCAGCCCGATGGCGATGCCGTGGAAGGTAAAGGCCATGGGGCCGAAGGTCTCGTGAAACTTCATGCCGTGATAGGCTTCCTCAGGCTGGCTGAGGGAGGGAAATTTGTCATTCGCGGACCAGTCGAACTTGCCCGAATCCACCACGCAGCCGCCCATAACGGTGCCATTGCCGGTGAGGTATTTGGTGGTGGAATGCACCACCAGCGTCGCGCCATGCTCAATCGGGCGGCAGAGGTAGGGCGTTGCGCTGGTGTTATCGATGATCAGCGGAATGCCCGCCGCATCTGCCACATCCGCAATAGCGCGCACATCCATGATATAGCCGCCGGGGTTTGCGATGGCCTCACCAAAGACCGCGCGGGTGTCGTCGTCAATCGCATCGGCCACGGCCTGCGGATCGTCGAAATCGACAAACTTGCAGGACCAGCCGAACCGCTTGATCGTATGGCTGAACTGGGTGACCGTGCCGCCGTAGAGACGGGTGGAGGCGACGATATTCTTGCCCGGTCCCATCAGCGGGAACAGCGCCATGATCTGCGCCGCGTGGCCCGATGAGCAGCAGACCGCGCCGACACCGCCTTCGAGCGTGGCAATACGCTCTTGCAGGACCGCGTTGGTCGGGTTGGTCAGGCGCGAATAGATATAGCCGATTTCCTCAAGGTTGAACAAAGCCGCCGCGTGATCGGCATCGCGAAAGACATAGGCCGTGGTCTGATAGATCGGCGTCTGCCGCGCGCCGGTGGCCGGGTCGGGGTTGGCGCCTGCGTGGATTTGCAGCGTGTCGAAATGTGGGGTGGGGCTATCGGCCATTGGTCTGTCCTCTCAGAAAATGGTTCTCGCGCAGCCTAGGCGCAAAGACCCGTCCAGACAACGGGGCAGGCGGGGCTCAGCGCATCCAGAAACCGTTTGATTTGATCCGGTTGCGGATCGCCTGTTCGCGGCGGGGCAGGTTGTCTTGATCGAAAAGCGCGCGCACCTTGGCCCCGCGGCCCTGATAGACCATCCGCTTGATCGCATCGCGCTGCTTGAGCAGCTTTTTCATTCGGTTGGGGGCGGTGATGGCCTCTAACACCTCGATGGCATGATCGCTCTCTCGCGCGTAGAGCAGGGGCAGAAAGCGATAGTGGCAGGAGACCGTGCCATCCAACAGACCAGCGGGCAGGGTGGCGCGCCCGCCGCCAAGGGCGTGGATCACCAGCGGCAGCACGATTTGGTCGAGCCAAGGATCAAAGCTCTGCGCGCAAAGCTCGACCGGAGGGTCGTCGCGTACCGCCAGGGCGTAGCGCAGAAAGAGATCGCCGAATTCCTTCGGGCAGCGGTAGTAAAAGAACCCGGCGTTAAAATACAGATAACGACGCCAATGTTCATCCGGTTGGCTCAGGTCGAGACTGCTGGCGAAGTCGAGGCCGAACTTGTCGTAAAGCGACTTCCACAATGCGCTATAGCCCGGCCCGTATAGCGGCGGCTCGGGCCATGTCCCCTCGCGTTTGAGAGAGGCCGAGGGGCGGTCGAAATCAAACGGCACCGCCGTCAGATCGCCGGTGATCAGCGTATCGGTGTCAAAGAAAACAAAGGGTTCGCCCGCGGGCAGGGCGCTGAGCATCTCGATCTTATTGCCATTGGGGTAGGCGCTGCCGAAATGCTGATTGTCAAAGGGGACGAACTCCGCCCCAAGCTCGCTCAGCGCCTCGCGCTGCGCGCTGTCGGTGATGCGCGGATCACGATCCCAAAGCGGGCCGGGCTGCGGCTCGGCGATCAGCAGGCGGCCTTGGAACTCCGGGCAGGAATGGCGCAGGGAGGCGGCGAAAAGCAACGCCTCATAGGCCAGCCGCCCCTCTTGGCCCACGATGACGACGTTGAAAATTTGCGGGATACGCGAATTGCGTGTCATACTAAACTGCGGCCTTTGGTTTTCGGCCAGTATAGGGGCAGGGCTCTGTCGGCAAAAGCCAGCAATTTGAGCGGCCTGCGAAAGGGGGTCGAATGTTCGATTTTGTCTTTGCCGTGATCGCGATCAGCTTGGGCGGCCCCTCTGCGCCTTCGGACGGGGTAGGCCGACCGGATGCGCCGATGACGGTGCAGGCTCCGGCACGCCCCGCAGCCCCGGCCAGCCCGGCGGCGCCCCCGGCCCCCGCGGCCCCGCCGCCTGCGTTCTACATGGATGCCGTGCCCCCCGGCTTGGTCGCCGAAGACCAGACGCCCACGGGCCGTTTCACCACCGCCGCAGAGGTGCGGCCGATCCTGAACGCCACCCGCGGCAATTGGATCGCCGTGCGGGAGTATGATGGGCGAGACTTCCTCTATGTGACCCACCTGTGGAGCTGGCGCTGCGGGCTGGCCGCCATGGCAATCGCGGTGAACGACGCGCCGATGCGGAATCTGCCGATGCCGCCCTGTCACGATTTATTGCCGACGCCGAATGCGATTCTGGAGGGGACCCGCAGCCTTACCTGACGTTTGACCTCGGGTCGGTTGAGAGGATTCGGGTTCAACTGGTTTACGACGATTTGGGAATGGCGCTTGAGGAGTTTTTGCGGAGCGATGTGCTGATCCCTTGATAGCCATCGGGCGCGGCATCAATCGGTCGCCACGAGCGCGCCTTATCGGCGAACACTAACTATCGAGAGGGGGGGAGAAAGTGGTGGGCGACCCTGGAATCGAACCAGGCGTGCGTCTCCGCGAGGGAGTTACAGTCCCCTGCCACACCTTGCGGCCTGTCGCCCACTTTGTCCCGGTGCATTGCACCTGACGTGGGGGCGTGATTACAAGCGAGCCAAAGAAGCGTCAAGGCGAATTCCTGAGAAATCTTGGGGAAATCGCACGAAAGGATAAAGAGATGAAGAAACCCAAATGGGTCGTGCAAAAAGAGCAGGACAAGAAGGCCGAAGCGGCGCAGACGGTCTGGCTGTTCGGCCTGCATGCGGTGCGCGATGCGCTGATGAACCCGCGGCGTGAAAAATTGCAGTTGATGGTCACGCCGAACGCGCAGGCGAAGCTGGAAGAGGCCATCGCCGAGGCGGGAATCACGCCGCAGGTTGTGGACCCGCGCAAGTTCCGCCCGCCGCTCGATCCAAACTCGGTCCACCAAGGTGCCGTTTTGGAGGTGAAGCCGCTGAACTGGGGCCGATTGGAAGATGTGGCCATCGGTGATTCCGCGCCGCGGCTTTTGCTGCTCGACCGGGTGACCGATCCGCATAACGTCGGCGCGATTCTACGCTCTGCCGAAGTGCTTGGCGCCTCGGCGGTCATCGGCACCAAACACCATTCCGCGCCCGAGACCGGGGCGCTGGCCAAAACCGCCAGCGGTGCGCTGGAGCGCCAGCCCTATCTGAGGGTCCGCAACCTTGCCGATGCCATCCGGGCCTTGCAGGAGATGGGCTATCTGGTGCTGGGGCTTGATGGCGAGGCGACGCAGACCATCGAGGAAGCCGTCGAAGGCCGCCGTGACCGCCCTGTGGCGCTTGTTCTGGGGGCCGAGGGGCCGGGGCTGCGGGAGAAGACCCGCGAGACCGTAGACGCGCTGGTGCGGATTGATGCGGCGGGCGGATTCGGCTCGCTCAACGTCTCTAACGCGGCGGCCATCGCGCTTTATGCCAGCCGGGTTGGCGGCTGAGAATCGGCAAGAACTGGCTCAAAACCGAGCAGGGGGCAGGGCGGCCGGGCCCGGCCCCTTTGAAAACGGCTAAGGCTTCCTAAATTTAAAGGTGACCGCAGGCCCGGAACGCCTGCCGGCCACCTACTGTCCCTCGTTCCGTACCTTACGCCCCGTGTTCGTCATGGGGCGTTTTTTTATGTAGGGCTAGATACACAAAAGCCGCCCCGAGGGGCGGCTTTGCGTTTCCTACGGGGTGGTAGGATCAACCTGGAGCGGGCGAGGCGATTCGAACGCCCGACCCTAACCTTGGCAAGGTTATGCTCTACCCCTGAGCTACGCCCGCATCCGGTTGGTGAGGGGGGAATACCCATTCCCGCAGGGGGCTGCAAGGGGGAAATGAAACGATCTAAGCGTCGCGTGGCAATTTTTTTCGCGGTGGTTTTGGGGGCGGAAAACACAAAGGGCCGCATCCGAAGATGCGGCCTTGTGAAGTCCAGATGGAGCGGGCGAGGCGATTCGAACGCCCGACCCTAACCTTGGCAAGGTTATGCTCTACCCCTGAGCTACGCCCGCTTACCGTCTGGTGTGGGCGAGATACCTATTGGGGCGGGGGGCTTCAAGAGGGAAATGTGGTTTTTGGTGGAAAAATTTGCGCAGGGCGGGGGCTCTGCCCCCGGACCCCCGAGGGTATTTGAGAAAGGATGAAGTTGGAGGGGGAGGGCGCGGCTGTCAGAGGAGTGGGGGGCAAAAGAAAAGGCCCCGCGGAAACGGGGCCTTTGTGGTTTGGATCGGCTTAGTGGCTGTGCTGCTTGTCCCAGTCTTCTTGTTTCGGAAGCTGCTCGAAGGTGTGTTCGGGCGGCGGGCTGGGCAGGGTCCATTCCAGCGTATCCGCGAATTCGTTCCACGGGTTGTTTGCTGTGGAGCGCGCGCCGCGGGTCAGCGTGTAGGCCATCACCCCGAAGAAGAAGAGGAAGGAGGCGAAGCTGAGGAAGGCGCCGATCGAGGACCACTGGTTCCAGTAGGCGAATGCCTCAGGATAGTCGATGTAGCGGCGCGGCATGCCCTGACGGCCCAGGAAGTGCTGCGGGAAGAAGGTCAGGTTTGCACCGATGAACATCGCCCAAAAGTGCAGTTTGCCGGCCCATTCGGGGTACATGCGGCCCGTCATCTTGGGCAGGTAGAAGTAGATGCCCGCGAAGATGGCGAAGACGGCGCCGAGCGACATCACGTAGTGGAAGTGCGCCACGACGTAGTAGGTGTCGTGATAGGCACGGTCCACGGCGGCCTGGCTCAGCACGATGCCGGTGACGCCACCGACGGTGAAGAGGAACAGGAAGCCGAAGGCCCAGAGCATCGGTGTTTTAAACTCGATCGAGCCGCCCCACATGGTGGCGATCCAGCTGAAGACCTTCACCCCCGTTGGCACCGCGATGACCATGGTGGCCAGCATGAAGTAGGCCTGCTGGTTCAGGGTCATGCCCACGGTGTACATGTGGTGCGCCCAGACGACGAAGCCCAGTGCGCCGATCGCGATAATCGCCCAGACCATCGGCAGGTAGCCGAAGACTGGTTTGCGCGAGAAGGTCGCGATGACGTGGGAGATGATGCCGAAGCCCGGCAGGATGATGATGTAGACTTCCGGGTGGCCGAAGAACCACAGGATGTGCTGGTAGAGGATCGGGTCACCACCGCCTGCGGGATCGAAGAAGGCGAAGCCGAAGTTGCGGTCCATCAAGAGCATGGTGATCGCGCCCGCCAGAACCGGCAGGGACAGGAGGATCAGCCAGCTTGTAACGAAGATCGACCAGGCGAAGAGCGGCACTTTGAACAGGGTCATGCCGGGGGCACGCATGTTCAGGAAGGTGGTGATCATGTTGATCGCGCCGAGGATCGAGGAGGCACCGGAGACGTGCACCGCGAAGATCGCGAAGTCCATCGACATGCCCGCTTCGCGGACCGAAAGCGGCGGGTAGAGCACCCAGCCCACGCCGGAGCCGAGCTGGCCGTTGCCGCCGGGTGTCAGCAGCGAGCAAACCGCGAGGGTGGTGCCCGCGACATAGAGCCAGAAGCTGAGGTTGTTCATCCGCGGGAAGGCCATGTCCGGCGCGCCGATTTGCAGCGGCATGAAGTAGTTGCCGAAACCGCCGAAGAGCGCGGGAATCACGACGAAGAACATCATCAGGATGCCGTGGCCGGTGATCAGCACGTTCCACAGGTGGCCGTTTGGCGTACAGGCGGCAGAGCTATCCGCAATGAAACGCGCGCCTTCCATACACATGTATTGAACGCCCGGATCCATGAGCTCAAGGCGCATGTAGACGGTGAATGCCACCGAAATAAGACCGACCAAGGCCGAGACGATCAGGTACAGAATACCGATGTCTTTGTGGTTGGTGGACATGAACCACCGGGTAAAGAACCCCCGGTCGTCGTGATGATCTTGGCCGTGAATGGCTGCGTCTGCCATGCGGTGCCTCCTGCAAATGAATTGGACACATGGCGCCATAGGCGGCACATGCGGTGTCGCGCCCGTTTTAGAGCGACCGTCTCGCGGGGGCAATGGGCGCGATGGTCGCAGGGTGGGTATTTTTTGCGCTGTGGCTGTCGCCGTAAAATCCGGCCTTTGGGCCGCTTGGCGCGTGCTTTGCCGCTGTTAGGGGGTGATGTCGCAGCTGCCTGTGGGGGCGCTGGCAAAGACCTCATCAAAGGTGGCGCGCAGGGCAAGATCGACATCGTCCATCGTGACGGGCAGGCCCAGATCGACCAGCGAGGTCACCCCGTGGTTTGTGATGCCGCAGGGAACGATGCCGCCAAAATGGCTGAGGTCCGGCTCCACATTGATGCTGATGCCGTGGAAGCTGACCCATTTGCGCAGCCTGATTCCAATGGCGGCGATCTTGTCTTCGGCGGGGCTGCCATCGGGCTGGGCGGGTTTCTCGGGTCGTTGCACCCAAACGCCGACGCGACCGGGGCGGATTTCACCGCGCAGGTTGAATTGATCCAAAGTGGCGATGACCCAGTTTTCGAGCTGGCGCACGAAACAGCGCACATCGCGCCCCCGGGCGGCGACGTTGAGCATCACATAGGCCACCCGCTGGCCTGGCCCGTGGTAGGTGTACTGCCCGCCGCGCCGGGTGGGGTAGACGGGAAAGCGGTCAGGCTCCGTCAGGTCTTCGGCCCGCGCCGAGGTTCCGGCGGTGTAGAGCGGGGGATGTTCGACCAGCCAGATGCATTCCTCGGCCTCGCCGGCGGCGATGGCGTTGGCACGCGCTTCCATCCACGCCTCGGCGCTGCGGTAATCGGTCAAGCCGTCGGTGATGATCCATTCAACCATGGGGATGCCTTAGCAAGACCCGCGCCGCACCGCCAGAGGCACAGTGTTAAGCGGCGGCGTCGCGTTCCTCCAAGACCTTGCGCAGGATTTGGGTATAGTTTTCAGCCCCCTGCGCCCCGGTGATCAGGTATTTGCCCTCGAAGATCATCGACGGCACGCCGGAGATGCCGCGAGAAGTCCAGAATTGCTGCGCTTCGCGCGTCTGCTCGGCAAAACTGCCGCTGCGGAGCACTTCGAGCGCTTCATCCCGGTCCAATCCGACGGAAGCGGCAACATCGGCGAGCTCATCGGTATCGTTCACATTGCGCCCTTGGGTGAAATGCGCATCGAACAGGGCCATCTTCAGGGGATGTTGCAGCCCCTGGACCTGTGCCCATGTCAGCAGTTGATGCGCGGCAAAGGTGTTTTGCATCCGCGTGTCGTCGGAAAAGTTAAAGGTAAAGCCCAAAGCTTGGCCCATCTGCGTTAGCCGTTTGCGATTCTCGACCGATTGGGCAGGGGTGGAGCCGTATTTCTCGGCCAGATGTTCGGCCATGTTCTGGCCTTCGGCTGGCATCTGCGGGTTCAACTCAAAGGGGTGCCAACGCACGTAGGCGCCGACGCCAACCGCGCCGAGCGCTTGCTCAAGTTGTTTGTAGCCCACGATACACCAAGGGCACATCACATCCGATACGATATCGATCTGCACGGTGGGGGTGTCTGTGGGGGTGGCGGTGTCTGCGGGCATGGCGGTGTCTGCGGGCATGGCGTGTTCCTTCTTGCTTGCGTCACAGATGGCCCGCCGAACGCCCGCTTTCAACGGCTGAGCCGTCAGATTGCAGGGCGGTAAGGGGATTGTGATCGGGGGTGCGGCTGCGGAAAATCGGGGGCTGAACCCGCTTTCTGAAACGCATTGAAAAAATTTGCAGATTGCCTCTTCACAAGCCCTTGGTCTTTGGCTAAACCCCGCCCACCAACCATGGCGTGCGGTCGTGGCGGAATGGTAGACGCGCAGCGTTGAGGTCGCTGTGGGGTAACACCCGTGAGAGTTCGAGTCTCTCCGACCGCACCACCATGCTTTGCAATGCAAAGCGATGGTCGGACCCCTTGAAAGAAAAATCGTTTTTGTCCTCGTCTCGGGCCGTGGTCAGCCTACACTCTTGCTGCGCGGTATCTTGCCGATTCCGCGCGTGACACCTGCACGGGGCGGGGCAGGCCGTTCTCATCGCGCGATTCCCCCGGCAGAGTGTTTGCAGCCAAGGCGGCAATGCCGTTTAACGGTTGCTAAGAATAAGGCCCGTTTGGGCGGGCAAAGGAGAACCGGCGCGAAAACCGGGCTGACGAACGCAAGGAGGGTAGCGCGTGGCGCAACAAGGGCAGACTCAAGGGGCGGCGCTTTGTCTCGCTCTTGGACTACTTCTTGGCGGGGGGGCTGCGGCACAGGCTGCGGAACTGGCCATCACTGGCATCGCAGCGGATTCGGACCTCTATGCCACCCTGCGCGATGGCTCCTTGCTGGCCGAGCAGACTGATGAGGATTCCGAGCCTGCCACGCCGCAAGAATTGGTTGGCGCAGCACAGGCCGATTATGGGCGGCTTTTGGCGCTGCTTTACGACAAGGGGTATTTCGGGCCGACGCTCAAGATCACCTTGGATGGCGTCGATGCCGCCGCGATTCCCCCTGTGCAACCGCCGCGCCGCATCGACCGGGCCGTGATCACGGTAGACCCGGGGCCGAAGTTCCGCTTTGGCGCGACCCGCATCGCGCCCATAGCCCCGGGTACCGAGTTGCCGGACGGATTTGCCGCGGGGGAGACCGCGAGCCTTGGCGTGCTGAAGGAAACCGTCTCGGCCGGGGTCAGCGGTTGGCGTGACGTGGGCCACGCGAAAGCGGCATTGGCAGATCAAGATCTTGTGGCCAAACACCGTGAGCGCCAGATCGACGCTGCCCTGCGGCTGGCCCCGGGGCCAAAGCTGCGTTTTGGCGCGCTAAGTGTGACCGGCAACGAAGATGTGCGCACCGCGCGGCTGATCGAAATCGCAGGGCTGCCACAGGGAGAGGTCTTCTCGCCCGAAGAGTTGGAACTGGCCACCGAACGGCTGCGCCGCACGGGTGCCTTTGACGCCGTGGCGCTCATCGAAGCGGATCGCATTGGCCCCAACGACACGCTGCCCGTCACCGCGCAGGTGACCGAAGCACCCAAGCGGCGCTTTGGCTTTGGTGCGGAACTGTCTTCGCTCGAAGGGCTGACGCTGAGCACTTTCTGGCTGCACCGCAATCTGTTGGGCGGGGCCGAACGTCTGCGCCTCTCGGCTGAGATCGAAGGGATCGGCGGCAATTCGGGGGGCGAAGACTATACGCTCTCTGCCCGGTTCGAACGCCCGGCGACCTTTAATGAAGATACCAATTTCTACGCGCTGGCCACCTTGGAACAGCTTGATGAGGTGAATTACTTCTCGCGCCAGCTGGATTTGGAAGCGGGGATCGAGCGGATCGCCAATCAAAACCGCACCTATTCCGCGGGCCTCGGCCTGCGTGTGGCTGAGACCGAGGATGCCTTCGGCACCAACCAATACACCTTGCTGACCCTGCCACTGGGGGCCGAGTTCGACTACCGCGACAGTGAGTTGGACGCGACCGATGGCTATTACATCGACGCCAGCGTCACCCCCTTTGTTGCCCTGTCGGGGTCCGAAAGCGGGCTGCGCAGCTATCTTGATGCGCGCTACTACCGCAGCTTCGGGACGGAGCGCCCGGTGACGCTGGCCTTCCGGGGGCAGCTTGGTTCGGTCGCGGGGCCGGACTTGTCGGAAGCGCCGGCGGATTACCTCTTTTACTCCGGCGGGGGCGGCAGCGTGCGCGGGCAGCCCTATCAAACGCTTGGGGTTGAGCTGCCGAGCGGCGACACCGTGGGCGGGCGCAGCTTTGTCGGGCTTTCGGCAGAGGCGCGCGTGGCCCTGACCGAAAAGATCGGCGTCGTGGGCTTTGCCGATGCGGGCTATATCGGGTCGGAAGAATTCTACGACGGATCAGGCACTTGGCACTCGGGCGCAGGGCTGGGTCTGCGCTATGCCACGGGCATCGGGCCGATCCGGCTGGACGTGGCCGTGCCCACATCGGGGCCGGAAGTGGATGAAGATTTCCAAGTCTATATCGGGATTGGACAGGCGTTTTAATGCGACAGTTTTTGCAGATTCTCACCGCCAGCCTTGTCTATCTGGCATGCCTCACAGCGGCTGCCGCACAGGATGACGACAAGGGCTTTCTCACCCGGACCATTCAAGACGCGCTGAGCGGCGCGGGCCGCACCGTCAGCATCGACGGATTCGCAGGGGCGCTGAGTTCGGAGGCCTCCTTTGACCGGATGACGATTGCGGATGACGATGGCATCTGGCTGACGCTTGACGATGTGGTGCTGGATTGGAACCGTTCGGCCCTGCTGCGCGGACGGCTGGAGGTCGAGCAACTCACCGCCGGACGGCTCGATGTCGAGCGCCTGCCGGTCAGCAATGAAGTCGATCTGCCCGATGCCGAGGCCAAACCCTTTGCCTTGCCCGATCTGCCGGTCTCCATCGAAATCGCGGATTTCTCGGTGGATGAGATCAACTTGGGCGAGCCGATCTTGGGCGAGGCGGCGCAGCTTTCGGTAAGCGCCAATGCACGGCTGACCGATACGGTCGGCATCGTCGATTTTCAGGCCCGCCGCACCGATGGCAAACGGGGCGAGTTCGACATTCAGGCCGATTTTGACCGCACCGAAAATGTGCTGGACCTGTTGTTGAACCTGACCGAAGACCCCGAAGGCATCGCCTCGAAACTGCTGAACCTGCCGGGGCAGCCTTCGGTGCAGATGACCGTCGAAGGCGCAGGGCCGCTGGATGATTTCGCGACCGATGTGACCATCGCCACCGATGGGCAAGAGCGTTTGGCCGGGCAAGTGACCCTTGGCACGCAGGCCCCGCGCCGCGCCAGCGATACACCGGACCGCCGCATTCAAGCAGATATCGGCGGCGACATCACTGCGCTGCTCGCCCCGCGCTACCGCGACTTCTTCGGCGAGGACGTGCGGCTGGCGCTGGATGCGCTGCTTGAAAGCAACGGTGCGGTTGAGGTCAGCAGCTTTGCCCTTGCCGCGAATTCCGTCGATCTGCAGGGGCAGGTCACCTTGAACCAAGAGAAATGGCCGACGCTGATCGACATTTCAGGCCAGATTGCGAACCCCGACGGCACCTCGACCCTTCTGCCGATCTCGGGTGAGGGCACGCGGGTCGAAGCTGTGACCCTGCGGGTGGATTACGATGCTGCCGATGGCGACCGTTTCGACAGCGCCTTCGACATTACCGGGCTGGACACGGGCGCGCTGCAAATCGCGCAGACCCAACTGGCGCTCGACGGTATTCTCGAAGGCAACCTTGGCAGTTTGGGGCAATTCCTCGGCGATGTGACCTTTGCAACCGAGGGGCTGACGCTGACCGATCCGGCAAGTGCCGAGGCCATCGGCGATGCGATCACCGGCAGCGCCGAGATCCGCTTTGTCGAAGGTGAACCGATTGAGATCAACGGCCTGACCCTTTCGGGCGAAGACTATGGCCTGACCGGCGAAGCCGCGATCGACGGGGTCGACACCGGGCTGCTCACCCAGCTGAAGATGACGCTGGAAGCCCAAGATATCAGTCGCTTTTCCGCGCTGGCGGGCCGCGATATCGCTGGCGCCACGGCACTGGCGCTGAACGGCACGGTCACACCTTTGGGTGGCATGTTCGATCTGGCGATTGCCGGGGGGACCGATGACCTTGAGATCGGGATCGAACAAGCCGATGCGGTTCTTGCGGGGCGGACCAGCCTCAGCATGGTGGCGAAACGCAATGAAACGGGGACTTTCCTGCGCGATCTTGAGTTAAAGAACGATGCGCTGGACCTGACCGGCGATGTCGAGCTGCGCAGCGAAGACAGCCGTGCGGCCTTGGACTTCACACTCGCTGATGTCGGGCTGGTGTTGCCGCAATACGAAGGCCCCATCGCAGTCAAAGCGACAGCGGTGCAAGAGCCGCGCGGCTGGGTTGTCGACGCGGTCACCGATGGCCCCTATGACGCGGCGCTGACCGTTTCGGGCTTGGTCACGGGCGAGGACGCGCAGATCGACTTTACCGCCGATATCCCCCGGATCGAGGATTTCGTACCCGAGGCGGATATCACCGGCCCGGTCACCGCCAAAGGCGCATTGCGCCAGACGCCGCAAGGGTGGGAAATCGACACCGAAGCCAGCGGCCCGCTGGAGGCGCAGGCCTCGGTCGAAGGGTTGGTCACGCCGCGCGTCGATGTGGCCTTTGACCTGTCTCTGCCCGATATCCAACCCCTCGTCCCGCAGATCAACGGCGGGGTCGCGGCCAGCGGCACGCTGGCGCAGACCGAACAGGGGTTTGTCGTCGATACCATTGCCGATGGCCCCTACGACAGCCGCGTCGCGGTCGAAGGCTTGGCGACGGGGCCTGACATGGCGCTGCGCTTTGACCTGGCCTTGCCGGATGTCAGCCCGCTCGCCCCCGGGGTGAACGGGCCGCTGGCGGCCCAAGGCACGGTGCGGCAGCAGGAGAGCGGCATTGCCGTGGATGTCGCCGCGAGTGGCCCCTATGGCAGCAGCGCCGTGGTTGAAGGGCTGGCCACCGGCCCGAATATGGCGCTCAGCTTTGACCTCTCTGTGCCCGACGTCAGCCCCCTCGCACCCGGTGCGAACGGCCCGCTTTCGGCCACGGGCGACATCCGTCAGACCGATGACGGAATCGCCGTGGATGTCAGCGCCGATGGCCCCTATGGCAGCAGCGCCATGGTCGAAGGGCTGGTGACCGGAGAGGTCTCTCTGCGGTTCGATGTCTCGGTGCCCAACGTGAACCCGCTGGTGCCCAGTGTCTCGGGCTCTTTCGCGGCCAACGGCGTGGCGCGTCAGACCGAGAACGGCGTGGTCCTCGATGCCAGCGCCAGCGGCCCCTACGGCGCGCGGGCGACGGTCGAAGGTTTGGTCACCGGCCCCAATGCGGCGGTCGATTTCCAGTTGAACATGCCTGACATCGGCGCCTTGGTGGAACAGGTGAACGGCCCGCTCAGCGTCGCAGGCTCGGCCCGGCGCGAGGGGGAGGCATGGCGTATCGACACCAGTGCCAATGGCCCCGCAGGCACGCAGGCGACTGTGGCAGGGCTGGTGAACCCCGATGGGACGCTGAACCTCGATATCGCGGGCAATGCGCCGCTGGGGTTGTCGCGTCCCTTCCTCGCCCCGCGCAATTTGCAAGGCCAAGCGCGGTTCGATTTGCAGATCAACGGACCGGCGGCGCTGTCGTCGGTCAGCGGGCGCATCACCACCAGCGGCGCGACCTTCACCGCGCCGAACCTGCGGGTGGCGTTGCGGGGGATCGACGCGGATGTTCAGCTTGGGGGCAACCGGGCGCAGCTCAATGTGACCGGTCAGGCCGTCGATGGCGGAGAGCTGCGCGTGGCGGGGGCGATCACCCTGACACCGGCCTTGCCTGCGGATATCAACGTGACCCTGCGCAACCTCGTCTATGCGGACCCGAGCCTGTACAGCACCACGCTGAACGGCGATCTGCGGCTTGCAGGTCCCTTGAGCGGGGGGGCGCAGATTACCGGGGTGATCAACGCGGGCGAGACGAATATTCAGGTTCCCGCAACGGGTCTGACCTCGATCGGGGACATCCCGCAGATCACCCATGTCAACGCGCCCGCCGATGTGCTGGCGACCCGCCGCAAGGCCGAGTTGGAGGGAGCCGAGGCCGGGGACGATCCGGCGGCGGAGGCGTCCGGCCCCGGGTTCGGGCTGGACCTGCAACTCAACGCACCGAACCGGATTTACGTCCGGGGCCGCGGGCTGGATGCGGAACTGGGCGGCGCGCTGAACCTCAGCGGCACCACCAATCGCATCATCTCGGCCGGACGGTTCGAGTTGATCCGCGGGCGGCTCGATATCTTGGGCAAACGCTTTTTGCTCGACGAAGGGTCGATCCAGTTTCAGGGCGATTTCATCCCCTATATCCGGTTCGTCACCTCGACCGATACCGAAGCGGGGGAGGTGCGTGTCATCGTGAGCGGCCCGGCGAATGAGCCGGAGGTCACTTTCGAATCCACCCCTGCCGCGCCGCAGGACGAGGTGCTGTCGCAGCTGCTCTTTGGGCGCAACATCTCGGAAATCTCGGCCTTTCAGGCGCTTCAATTGGCCAGTGCAGTGGCGACCCTCGCAGGGCGCGGCGGGGACGGGGTGATCGGCAACTTGCGTGAGGGCTTTGGCCTCGACGATCTGGACGTGACCACCACCGAGGATGGCGAGACCGCGCTGCGGCTGGGGAAATACTTGACCGACAACATCTATACCGATGTGACGGCGGCCTCGGATGGCACGGGAGAGGTGTCGCTCAACCTCGATATTACCGAAAGCCTGACGGCCAAGGGCACCTTGGGCTCGGACGGCGACAGCAGCATCGGCATCTTTTTCGAGCGGGATTATTAATTGAAAGGGGCGCCTTACGGGGCGCCCTTTTTCTTAGCTGTCGTCGCGGGGGGTGAAGTGGCCGTAACGGCCTTGGTCGAACATCAAGCCCGCCGCCCCATCCTCGCGCAGGGCGACCTGTTGCACATGGCCCAAGATCAGCGAATGATCGCCCGCCGGATGCACGGCATAGGTCGCGCAGTGAAACCGGGCGAGGCAGCCTGCGAAAGTGGGCACACCGGCGGCGTCCTCCGTCCAATCGAAACCAGAGAAGTCATGGCCTTGGCTTGCGAAACGCTGGGCCAAACCCTCTTGATCCGCGCCCAAAACGTGGATGCAAAAGGATGCCGCCGAGGTGAAACTATCGTGCCGTTTGGATGAGATCGCAGGCGACCACAGCACCAAAGGCGGGTCGAGCGAGACCGAGGCGAAGGAATTCGCAGTCATCCCCAAGGGGCCTTGGGCGGTTTTTACGGTCACCACGGTCACGCCGGTGCCGAAACGCCCGAAGGCACGGCGCAGCGCCGGGGCATCGCCGCTGTCGGGCGAGAAGGGGATCAGATCATCACTCATAGCGACAAGCGGTGCCATGTGGCGGCTGATTTGTCCAGCGGTGCCGGGGCGTTGCGCATCGGCCCCCTTGCGCGGATTTTCGCGCCCGCGGTTGGGCCGAGGAACCGCCGCCAAGGCCCGGCGTTGGGCCAGCGATGAGAGGCATCATCGGCCCCAATTGGTGTCGATGCTGGCTGTCTGAAAGGGGCGGCGCAGGAGGTCTGCGCCGTCTGTCCAAGGCACCCGAATGCCGTTCACAGCAGAAAAGGCGCGTCTCGTCGCGCCGGAAAGTGACAAAGATGATGCATGCAAGCAAACTCACCCTCGGCGCGGCCCTTCTGAGCGCCACCGCCTTCGGCTCCACCGCGATGGCCGATGACAATGAGACCGTCGACCACGTCGAGATCGGCTCCCTGTCTTGCGATGTGGGCGAGGGCACTGGCTTCGTTTTCGGCTCCACCCGTGAACTGACCTGCACCTTTAATCCCATCGAAGAAGGTCTCGAAGATGAGACCTATGTGGGCGAGATCAACCGCTGGGGCGTCGATATCGGCAAGACCGAGAACGGCCAGATGTCATGGCTGGTGCTGGCGCCGACCGAGCAGGAATATTCCGAAGGCGGGCTGAACGGCAGCTACAAAGGCGTTTCCGCCGAGGCGACCGTCGGTGTCGGCGCGGGGGCCAACCTGATGACGGGTGGTTCCGAGAACACATTGGCGCTTCAGCCGCTGAGCGTGAACACCCAAACCGGCGTGAACTTTGCCGTGGGCGTGGGTGAGATCAACCTTCAACGCGTCGAAGGCTAACCCCGCGCGAAAACGCTTGAACTGACGAACCGGGCCGTCCCTTGGGGGCGGCCCATGTGCATGTGAGAGGCGTCAGAGCTTGGTCAGCCGGTCCCCCCGCCGAACGGTGCCGTCCTGAACGATTTTGCACAGAACGCCGCGCAACCGATGCGGGCGGTTTTCCTTTCGGTTGATCCACCGCAGGCTGTCTTGGCCATAGCGGTCGCGCCATTTGATGCAGCCGGTGTTGAACTTATCGCTCACCTCCAGCACCGCAGACCCGGCTTGAAGGCGCGTGCCGACGGGCAGGTTCTCATGGCCAAGGTCCATGTCCACGATCATCGTATCGCCGGGGTGCGGCGTGTTTGCGCGGTCGCGCCAGCAGAGGTCCATCACGCGTTTGGGCAGGATGGAGACCTGTATCCGCGGATCGGGGCTGCCGTCGGGCAGGGTCAGCCAAGGTTTCTCGGTCCAACGTTCGCCAAGGATGCCTTGCACCGCGGTCAGTTCCAGTTCATCACGGAAATCCCGCTCCCCATAGTCAGGGCGAAAGCAAAGTTCTTCGATCACGGCGCCATCCTTGGGTGCGGCGAGGATATCCGGCAGGGCGGCGTCACATTCCGCCGCGGAGGCGGGCGGCGGCACTTGGGGGGCGGTTTGGTCCATGTCTCTCTTTCTCATGCAACGCGGTGCGGGGGCAGGTAGCCGCCCGCGCCGCGCAGCGTGTCAGCGGTTCATGCGGTTGCCGATCAGATCGTCCACCACGCCGGGGTCCGCCAGCGTCGAGGTGTCGCCCAATGCGCCGTAATCATCCTCGGCGATCTTGCGCAGGATGCGGCGCATGATCTTGCCCGAACGTGTTTTCGGCAGGCCCGGTGCCCATTGGATCAGATCGGGCGAGGCGATGGGGCCGATCTCTTGCCGGACCCAATTGCGCAACTCGGCCCGCAACTCTTCGGAAGGCGCCTCACCGCTCATCAAGGTGACATAGCAATAGATGCCTTGGCCTTTGACGTCATGCGGGTAGCCGACCACGGCGGCTTCGGCCACTTTGTCATGCGCGACAAGGGCGCTTTCCACTTCGGCGGTGCCCATGCGGTGGCCCGAGACGTTAATCACATCGTCAACGCGGCCCGTGATCCAATAGTCGCCATCGGCATCGCGTTTGCAGCCGTCGCCTGTGAAGTAATAGCCCGGGTAATCGGCGAAATAGGTCTTTTCGAACCTTTCGTGATCGCCCCAGACCGTGCGCATCTGCCCCGGCCAGCTGTCGGCGATGCAAAGCACGCCCTCGGCGGGGTTGCCGTCGATCTCTTGACCCGATGTCGGGTCCAGCACCACCGGTTTGACGCCGAAGAAGGGTTTCATCGCGGCCCCCGGTTTCATGTCATGCGCGCCGGGCAGGGGGGTCATCAGATGGCCGCCGGTCTCGGTCTGCCACCACGTGTCGACGATGGGGCAGCGGTTCTGGCCGACGACCTCGTGATACCAGTTCCACGCCTCTGGGTTGATCGGCTCGCCCACGGTGCCGAGGATGCGCAGCGAGGACAGATCGCTTTTAGTCACATAGTCATTGCCTTGCCCCATCAGCGCGCGGATTGCGGTGGGGGCGGTGTAGAACTGCGTGACTTTATGCTTTTCGCAGACCTGCCAGAACCGGCTGGCATCCGGGTAGGTGGGCACGCCTTCGAACATCAGCGTTGTGGCGCCATTGGCGAGCGGGCCATAGACGATATAGCTGTGCCCGGTGACCCAGCCCACATCCGCCGTGCACCAGTAGATGTCGCCGTCGTGGTAATCGAACGTCACCTCATGGGTCAGCGCCGCATAGGTGATATAGCCGCCGGTGGTATGGACCACGCCCTTGGGCTGACCGGTGGAGCCTGAGGTGTAGAGGATGAAGAGCGGGTCTTCGGCGCCCATCGCTTCCGCTTCGCAGGTCTCGGCGGCATTCTTGATCAGTGCGTTGTAGTCGCGGTCGCGCGCATCGTCCCATGCCACGTCACCGCCCGTGCGGCGCACCACAAGGCATTGCACGGACGCATCGCATTGCGCCAGCGCCTTGTCGGCATTGGCCTTGAGCGGCGTGGCTTTGCCGCCGCGCGGTGCCTCATCCGCGGTGATCACCACCTTCGCCTCGCAACCGTTCACCCGCGCGGCCAAAGCATCGGGCGAGAAGCCTGCGAAAACGATCGAGTGAATCGCCCCGATCCGCGCGCAGGCCAGCATGGCATAGGCGGCTTCGGGGATCATCGGCATATAGATGATCACGCGGTCGCCTTTGCCCACGCCGAGATCACGCAGCACATTGGCCATGCGGCAGGTGGCGCTGTGGAGCTCGCGGTAGCTGATGTGTTTGGCCTCATCTTCGGGGCTGTCCGGCTCCCAGATGATCGCGGTCTGATCGCCGCGCGTCTCAAGATGGCGGTCGATGCAATTGGCGCTGACGTTCAGCTCGCCATCCGCGAACCAATTGATGCTGACCGACCCAAGGTCGAAGTTCACGTCGCGCACTTGGGTGAAGGGTTTGATCCAGTCGATCCGCTGCGCCTGCTCGCGCCAGAACCCATCGGTGTCGGTGACCGAGGCTTGGTACATCTTGTCATAGGTCTGCGCGTCCACATGGGCCCGGGCGGCCATGTCGGCGGATGGCGGATAGGTCTTGGCGGTGGCGTCGGACATGGTGGTTCCTCCCTTGATGTTCGCATCGCCACGGGGCGCGGGTCAAACCCGGTGGCCGTGGCGTCCTCCTCAGCCGGATCATAGCGGCCCGTGAAAAGAAGGGAATAAGCAACTGGATTACAAGGGCTTGCCTGTAAAGGTTTTTCCCGAAGGGTGCGAATTCTGTAAATTTTCCACTTACCCCCGGTGATTGGCACGGTTTTTCAAAGCCTTGCCAGTCAAACTTGGCGCTACTGTCTTGCGGCTGTCGTATTTGCGCGGCATGACGGGGTTGGCAGGCCAGCCCCCGCGGGGTAGCCTGTGCGCCAATCCGCCCACCCAAGGGCGGCAACTATGGGAGAGAGCCATCATGAAAAATCTGCTGAGCGGTGCCGCCGCCTGTGCGCTGACTGTCGCGTTTGTAAGCGAAGCTGCCGCGACCGAATGGAATGCCTCGGTCTGGGGCAAGCGCCGCGCCTTCACCGAACATGTGGAAAAGATTGCCGAACTGGTTTCTGAGAAGACCGACGGCGAATTCACCATCAACGTCAGCTACGGCGGCCTGTCCAAGAACCGCGAAAACCTCGACGGTATCTCCATCGGTGCCTTCGAGATGGCCCAGTTCTGCGCCGGCTACCACGCCGATAAGAACCGCGCGATCACCGTGCTGGAACTGCCGTTTTTGGGGGTGAGCAACCTTGAAGAGGAAGTCGCGGTTTCCAAAGCGGTCTATGACCACCCCGCCGTCGCCAAGGAGATGGCGCAGTGGAACGCGAAAATGCTGATGACCTCGCCCATGCCGCAGTACAACCTCGTCGGCACCGGCGATCCGCGCACCACGCTGGAAGATTTCGACGGCATGCGCGTCCGCGCCACCGGCGGTCTGGGCAAAGCCTTTGAAGCTGTCGGCGCCGTGCCCACATCCGTGACTGCGACCGAAGCCTATAACGCGATGGAATCGGGTGTCGTTGACACCGTGGCCTTCGCCCAGCACGCGCATCTGTCCTTTGGCACCATCAACAAGGCCGATTGGTGGACCGCGAACCTCAACCCCGGCACCGTGAACTGCCCTGTCGTGGTGAACATCGACGCCTATGAGATGCTGAGCGACGAAGAGCGCGAAGCGCTCGACAGCTCGGTCGATGAGGCGCTGGATCACTACCTCGCCAACTATGCGGAGCTGCTGGAGAAATGGGATTCCGTTCTCGAAGAAAAAGGCGTGGAGAAGGTTGAGTATTCTCCCGAAGTTATCGCCGAGTTCAAAGAGAAAGCCGCCGATCCCGCGCGCGAAGCATGGATCGAGAACATGGAAGCGCAGGGCATCCCGGGTCAGGAACTTTATGACCTCGTGATGGAGACGCTGGAAAAAGAGCGTGCCTCGAACTAAGCCCAGCCGGGCATGACTGTGAGGGCCGTGCGGATTGACCGCGCGGCCCTTTCGACTTCCAAAACGTAACAAACAGACTTTCTGAAAAGGAGAGCCGATGGCCGGATCATCCGCCGTGCTGGAGGACAGCAGCCTCCTCAGCCGCCTCGACCGGGGCCTGCTGAAGCTGGAAACCTTCTTTGCCCTGATCTCGGGGCTTGCCGTTTTCTCACTGATGATACTGGCCGTCTGGTCCGTGGGGGGGCGCAAGTTCTTTTCCACGCCGCTGGCGGGCTATGTCGACTGGATCGAAGCGGCGATGCCTTTCATCGCCATCATGGGCATCGCCTATACCCAACGCATGGGCGGCCATGTGCGCATGGACATCCTGATCGGCCAGCTGAAGGGCCGCGCGCTTTGGGCAGCGGAACTGCTGTCTGTCGTGCTGATCCTTTTGCTGATGCTGGCGCTGACATGGGGCGCTTGGGCGCATTTCGACCGCAGCTTTGACATGAACGCCCCGATGTGGAGCCGCGACAGTTCGATCGACATCGGCCTGCCGATCTGGCCCAGCAAGCTCGTGGTGCCGCTGGCCTTCGTCGTTATCTCTCTGCGGCTTTGCCTGCAAATTTGGGGCTATGGCCGGGCCTTGGTGCTGGGGCTGGAACGCCCCGTGGCTGTGCCGCTGGTGCAATCGGCGGCGGAACAAGCAATGGCCGAGGCCGAACAACTGGATGGACGTGACTGATGGATCCTATTGAAATCGGCCTTTGGGTTTCGGGCGGTATGCTCGTCATGGTGGTGCTTGGCATGCGGGTGGCCTTTGCCGCGGCCATGGCTGGGCTTGTCGGCCTGATCTGGATTTTCTGGGCCAAGAAGGGCATGGAGTGGGACCAGCTTGGCTGGGCGCTGACCGTGGCGATCAAAACCGCGGGCCAAGTGCCGCACTCGAAGGTATCGAGCCAGACGCTCTCGCTCATCCCGACCTTCATCCTGATCGGCTTTCTCGCCTATTACGCGGGCCTGACCAAGGCGATCTTTGAGGCGGCGAAACGTTGGTTCGCCTGGGTGCCGGGCGGTTTGGCGGTCTCGACCGTTTTCGCCACGGCGGGCTTCGCGGCAGTGTCAGGCGCGTCGGTCGCGACGGCGGCGGTCTTTGCCCGCATCGCCATCCCCGAAATGCTCAAGATCGGCTATAACAAGCAATTCGCAGCCGGTGTCGTGGCGGCAGGGGGCACGCTGGCCTCATTGATCCCGCCTTCGGCGATCCTTGTGATCTACGCGATCATCGTGGAGCAGGACGTGGGCAAGCTGCTGCTCGCGGGCTTTATCCCGGGTGCCTTCTCGGCGGTGGTCTATGCGGTGTTGATCATCGGCATCGCGATGATCTGGAAAAGCGTCGGCCCGCCGGTGCGCGGCTTTACATGGGGCGAGCGTTTTGCCTCGCTCCCCGCTGCGATGCCGATTGTTGCCGTGGTCGTGATCATCATCTTCTTCGTCTACAACCCCTTCGGCGACGCTTGGGGCACCCCGACCGAGGGCGGGGCCGTGGGCGCCTTTATCGTCTTCTGCATGGCCGTCTTCCGTGGCATGCGGCTGGCCGAGTTGAAGGACGCGCTGCTAGAGACCGCGAAGTTGACGGTGATGATCTTCACCATCATCTGGGGCGTGCTGATCTATGTGCGCTTCCTTGGCTTCGCCGATCTGCCGGGCGCTTTTGCCGACTGGATTTCCTCGCTCGAAACCTCGCCGATGCTGATCCTGATCTGCATCCTCTTGGCCTATGCCGTGCTGGGGATGTTCATGGACGCCATCGGGATGCTGCTGCTGACGCTGCCGGTGGTCTATCCGGCGGTCATGGCGCTTAACGGGGGCGAGATGGTCTCGGCCGCCGACAGTGCCTTTGGCATGTCGGGTCCGATGTGCGCGATCTGGTTCGGCATTCTGGTGGTGAAAATGGCGGAGTTCTGTCTGATCACCCCGCCAATCGGCCTCAACTGCTTTGTCGTCGCGGGCGTGCGCCCCGACCTCAGCGTGCAGGACGTGTTCCGCGGCGTGATGCCCTTCTTCATCGCCGACGCGGTCACCATCGGCCTCTTGGTCGCTTTCCCGCAGATCGTGCTCTGGCTGCCGTCCCTCGCGGGATAAGCGGCCCTAGCCACCGGGCTTTTCCGCGGCGGGCTCATCCGCCGCGGTTGCCGCCACATCGGGAGCGGATTTGTCCAGAAAATGCCCGATCATGTTGAGTGCGGTCACGTTCTCGCAGATCACCTTGAAAACCACGAGGAAGGGCACCGCCACCAGCGCGCCCGCAATCCCCCAGAGCCAGCCCCAGAAGACCACGGTGAGGAACACCGCCACCGTGTTCAACTCCAACCGCCGCCCCACGAGGTAGGGGGTGATGAATTGCCCCTCGATCCCGGTGAGGATCTGATAGCCAAGCGGCGCGAGGATGGCATAGCCGACACTGTCGAAGGTCGCGATGGCATAGGCCCCCACCAGCACCGCGCCGATCACCCCGCCGATATAGGGCAGGAAGTTCAGCAAGAACGCCGCCAAGCCCCAGACGTAAGGCACGGGCAGCCCAAGCGCGAAAAGGTAGAGCCCCACCGAAATGCCCAGGCCTGCGTTGATGATGGTGATGGTCAGCAGGTAGCGCGAGACGCGGCGCTCCACGTCATAGACCGCTTTCAACGCGCGTTTCTTGCCGGTGAAGGTCTGAAAGGACTGCACGAGCTTGAGGTAGAACAGATCGCCCGAGGCGAGCAGGAACAGCGCCAAGACCAAGGCCACAGCCACGGTGCCCCCGATCCGCGCGCCGGTGTTCATGGCGTTGTCCAGCAAGCCGGGCTGTTTGACCACCACCTCTTCGGGCCTCCCGCTGCCATTCTCGGTGCCGATCTGTTCGACCTGTTCAGTGGCCGAGCGGACATCCTCGACCGTTTGCGCCCAGCCCTGCAGCTTGCGCCGTATCTCATTGCCCATGGTGGGGATTTCGTCAGACCAAGTCGCCACGGTGCCCGCCGACAGGCCAGCCAGCACAAAGATGATCAGCCCGACACAGCCAATCAGCAGCACGGCACCCAATGGGGCGGAGATGCCGAATTTCTCGAAAGAGCGGATCAGTGGGCTGAGCGTCAGCGCAAGGAGGAAGCCCAGCAGGATCGGCAGCAGCAAGTCCTTTGCGAAATAGGCCGTCACGAAGAGGGCGATCAGAACCAGCACCTCCAGCAGCCGTCTGATCGCGGCGATATCGTTCAATGTCTTCCCCCCAGATGCCCTGCGCATACGTCAGGAGGCTAACGCGGAACGGGGGGAAAAGTTCATTCGCGGCTAGGGGGCCACCGCTTGCAGCCGCAAAGCCTGCCCGCCAAGGGCGCGAAAGGCACGTTGGCGGCAGGTCAGGACGATGATCTGCATATCCCCCGCCTGCCGGTGCAGCGCGTCGAACATCCGCTCGATCCGGTCGTCATCGGTAAAGACCAGCGCGTCGTCCAAGATCACCGGTGCGATACGCCCCGCCCGGGCCAGCATCCGCGCGAAGGCCAGCCGCACCAGCAGGGCCACCTGTTCCTGCGTGCCACCCGAAAGCACCTCGATCGGCTCTTCCCGGCCCTCACGGATCAACGCATGGGGCAGGAGCGATTCCTCGCCCCATGTCAGTTCCGCATCGGGCCAAAGCAGTTGTAGCAGCGGTTTCAGTTCCTTGACGATGGGGGTGAAATAGCGCTCTCGCGCCTCGTTCCTCGCGTCCTGCAAAGCCTCTTGCAGCCGGGTCAGCACCGCGACCTCATGGGCGATCCGGGCAAGGGCCGCTTCGGCGGCTTGCAATTGGTCTTCGGTCTCGGCCAGCCGTTCCTCCACCGCGTCGCCCGAGGCGCGGGTGATGCGTTCGCTCAGCCGGGCCAGCAGGGGGTGCAGGCGGGCGATCTCTTCTCGGGCCTGTGTCTCGACCGATTCCGCGCGGGTGAGCGCGGCCTGAAGGCTGGCCGCATCCGGCGCGTCCTTGGCCTTCTCTGCATGGGCGAGGCGGGCGGCCTCCAGCGCGGCGGCAGTGGTGACGGCTTGGGCGGCGAGGTCTTTTTCGGTGACATCGCCCAGCTTGGCCTGCTGCGCCTCGGCGCGCTGCAACCGGTCGTTGAGCGAGGCAAGCTGCGCCTCTCTGCCCGCCGCATCGGCCTTGGCATCGGCCAGCGCCTCGGCGGCGGTCTCACGCGCGATGCGGCAGCGCTCATGTACGGTCTGCGCGGTTTGCAGCGCGTCTTCGGCCTGCGCAAGATCGGGCGCGCCCGAGACCTCTTCCGGCGCAGGAATGGCGGCGAGCGCTTGGTGCAGCGCGTCGATCCCATCGGGGGCGAGGCTGGCCAGCACAGCTTTCGCCTCTCCCTGCCGCGCGGCGGCCTCGGCACGCGCAGCACCGGCGGCGCGGGCCTGCGCCAGATCAGCCGCGCCGATCTCGTCGAGGGCGGTTTGCAACCGGGCCGCGGCGGCGTCGACGGAGCCGTCCTCGCCGCCGCCCGCGCCCGGCTCGATCTCCAAATCGCCGATCCCGTCGATCCGCAGGGTGGTGCGGCGCGGCAGGGGCAGGGGGGCGCCATCGGCCAAGGGGCCGTCATCGCCGTGGATGGCGCCTGATTGGCCGGGGGCGTAGCGAACCGTCACCTGCGGGGCCGCGGCGTCGCGGGCGGCGCGGCTGGCAGAGAGTTCGGCGGAAAGCCTTTCCAACCGTTGCAGCGCCGCGGCGTCCGGGCCGGATTTGGCGGCGGCAGCGGCGCTCTCCATCCGGCGGCGGGCGTCTTCGGCCTCTTTGATGCGCGCTTCAAGCGCTTGGCGTCGGTCAGCACCGTCGCGCGCGGCACGGGCGCGGAGGGCGTGGCGGTGGTCATCCTCGGCGGTCTTGAGCGCCGTTCGGGCCTCGGCGGCGGCGGCCTCTGCGGCCTCCAACGTGGCGCGGCGGTCTGACAGGGCGGCGCGGGCCGCCTCCACCGCTTCGCGTGCTGCGGCCTCAGCGCGGCGGGCGGCCTTTTGCTCGGCCTCTCCGGCGCGGTAGCTGTTGAGACGCGATGTGGCATTATCGGCGTTGAGCCGGGCCAGTTCCACGGCCCGGCTCAACGCTTCCATCTCTTCCGCGTGGCGGGTCGCGGCGGCATGGGCGGCGCGGGCGGCCTCTAGTTTCTTGCGGCGTTCGGCGACGACCTCGGGCGCTTCAAGCTCGGCCAAGGCGCGCCGCGCGCGCTGGCGTTCGGCCAAAGCGTCTTGCAACGCGCGTGCGGTCGCGGCCAGTTGATCGCGCGTGGCCGCCAGCGCCTCGACCTGATCCTGCGCCTCTTTCCACGGCCCGCCGGTGCGGGGGCGTCCGGTGCTGGTGGCGTATTGGGCAAGCTCTTCGCGGCATTGCGCCAACGCCTTGTCCATGCGCCGCCCGCCGGTCATCGCCTCCACCTCGGCCCCGACCGAGGTCATCAGATCGCGCCGCGCCTCCAGCGCCAGTTTCTCTTCCTTGGTCGAGCCGCCGGTCAGCGCGGTCATCCCCTGCCGCACCCAAATCAGCCCCGAGGGGCCGCCCGCATCGCCGCCCAAAAGCTGCGCGATCCATGCTTCGGCCTCATCCGCCTGCGCGATCAGCTTGCCATCGCGGTGCACGGTGGCGAGGGGCTTTTGAAACCAGCGTTTGTGCAAGGCAAAACTGCCCGCCTCGGTCTCGACCTCGATGGTCACCTCGGGCGCGCCGCCTGCATGGGGGCGCAGGGCCGATACCTCTTTGTCGCGCGAACCGAAGGGTTTGAAAAACAGCGCCTGTATCGCGTCGAAGAGGGTGGATTTGCCGTGCTCATTCGGCTCGCTCAGGACATTGATCCCATCGCCGATCCCAGTGACCTGTGCGGGGTCGGTGAAACGGCGGACGTTGTTGAGGGTGATGGCGCGAATTTTCATGTTTTCGCCCCCTGCACATAGGCATGAAGCCGGGCCAGCGCATCGGCGGCCACGTCACGGTCGGATTGGGGAAGGGTCTCGGACTGCGCCTCGCTCACCAAGGTTTCCGCCGCCATACGCAGCGCGCCGCCGCGGTCGATCTCATCAAGGTCCGCGGCCTCATACTGGGTGCCCAGCCCCTCAGTCAGCAATTCGAAATGGGCGAAATCGGGCGCGCAGGCTTGGGCCGCGTGGGCAAGAGCCGCGCGGTCGGGAAGGCTTGCCCAGCCCCCCGCCTTGACGCGCAGGAGGTGGTCCCGGCGGCCTGTCTCGGGCAAGAGCGCCTGCAAAGCCGCCGCGACATCTTGCCGGGGATGCAGCGTAACCTCGGCCTCAGACCACAGGAAACTGCCGGTCTCGACCTCTTCGACCTTGGGGCGCGCGCCGGGGCCTGCGATTTCGACCGCAAGGCAGACGCCACGGCGCCCGTGTTTGAACCGATCCTGCTCGGGCGTGCCGCAGTAGTGCACCCGGTCAGAGACGGCCATCCGCCCGTGCCAATCGCCAAGGGCGAGGTAGTCAAGCCGCGCGCGCTGGTCCCGGTCCGGCGCGATGGCCTCTCCGCTGTCAGTAAAATCGGTCACCCCGCCATGGGCAAGGCCGATGCGCAGATGGCCTTCGGGGCTGTGCATCCGGTCCAGCGGGGCGCTCGGGTCACTGGCACCTGCGCGAAAGGCGACGGGGCAGGGCAGCAGGCTGACACCCTCGGCCATTTCGATAGGGGCGGCTTCGGTGAGGGCGCGCAGATTGGGCGGCGCATCGCGGGCGATGACCTCCCACAGGGGTTCGGCATCGCGCAGGTTGTCGTGGTTGCCGGGCAGGAGCCACCATGTCACCTCCGCCGCCTCGCCCATGGCGGTCAGCGCCTGCCGCAACACGGTGGCCGAGGGCGTCGCAGTGTCGAATGTATCGCCCGCCAAGAGCACATGCGCCGCCCCGTGATCCCGCGCGGCCTGGGCCAGTTTGGCAATGGCGCCATGCCGCGCTTCCATCAGACGCCCCCGGATATTGCCGTCAGGCGCTTGCGGAATATTCGCGAATTTGCGCCCGATATGCAGGTCGGACGCGTGGATGAAGCGGAATGTCATGCGGGGGTCCTGAATGGCTTTGGCGAAGGGCGGGGGTTCAATAGGCAGAGGGCAATGGTCGATCGGCTGCGCGGCCAGCCGGGGCGGCCCATCGCTGCCTCCCCATTCATCGCAAACTCAGCGCGGAGTGCAAGGCCATGCAAAATATGCGGGAATTTCTGGCACTCGGCAGATTGCGCGCTAACTATGCCCGAAACGCGTTCGAAACGCAGCGGCGCCATTGCCCAAACCCGACAGTTCCGAGATAGGATACCATGTAGACCCGCATTCGAAATCCGCCCCAACGTGGCGGGCACCGCTTGTCAGCTGCGGGCGTCCTTGCGCCCTTCGGCCTGTCGACCAGCACATTCCATTGGATAGAAGACCCCCCAAGATGAACCACGACTTTGAAAGAATCCTCCAAGCTGCGCCGTCGCCTTTTGTCTTGTTGGACAGTGAGCTTCGGGTGGTCTGGGCCAATGACGCCTATCTGCAGGTCACGGACCGCCAGTTGGAACGGCTTATCGGGAAAGTGCTGTTCGAAGAGTTCCCCTCCGACCCCGAAAGCGAGTCGGGGCGGATGCTGCGGGCGTCTTTCGAGCGGGTGTTCCGCGATGGCACCACGGATCACCTGCCTGTCATTCCCTATCCGATCGACACGGCCGACGGCAAAACCGAAGACCGCTATTGGAGTGCGACCCATACGCCGATCCTGGGCCCGGAAGGGGAGGTGGAATTCCTTTTGCAACACACGCAGGATGTGACCGAAGCCTATATCGCAGAGACCCCCGGCGAAGAGCGAGCGGGCTCTGCCCATGCCGCCGTGATGCGCCGTGCACATGAGGTGACGCAGCAGAACCTAGAGCTTGATACCGGCATAAGCCTTTTCAAGATGATCTTCGAACAGGCGCCGAACTTCATGGTCACCCTTATGGGGCCGAACCACGTCTTCCGGACGGTCAACGCCGCCTATATGCAATTGGTCGGCCAACGCGAGCTAATTGGCAAACCAATCCGCGAAGCCTTGCCAGAAATCGCGGGACAGGGCTTTTTCGAAATGCTGGACGAAGTCTATCGGACCGGCAAGGCTTTAAGCCAGCATGGGGCCGAGGCGTGGCTGCAACGCAGCGCTGATGGCCCGGAGGAGCGTGTCGTCGTCGATTTCGTTTTCCAACCGCTCGACAATGTGCGGGGCGAGACCATCGGCATCATGATCCAAGGCAATGACGTGACCGCCCATAAGCTTGCCGAAATCCGGCTGCGCGAGGCCGAGAAACGGTTCCGCACCATGGCGCATACCATGCCGGTTCATGTCTGGACCGCCACCGCCGATGGACATTTGGACTGGATCAGCGATCAGGTCTATTCCTTTTCCGGGGCCGAGCCGGGCAGTCTGGTGGGGGATGCTTGGCCGACGATCATTCACCCCGATGACCGTGCGAAGGCCTTGACGACTTGGGCCCATGCGGTGGAAACTGGATCGGTCTATCAAACGGAATTCCGGCTGCGGCGGGCCGATGGGGCCTATTGCTGGCATCTGGTTCGGGGCGCACCGATTAAGGATGAGCATGGCGCGCTGATCCGATGGGTCGGCACGAACTCCGACATCCACGAGCAGAAAGAACTCTCCCGCCAACTGGCCGATTTGAACACGACGTTGGAAGAACGTGTCGAGAAGCGCAACCGTGAGTTGGAAGAGCTGCACGACCGATTGGCCCAGAGCCAGCGGGTCGAGGCGGTAGGCAATCTTGCCGGTGGCATCGCCCATGACTTCAACAACCTTCTGCAGGTGATGACCGGCAGCCTGACCATGGCCGCGCGTGAGATTACCGCGGATTCGCCCGCACGGGTGCGGATCGATGCGGCAATGCGCGCGGTGGAGCGCGGTGCGTCGCTCTCTTCCCAACTGCTTGCCTTCAGCCGCCGCCAGCCGTTGCAGCCCCGCTCGATCGACCTGCGCGATCTGCTGCGGGATATCGACGACATCATGCGCAGCGCCTTGGGCGAGGGGATGGAGGTCGAGATCGACACGCCCGAGGCCCTCTGGCCCGCCTATGCCGATGCCGCCAGCACCCAGAACGCGGTGCTGAACCTCGTTATCAATTCGCGCGACGCGATGGAGGGGCGCGGCAAGCTGAGGATCGCTGTCGAAAACCGGCACGTCGGCCCCGAAGAGCTTTTTGGTGAGCCTGACATGGTGGCGGGCGACTATGTTGAGGTCAAAATCATCGACCAGGGGCCCGGCATCCCGGCCGAGACGCTGGCCAAGGTCTTTGACCCTTTCTTTACCACCAAACCCGTGGGGAAGGGCACCGGGCTGGGCCTGTCCACCGTCTACGGCTTCGCGCGGCAATCGGGCGGGCGGGTGACCATCGCCAGCCGCCCCGGCGCGGGCACGACGGTGACGTTGCTGTTGCCGCGGGCCGAGACGGCGGCGGAACCATTGCAGTGGCACGACCCATCCGAGATCGCAGGCGGGAGTGAGACCGTGCTGCTGGTCGAAGACGACGCCGAGGTGCGCGACGCCACCGCTGCCTTGCTGACGGATTTGGGCTATAGCGTGCGCACCGCAGAAGACCCCACCGCGGCGCTCAAATCAGCGCGGCAAGCGCCGGACTTCGACCTTGTGATATCGGATGTCGTCATGCCCGGCGAGTTCAGCAGCCGCGAGATGGCCGAAACCCTTCAGGCCGAGCGGCCCGATCTGCCGATCCTGTTCATCTCCGGCTATTCGCGCGATGCGATCGTGCGGGATGGCAGGGTCGACGCCGGGGTGCAGTTCCTTGCCAAACCCTTCACCAAAGACGCTTTGGCGATCAAAGTGCGCGATGCGCTGTCTTCGGCTCCGGTCACCTCGACCAAGACCGAGACCCCGGCGCAGGAGCTGCCCGACCGGCCCCGTCATGTGCTGCTCTGCGAAGACGACGCGCTGATCCGGCTCGATCTGGCGGATATCCTCAGCGGGCTTGGCACCGAAGTCACGGAAACCGCCTCGGGGCAGGAAACCTTGGACAGGCTGCAAGCTGGCGCGTACGACGCGCTGCTGATCGACGTGGGCCTGCCAGATATCTCAGGCGAAGAGGTGGCGACCCGTGTCCGGGCAACGCATCCCGATATGCCGATCATCTTTGCCACTGGCCAAGCGGAAGTCCCCGCCGCCGAAGCGCTGGGCCGTTGTGCCGTGGTGCAGAAACCCTTCGGTGACCGCGACCTTGAACGGGTTTTCACGCGTTTGGGCATTCTGGCGGAAACGGCGACGGCGGTATGACGGGGCCAGCCGCGCTTCGCGACATCCCGCGCGGCGGTGGCTGCGGCTTAAGAACAGCTTGCGCCACCCCTGCAAAGCCGTGCAGAAGGCCGTGACCCAAAGACGGAGCCCGCCGCATGCGCGACCAAAAGCTCACCCACGCCGAGGTTTACCGCGCCGCGCGCCTGAGCGTGGCGCCGATGATGGATCGGTAAGTATTTCTTTTTATCGTTTAATTTCAGCTACTTGAGTGTCATTTCAGAGGTTTTTAGCGCTCTAGTAGAAGAGTTGGGCGCTCAAAGGTTTGAGCTTAGTTTCCAAAATTGATCGCCGCACCGGATGGGGCTCGATGCCGTCGAGGGCAATGGCTGGGGGAGGTTCGTCTGAGGCTTAGAGCAGGAACTCGGCCGGGAAATCGCGATGCGCGCAACATTTTTCTGCGCCGGCGCGGCCTGTGCGGTTTTGCTCACCTACGCATCGGCGATACTCTGGTTGGAATAGTTGAGTGGAACCTTTCTGCCGTTCGCTGCAGGCGCTCAGTTTTCTCTGCGGATGTAAGAACTTGGGGATAGAAAGCAGAAATCCGTCATTCGCTGCGTGCTGCGTTAACGCCGGCTGACAGGACTGAGCGGACTTTCATTACTTCTGCAGCGAAACGTTGGATCAAACTCTTTCTACCATTTGATTGACGCATGATCGTGTCGACGATATCTGCCGTCTTATGGAAAACACTACGACCATCGCAATGATTTGGTGGCTGGCCTCCTGACAGGGTGGCCGGATTACTAAACCTATTCCGAGGCCGCCACACGGGCGGCCTTTTGTTTTCCAAGCTTCCCGATGCGCTGCCTCTCAATTCATGAGAACACGCAAAATGAACAGACCAACCATCTTGACAGGCGATCGCACGACGGGACCACTTCACATCGGGCACTATGCAGGCTCACTTTCAAGCCGGCTGCGCTACCAGGACAGCCATGAACAATTCCTTCTGCTGGCGGATTCCCAGGCCCTGACAGACAACGCGCATGATCCAGAGAAAGTGCGTCGTAACGTGATCGAGGTCGCGCTTGACTATCTGGCCGTTGGCATTGACCCCGGTCGCACGGCCATCTGCCTGCAATCGCAAATTCCAGCGCTGGCCGAACTGTCGATGCTCTACCTGAACTTTGTCACGGTCGCGCGGCTCGAACGCAACCCGACGATCAAGGATGAAATCCGCGCGCGTGGGTTCGGGCGCGATATTCCCGCCGGGTTTCTCTGTTATCCAGCGGCACAGGCTGCGGATATCACGGCTTTCAAGGCAACTGTCGTTCCGGTCGGCGAAGACCAGGCCCCGCTCATCGAGCAAACGAACGAAATTGTGCGGCGCATTAATGCAGTCGCAGGTTGCCTCGTGCTGCCCGAGGCTCGGGCAATCATCCCCAAAGCGGGTCGGTTGCCCGGTATCGACGGCAAGGCCAAAATGTCGAAATCCAGTGGAAACGCCATTGTGCTGTCCGCATCGCCAGAAAAGATCCGAAGCGCTGTTCGGGCAATTTTCACCGATCCGAGCCACCTGCGTGTTGAAGACCCGGGCTGCATCGAAGGCAATGTCGTCTTTGCCTATCTCGATGCTTTCGATCAGGACCAGGACGAGCTTGCCGAACTCAAGGCACAGTATCAGCGTGGAGGACTTGGCGATGGCACGATTAAGGCGCGTCTGGAAGTTATCCTGCAAGACCTCATTGCCCCAATTCGTGAGCGCAGGGCACAACTCTCCGAGGACCGGGGATACGTTCTTGAGGTAATCAAAGAGGGCACGGAACGGGCGCGTGAGCGAACCGAGGCGACAAAACGCGAGGTGTTGAATGCCTTAGAGTTATTCCAACTGTAGGTGAGCCGCGTTGAACGATCGGGATCAAGGTCTGTTTCGTCTCGATAGCGGTCTGACCATGTGGCCTGGCCTTAAGGGGAAGTCGATTAAATCAAGATCCCAGAAATGCCGCGCGTCGTTCCTGGAGCGCGCTGCAAAGGTAGTCGACGAAGAGCAGGACCCGGCGCACCCGGCGCAGATCGCTGTGCAAGAGAACCAAGGTCGAACGCCGCTGGTCGAGTTCGGTGCCGGGAACGCGTTGTAGCTCGGGGAAGACTGCCGTGACCCAGGTTGCAAGGAAGGTCATCCCCGCGCTGGCGCGGACCAAGTGCAGATGCATTTCCGGGTCGGGCACAGAGTGGCGGACGCGCGCCTCCGGGAAGGCGGATTCTGCGATCATGGTAGAAAGCTCGGGCACGTCCCCGTAACCGATCCAGCTCAGACCGCGCCCCTTGCGGTCTGCCGCAGGTAGCACCCGGTCGATATAGTCCCGCGATGCCACCACGCCGATCGACAGTGGAAAGAGCTTGCGCCCCACCGCATCGTCCTCGATCGCCGCGGAGTGGCGGATCGAGACGTCAGTCTCATTCCGAGCGATCGAGTCGAGCGTATAGGCAAGCCGCAGCTCGATTTCGATCTCAGGATAGAGCGCGGCAAATTCGGCCAGCACCGGCGCCAGCAGGTAATGCGCTGTCATCGGATCGGCCGACAGCCGGATGCGCCCCGTAGCCTCGCGGTCGAGCCCCTGCACCGCGTTGAACCCCTTGAGCAATGCCGCCTCGGCTTCGAGCGCCTGCGGCAGTAGCCGCCGCCCGGCTGCCGTCAGAGACAGGCCTCCCGCGTCAAGAAAACCGGGCTCGATTAGGACGGCGCGGGAGACCACCTCGGGGCGATGGCCGAGGTAAGCCGTGGCCAGCATCGCGCCCCAAGAATGGCCGATCAGCAGAACGGGGTTGCCGCCCTGCGCGGTGATCAGCGTATTGAGATCGGCAAGGCGATCCGCCATGCCCAGCCGCGCTTCTGTCACCCGCTCCGACAGGCCCGCGCCGCGCTGGTCGTAGAAAAGGACGCGGTAGGTGTCGCTTAGCGCCTCCAGCGCGAGCAGAGACCGATGGTCGCCGCCCGGACCGCCATGTAGCACAACGGCGAGCGGTGCGCCTTCCGCTTCGGCGAAGCGGCCATGCAGCAGGACGCCCTCACCATAAAGCCGGGGCAGCGCGGGGTCGTATACAACCGTGGTGGGAACCTGCGGCGGCACCCGCGTGATCCACATCAGCGATGTGAAGCCGATGGTAAAGAGAGCAATGACGATGACGATCAGAGAAATCATGGGGCGCAGAATAAGGGTTGTCCTTAGATAATGTCTTCGGACATTCTGCAGCCGCCGGTTCGGCAACGGCATGACCGGGCGCATCAGGATCTTGACCCCGGAGGACAGACGCATGTCGGATCAGACCATGGCTGCCGGGTTCGCATCGGCCTTTCTCGACTATGCCGTGGCCGAGGGTGCGCCGCGCGCGGGCCTGCTTGCGACAGCAGAACTCTCCGAAGACGCGCTCGGCGATCAGGACACGCGCATTCCCGTTTCCGCCTATCAGGCCCTCATTGCCGCGGGGATCGAGGCCGTGGGTGACACGTCGCTGCTTCTGCGCCACGTGCTGGAAACCCGGCTGGAGACCATGTCCATCGTCGGGCAGATTGTGCATGCCTCCACTTCCTTTCCGCACAGCCTCACTCAGCTCAATCGCTACGCGCGGCTCATGGCGGATGTTTCGATCCCCGGCAGGCAGGACCGCTTCGGAATCGCGCGCGAAGGCGGCGCGGTCTGGCTGATCGATCACCGCCCCTGCGATGGAAGCTGGATGGCGACGGAGGCGAGCTTTGCACGGTTCATCTCCGAATTCCGCCGCTCTGCTCCCGAACACCCCTTCGAGCAGGCGCTGGAGGTGACATACGCGCCGCCGCCCCATGCCAACCGCTACCCCGATCTGTTCCGAGTGCCGGTGACCTTCCGCGCCGCGCGCAATGCGCTGCGTATCAATCCGGTCTGGCTCGACGAGGCCTTCGACGGCGGCAAGGAGTATGTCTTTGGCGTCTTCACGCGTCATGCCGACGGGCTGCTGGAGGAGCTTGCGGCGCAGGAGACCGTGCGCGCGGCCGTCGAGACGCGGATGCTGGCCGACTTGCACGAAGGCACGCTGTCGATGGACCACATCGCACGCGATCTCGGCATGAGACGGCAGACCCTTTACCGCCGCCTGAAGGACGAGGGGATCACCTTCGCGCAGGTCCATGATGACCTGCGCCGGCGGATGGCGATGGATTACCTCAGCGCGCGCAAGGTCTCGGTGGGGGAGGCGGCCTACCTGCTGGGCTTCTCCGAGGCATCGGCCTTCGTGCGGGCCTTTCGGCGCTGGACCGGGACAAGCCCGACCGCCTGGCTTGCCGGTTGATACCAGCGGTCAATCGGTTGATCCCTGCGGTCATGCCGTCGACCGTCACGAACGCGTAGACCCTCCCTCGACACAACACACGGTCGAAGGAAACAAGATATGAAACCGATGATGATTGCCCCGCTTTGCCTGACAGGATTTCTGGGCGCCTGTGCCGACATGGGCACGAATGTGGATCCGCTCCTCGACGGCGCGCCGAACGCGCAGTTCCAGAGCGACCTGTCCGACTGCCGGAGTCTCGCACGCAACCAGAAGCAGCTCGATCACGAGACGATGGCCTCAGCCGCCATTGGCGCCGGGATCGGCGGAGCCCTGGGCGAAGCGGACAACGATGGCGATGCGCTCGGCGGGGCTGTTGCCGGCGCACTGGCCGGCGCCGCGATGGGTGCGTCCGAGGCCAGTGAGGCGCGCGAAACAATCGTCTTGAACTGTCTGCGCAGCCGCGGCCACGCGGTTGTCAATTGAGGGAGGGGGCGATGCACGACATCCACACGCGCATGATCGGCCTGCACCACTTTCTGACGGGCGGACCGCGACAGCCGTCATGGCGGTCCACCTATCCGCCGCGGCACCTCTGGGGCGATATCGGCCTGCCGCTGGATCAGACGCCCGAAGAGCGGTGCTCCCGCCTGGCGCGCATCTTTCGGTGGCGGTGAGGGCGGGCCGATGACCCAGACCCTCGCCTTCGCCTACGCCGGCCTGACCGCGTTGCCGGTGCTAATGCACTTGGCCAACGCGGCGGGCGCCCCTTTCGGACGGCTGACGGTCGGGGGCCGCTTTCCCGGCTGCCTGCCGCCCGCCTGGCGCGTGCTCGCGCTGGTACAGGCGGCGCTGCTTTGCACGATGGCCGGGGCGGTGCTCGCCCGGGCCGGTATTGGCCCATTGCCCGTGGCCGTCCTGTTCTGGCCCGCGGTCGTCCTGACGCTGCTGTCGCTGGCCGCCAATGCCGCAAGCCCCTCGCGCCCGGAGCGCCTGCTCTGGACGCCGGTTCTCTTCCTCATGGCCGCCGCCGCGCTTGGCGTCGGCTTCCTTTGGCCCGGAGACGATCCATGAACGTTCTCATCGCTGGTGCGACTGGCTACCTCGGACGCTTTCTCTGCGCCGAATATGCGCGGCGCGGGCACCACGTCACGGCGCTGGTCCGCGATACTGCCCGGGCCGAAGGGCTTGCCGATGTGCTGGTCGAGGCCGAGGCCACCCGACCCGAAACGCTTACGGGCGTCATGGACGGCGTGGAGCTCGTCGTATCGTCACTCGGGATCACCCGGCAGGCCGACGGGCTGGGCTATCGCGAGGTCGACTTTCAGGCCAACTTGAATCTTCTGCGCGAGACAGAGGCGGCGGGCGTGAAACGCTTTGCCTATGTCCATGTGCTGAATGCCGACGCCATGGCCGGCGTGCCGCTGGTCGATGCCAAGGCTGCGTTTGTCGAGGCGCTCAGTGCCTCAGACATGCCGGCGACGGTGATCGCGCCGACCGGGTATTTCTCGGACATGGGCTGGATCTTCGCGATGGCGGGGCAGGGCCGTGTCTGGTTGTTCGGCGATGGATCGCAGCGCCTCAACCCCATCGACGGCGCCGATTTGGCCGAGGCCATCGCAGACGCAACCGATGCCGGCCGGGGGTGGGCCGAGATCGGCGGCCCCGACGTAATGACGCAGAACGAAATTGCGCTTGCGGCCTTTGCCGCGCTGGGGACCGAGCCGCGCATCACCCATCTTCCGGACATCCTGCGCCGCGCCGCGCGTGCCGTTCTGCCGATCCTGCCGCGCCGCATGAGCGGCCCCGCGCGCTTCTTCCTGACCGCGCTCGGGATGGACATGGTCGCGCCCCGCTTCGGGACGCGGCGCCTCTCCGACCATTTCGCACGCCTCGCCGATGCGGCAGACCACCCGAAAGGACACCGTCCATGACCCTCCGAATAGCCGGCGGCCTTGCCGCCCTAATCTGCGCTGCGACCTACCTTGTCGGCTTCGTCATGATTGTCACCGTGTTCGCCCCTCTGGGCTTCGGCTCGGGCGACGTCGACACCGCCGCCGCCGCCGTCGTCGCCTTCAACGCGGAACGCCCGGACGTGATGATCGCCTGGAATACCGTGATCTACATCGTGAACGCGCTTGCGCTCGCGGTGCTCGTCGTCGCACTCCGCCAGCAGATCGCCGTCGCGCGGGCGGACGCCGCTGTCCTGACCGGAACACTCGGCGTGATCTGGGCCACGCTCGTCCTCGGCGCCGGGATGATCGCCAATGTCGCCGTCGTACAGACCTACGCTCTGACCGACGACCCCGAAGCCGCGGCCGCCCTGTGGCAGACCCTGCACGCCGTCGAACTGGGCCTTGGCGGCGGCAACGAGATCGCCGGCGGCGCCTGGATTCTGGCGGTCAGTCTCGCGGCGCTGAAGGATGGCACCTTCGGCCGTGTCACCGCCGGGATCGGCGTCCTCAGCGGTGCTGCAGGGCTCTTGACCATTCTGCCGCGCCCCGGCGATATTATCGGCGCCGTCTTCGGTCTTGGCGCCATCGCCTGGTTCGTGGCCGTCAGCGTAGCGCTCCTGCGGGTCCGCCAGAAAACGCTCGGCAAGCGGGTCGCCGCCTGACCCTTGGGGCACTGGCCCCGGAGCGCTTACCGAGCCGGGGCCGGATGGACCTCGATCACGAAACCCTCTTCCGGCGCTGGTGGCACGAAATGGCGCGAGACCTGCCGGAACTGGTCCTCGGTCACAGCGAAGGGATGCAGGCCCTCCTTGTTCCGCGCCCTGAGCCGCGCGAGGCAGACCTCTTCCGGCACATCGAGTAGGTGAAGCACAGGCGCGGCATTCGTCCCCATGAGGAGGCCGCGCAGCCAGCCTCGCGCCTCGAGGGTGTTCGCCTGGAAGTCGAGGACCACTGAGACACCCGCTGTCAGCAGGTCCGTGACATGCGGCCCGACGACCTCGCGAAACTGGCCGGCCCTGCGCATGTAGTTGCGCATCGACGTCAACTCCGCACCGTAAAGCGCCTGGAGCCAGTCGTCTTCGCGGATCACCACCGTCCTTGGACCGTGACTAAGCTCAGTCGCCAGCGTGGACTTGCCTGAGGCGATCCGGCCGCAGAGCAGGCGCAGGGTCGGTTGATCGGCCATATTGTCTTCCACTTCTCGTCATACTGGCTGGGCCTGGGGCAGCGCCGTCAGCCCGAAGAGCAGCAGCGCCAAGAGCGGCTCAGGGTAAAAGGCGATCCTTGCGGTAGCTCGTCGGCGTCGTCCCCATCCAGCGCTTGAAGGCGCGGGTGAAGGCGCTCTGCTCGGAAAAGCCCGTCAGAAAGGCGATTTCTGCCAGCGAATGGCGCTCGTCCCGTAGGAGCCCTTCGGCCAGATCGCGGCGCGTCTCGTCGGTCATGGCGTGGTAGCTCATCCCGTGCTCGGAGAGGCGGCGCTGGAAGGAGCGCGCGGAAAAGCCAAGTCCGCGCGCGATCTCGGCCATCTTCGGTGTGCCCTCGCTCAGCGCCTGGGCGATGGCATCTTTCGAGCGGCTCACCAGATCGGGCGCGTTCGAAATCCGGGATAACTCCACATCGAGATGCGAAATGAGATAGCGCGAGATCCCCTCGTCACCGAGGACGTTCGACCGATCCAGCGTTTCGTTCGCGTAGAGGATCGCGTCGAGAACTGCGCCGAACCGGACCGGGCAGCCGAACCAATTCTCGTGCGCGGCGACGGATTGCGGGCGGCATGTCGCACCAGCACTATCTCGGGCAAGACCGGCTGCGGGCTGACCTGCCGGGCGATCGACACGGCGCTCGCAAGCGTTGCTTCGTTCGACAGCCGCATCCCGAGGCGTCTGTCGCCCGCCCGGTGCAGGATGAAGAGCGTGCCGCCCTTCGCCTGGCGCAGTTCATACTCGACCATGCTGGTCCAGAGCCGGGCATAGCGCTCGATCCGCGCGTAGGATGCGCCGAGTGTTGTCGCCGCCTTGAAGGCGAGCCCCAGCGGGCAGATCGGTCACATCGATCTGCGCGGCCATGCACTCAAGCATGTCGTAGTAGCCTTCGGCCGGGATCATCTGCCCGCTGTCCCAGGCGCTCTCCGGGTCGATCCCGACCGAGGACAGAATCTCGCTGGCGTCGATGCCATCGCCTGCCGCGGCGACAATCTTGCGAGCAAAGAGCGACGTCACATATCCCATACGCGGCAGTCTACGGCGCGGGTCGGGATCGGCCAAGCTCGACGCTATGCGGATGTCCGATGGGCTCGTTCGATCACGCCCGTCCCCGACCATCAGAAAGTGCTGCACCATAGACGAATGGCCGGTCTGGTGAAGCTGCAACACATCGCTTGACTACATCGGCAAGGGCCGGATTGGGCCGTAAACCGCCAGTTTACCTGATGGTCAGACAGCAATCGTTCGTTGCGTCAAGCAAGAGCATTAGCATAGCGACAGGTCCTTCAGCAGGGCTCGCTCCAGCGTCGACCAAATTGCAAGAACCTACTCGAAGTCCGTTGAAAACGAAGGCCAATTGAGTAGCATCTTTTGACCTCAGCTTAAAAGTCCCCCGGAGCGCATTGCAGACATATCAACCCTTCAGCGCGCCATGCCTCGACCACAGAGCTACGATCATCGATCACCAACCAAGGCTTGAAGCCGTCCGCCTGCATTTCTTTCAATGCGCGTCGTTTCACTTCGGGGTCGGTGGCTTCATCCTGATCTTCGGCGCGCAGGTATATCCCGTCGAATGGCAGATCGTGTTTGCGCAGCCATGCAATCGTATGTGCAGCCCAACCCTTTGGTCGTCCGGAGCAAATTAGAATGGTTTCACCGCTTTCTTTTAACCGTCGCATCAACTTTGCGACCGGGCCAATCAGTGCGGCATCTGCCATTGCGAGGTGGAAGTCACCCCAGTGTTTTTCCACGCCATGCACAAGATGGCCCAGACGCTCTGCGTCGAACTCAGCAAGGGTGCCATCGACATCAAAAACCACACATGGGGTCGCTGCGGTTTGGGTCATAGGGTTTGCTCCAGTAGTTTATTCTCGGCGATTTCGAATAAGAGGGGGGTCGCATTGGGCGGACGCTGGCCAACATCACCCGTTGTCCAGAGCACGCGTGCGGCGCGAATGACACCGGAGTGACATACAAGGACCGGAAAGGCCGTCGGAGATGCTGCGCAAATCTCCCTTATCGCGATCTGTACCCGCTTGAGCATATCGGGCCAGCTTTCGCCTCGGTCCGGAGTGGCTTCCCTGAGGGGCTGATCGCTCAGCGGTCGCCCTTCGAAGACGCCCCAGTCTCGCTCACGCAACCCGTCGTGCAACTCAATTCGCTGACCCGGAAAGACGAGCCGCGCCGTATCCTGCGCCCGTGACATCGGACTGGCGTAGATCGCAATCGGTTCTGGCCATATTCTTTGTGATAGCAAGCAGGCCTGATCGCGGCCCGCCTCGGTCAGCGGCACATCGGTTACCCCGGCGATGATCTCGTCTGCATTGGCGGTCGTCTCGCCGTGGCGGATTAGGCAAAAGCTGCGCGATGGCAAAGCTGCGGCGGTCATAGGCGCACCCGATCGTGAAAGAATACCTCGGCGTCGAGCCCTTCGACGAGGTAATCTTCGGGCTGGGTGCAAAACGCGGGCGCAAAGCGTTTTGCGCCGAGACGTTCCAGCATCTTGCGCTGATCGCGCAGCGGTGGGTGGACGTTCCAACGCTGAAAATATCCGCCCGGGACGCTGCAGATGCCCCGTGCGTGTGCCGTCATATGGCCTGTGAACACGACATGCGCGTCGCGCCCCAGACGCCCGCTTTCATGCCAAGCCCGCACATAGCCCCAAGCGGCACCGCCATCGGCGTTGGGCGTGTCGCAGATCAAGAACCGCGCCTGCTCCATCGGGCCGCGGTCCAACAGCGGGGCGATCAGATGGGCGTCGGCGCTGACGGCACCGCTGCTGAGTGCTCCGCGCAGCGTGTCTTGGCATTCAGGGTCCAGCATCACGCTTTCACAGCCGTAGCGCCGCACCAGATGCAGCGCCATTTCGCCCGCGCGGCCAGAGGGGGGGACGGGCAAAAGTACCTGCCCCTCGACTCTATCCAACAGGGCATTCAGCGCCTCGAACCGATCCGATTGTGGTACGTCATCAAGGTGATAAGAGCAGTCCAAAATCGCGGTCGCCGCAGGGGGTGGCACATCAAAGGTGAACCAATCGGATTCCTCTGACCAATCGCCGGAATAAAACAGCCCTTCGCCCAGATCGAAGTGGAACCAGACGCCGCCCATCGCATGGCCATTGCGCCCGGTGGTGAGGGTCACGTCGTTGATCGCCGTCTGACCTTGTTCGGGCAGCAGATGCACATTGGCCGCGGGCGGCAGGGCTTTGGCCGTTTGCGCCGTGGCATAGATGGGCAGACCCGCTTCAACCGCATGCGACGCGCCACCGATATGGTCGATGTGATCATGGGTGATGAATACCGCCTCAGCCCCTTCAAGCCACGCGGGATCGAAATGCGCGTTGGCTTCGGGGCCGAAACCGCAATCAAGCAGCCATATCCGGTTATCCACGGTCAATTGCATGCACGCGGGGCCTTTGTCCCCGATGCCGGAAAGTAGTCGTATGCTCTGCATTTATTCCTCTGAAAAGGCCCAAGGGGTGGTGATTGTCAGGCCCAGCTGCGCGCCGACGTCGAAGCGGGCGCGGGTTTCTGCAAACAGGCGCGCGCCGCAGTCGGTTACCGTTTCCAATAGGTATTTTCCGCCCATATAGGTGACCCGCGCGACCTTGCTGCGCAGATCGCCACTCTCAGAAATGGTCAGGTTTTCGGGGCGCAGGCAGACATGGCTGACCTGCTTCTCGGCGCGTGCTGATTGCACCGCAACTTCGGCCCCCAGTATCCGCGCCTGACGGGCCTCTCCGGCCTGCGTGACCTCTTGCACCGGCACCACGGTGCCGCGCCCGACGAATTCAGCAACAAAGCGGTTTTTAGGCCGTTCATAGAGGGTTTGCGGTGTGTCGAACTGCTGGATGCGGCCCTGATCCATCACGGCGATCCGATCGGCCATCGCCATGGCTTCGGCCTGGTCATGAGTGACATAGACCATTGTGGCCCCGGTGCGCTTGTGAAAATCGGTAAAGACGCCCTGCATCGTGGCCCGCAACGCCACATCAAGGTTGGCCAAGGGCTCATCCAGCAGCACGGCACAGGGATCAGAGACAAGGCAGCGTGCCAAAGCCACCCGTTGCCGTTGTCCGCCCGAAAGGTCAGAGGGCATGCGATCAGCGTAATTCTCAAGCCCCGTCGAGGCGAGGGCCGCGTCGGTGTGTTTTGCTACCTCGGACTTGGAGAACCTGCGGATTTCAAGCGGGTAGGACACATTGCGCCGCACCGACATATGCGGCCAAAGCGCGTAGGATTGAAACACAAACCCGATGTTGCGCTCTTCTGGCGGCAGGTTCACCCCTGTTTGAGCATTGGCCATTTCGCGGCTGCCAATGCGGAGTTGACCGCTGCTGGGCGTCTCGAACCCCGCCAAGATGCGCAGAAGGGTGGTCTTGCCACAGCCCGACGGCCCCAAAAGTGCGATAAATTCGCCGTCGTCGAACCGGGTTGTGATGTCTTGTAGGGCAGGGGTGCCTGCGAATGTCTTGCTGACCGAAGACAGGTTTATGTCTGCCATGGGACAACTCCTTTTGGGAAGCGGCTGGAAAACAACTGGATCAGCGCCATGAGGACGATGACCACAAAGACGATGGTCATTGCCAAGGCGCTGGCCATGCCGGTTTCGCCACTGTCATCGAGGTTGAAAATCACCACGCCTAATGTCTCGGTGCCCGAGGACCACAAGAGCGCGGAAACCGTGAGTTCATTGAACGCGGTGAGAAACACAAGGATCGCCCCCGCCGCTGCCGCTGGGGCCGAAAGCGGAAAGATCACATCGCGTAGCCGCCTGTAGAGCGAGGCACCGACCGATTGCGCGGCCTCATCCATAGCAGGATCGAACTGTTTCAGGCTTGCTTGAACCGGGCGGAACATCACCGCGAAGAACCGCGCGAGATAGGCCAGAAAGATGATCCAAATGGTGCCATAAAGCGTGGCTTCGGTGAAAGGCAGCTTGATCAGCAGCAGGATCATCGCGATCGACAGGACAACACCCGGCAGGGCGTAGGGCAGATCGAGCAGGCTGTCGAACAGCCGCGCGAGCCGCGTTTTGCGTCGCTCCATCAGCCACGCAAGAGGCAGGCAGATTGCCGCCAAAACCGCAGAGGCGCCTGCGGCCAGTCCAAAGGAGTTGGCGAAGGCACGCGAAGTGACGGGTTGGCGAAAGAGAACCTCATACCAAGATGCAAGCGTCACCGTGTCAAAGCGCAGGGTCACGCCATAGGCAGGCACGAGTGACGTCGCCAAAAGGCCGAACATCGGCAGGACGAGGATGGCAAAGACCACGGCCCATAGAAGTATCTCAACCGGTAGGCGGGCCGCGCCCAAGGGCAGGGCCAGCGGGCGGGAGGTGCTGCCCACAAGATGCAATCTCTGAAGAGACTGGCATAGGCGCTGTAACAAGATGCCCGCCACGGCGACCGCCCCGATCAGCATGGCCAGAACTGAAACCTCGGCCAGAACGGTCGTGCCCATGCCGGCCAACTTTTGATAGACCAGCGTCGGCAGCGTCGCATAGCCTGCAGGAATACCCAACATCGCGGGAATGCCAAAATTGCCAAGCGCGGTGACAAAGGTAATTGCCGTGCCCGCCGCGAGACTGGGCAAAGTCAGGGGCATGACGACCTGCCACCATGTGCGCAGCCCTCTGGCACCGCTGATCCGGGCGGCCTCTACCACATCTTGCGGGATGGATCGCAGGCCCGCGCGAAGGGTCAGGAAGATGATCGACATATGCTGGATGCCCAGCAAAAGGATAATGCCCTCGGGCGAGTAAAGTGGCTGGGGTGCGCCAAGCGGGGGGGCAATGCCCAATGTCTTTAGCAAAACCGAAGACGGCCCCATGATCTGGGTCCATGATAGTGCGGTGATCTGCGGCGGGATCATCATCGGGATCATCAGGCAAAAGACCAAAGCCGCCTTGGCCCGCAGGTCTGTCAGCGCCACCAAAAAGGCAAAGGCCGCGCCAAGCACCAGCGACACCAAAGTGCCAAAACCCGCCGTGACCAGCGAATGCTTAAGCGCGCTTAGAGTTGAGGGTTGCGCCAGTACATCGCGCATAAGGGTCAGACTGGGGCTGCCCTGATCGGTGACACCCTCGACAAAAAGGCGCAGGACCGGCGCAAGCGTCAGACAGATGGCGACAATCAGAATGGCAGAGAGCAGCCGGGCCTCGGTCCGGCTGCCTCCAGTTTGTTGTGCGGCACTCATCATTCAGCGCCGAAAAGCTCTGCGAATTTGGCCTTGTTGGTGTCGGCATTTGCGAGGGCCTCGGCAGGGTCAAAGGCCATCAGTTTGATGTCTTCGCGGGCGGGGAACCCTTCGGGGACGCCCATGCCGTCACGAGCAGGGATATAGCCCATGTCCAGAACCAGTTCTTGGCCTTCAGTGCTGAGCAGGAAGTCGACGAATTTCTCGGCACCTTCGACGTTCTTGGCAGAAGACATGATCGCCACCGGCTCGGTCACATAGGAAACGCCCTCTTCGGGAAAGACGAAATCAACCGGGGAGCCTTCAGCCTTGTTGCGGATCGCAAGGAAGTCGACGACCATGCCATAAGGCTTCTCACCCGAAGCCACGGCTTTGAAGGTGCCGCCGTTGCCACCCTGCGCGCGGGCCTCATTTGCAGCGAGGTTTTCGTAATACTCCCAGCCCAAAGTCTCATCGCCGGTCAGCGTGGCAAGGTGGATTAGCGCGGCACCGGAATAAAGCGGAGAGGGCATCGCGATTTGCCCTTTGATGGCTTCGTCCGAGAGGTCGGTCCACGAGGTCGGCGCGGTCTCGACACCTGTGTTGTAAACGATCCCGGTGGTGATCAATTTGGTCGAGTGGTAATAGCCTTCGGCAGAATGCAGCGCCGCGTCATAGTCACCGGCTTCGGGGGACTGATAGGCGGTCAATAGACCCTCCTGCGCCATGCCCTCCAGCGTCACAGTATCGGCGATCAGCAAGACATCGGGCTGCGGGTTGCCCGCTTCGATCTCGGCGCGCAGGCGGGCCATAAGTTTGGTTGTGCCGTCGCGGACCCAATCAACTTCGGTGCCAGGGTTGGCAGCCATAAATGCGTCCACGGTCCTCTGCGCATCCGCATTCGGCTGCGATGTGTAGAGGGTGATCGTATCGGCCATGGCCGTGCTGGCCAAAAGCGCGAAAGCGGTGGATGTAACGAAGGATTTCATGGAACTCTCCTGGGGTTTTTACTTTCGAACGAAAGCAGTTCACGAGAGCCTTATCCCTGAGTTTTCTGACAGTTTTGTAACGGTTCTTTGAAACTTTTATTTATATTGCGGGGCCTGAGTTCATTTCCTAACCTATTAGAAAAAACCATTATTTTTCGAAGGAAATGACCGTGCGACGGGATATTACCCAGAGAAGAGACGAGATTATTGCCCTACTCTCCAAGCGCGAAACGCTGTCGGCATCCGAGCTTTCGTCCGAGCTTTCGGTCTCGGTACAAACCATACGAGCCGACCTGCGCGATCTTGACGAAGCGGGACTCGTCCAGCGCCGCAACGGCTATGCCCGGCTGCGCCAGCAGAGTGAGAACATCGGCTATCTGCCACGCGAAGGCATCGCGCGACAGGAAAAGCAGCGCATCGCATTAGCAGTAAAGAGTCTCATTCCCGATGGCGCACGGGTGGCCTTGGGCACCGGCACAACGGTGGAAGCCTGCGCGCGGTTCTTGGCTTCGCATAAAGACCTTTTCGTCGCGTCAAACAGCATTCACGCTGTCTGCGCCCTGCAACAAGCCCCTGGCGTTGCTGTCGAACTGGCAGGCGGAACCGTAAGAATGCGCGATCTGGATATGATCGGCACGTCAGCGCTCAATTTCTTCTCAAGGTATCGGGTTGATTATGCGGTGTTCAGCTGCGGCGGCCTTTCCGAAGAGGGCGAGGTACTGGATTACAACGCCGACGAAATGTCCGCCCGCAAGGCCATTGCCGGCTGTGGGAAGAAGAACATTCTGGTGGTGGACAGCACGAAGAACGGCTTGGACCTGCCTTTCCAGATGGGTCACGCTTGGGACTTTGACGTGATCGTGACAGGGGCACGTTTTTCAGCATCGGTAATTGATAGCTGTTCGCGACATGGATGTCAGATTGTGCAAGTTTGACACCCTCGTTCGCTGGCTAACCTGCACGTCAGCCCGTCACATCCTCTGGAAGAGTATTGGCACGGATCAATGTCCGCTTGCAGGTGCTGCGATGCTGCGTCCGGCCTATTTTTGGAGGTCGGTTTACGGCCGTTTTCGACAGCGTGATACTGGGCGGAAAGCCGACCTTCGCTGCAGGTGCGCAATGCGGTGCCAAAGTGCATGATCGGCAGGTGGAACCACAAAGTTGAAGCTGTGTCAGCCGCCAAAACCAGCAACCGACCCGGACGTCACCCATGCGCTGGAGCACTTGCCGTCATAGGCAACATTCGGTGGCCAGTTAGCCTCGTTCAGGCCGCAGGCGACAAGACGTGCGTCGAAATCGAGCATGGACCACGGAAGGTCATCGCCGCGCTTGTCCCTATCGGGCCAGACGATGCCGCTGAAACCGTTTTCATTCCAGCATTCGAAGGCTCCCGTGGCGTCGTAGGGGCTGAGATAACCCATGATCGCGGCGTCCTCAAAGGCGGCGGTGTAAAGCGCAATTTGACCCGCGTCAGAGCCTTCCTTACTCTCGACCAGACCGACTTCGCGGCAAGCATAGCCGCCATAAGGCGTATCTCCAGGCAGTCTTTGGCGCGGGATGTAGAAGGGGCGGCTGTCTGCGGAAGGGCCGGTGCGCGCGCCATTTGGCGCAATGCCGCGTGTCGTCAGCAGAGCGTCAATTTCAGCGCGCAGGGCGGGCACCATACAGGTTAAAGTGCGCTGCGGTTCGGCCCCCCGTCCGAATAGGTCGAGCGAGATTTCAACTTGACTGTTATCCACGGCATCAATCGCACGGCGCAGGTTGAGCACGGCGTGTCCGCTCTCGTCCAAGAAAGTCAGACCATAACTGTCCCAAGGGTAGCCACCTGTCCCGAGTGTCATCGCAAAGGGAATATCCCGTGCCACCTCGCTGTGTGGTCCCTTAGAGATCGCCGGATCGACGTTAAGAGACAAAATCTCCATCTCGGTCATCGGGTGGACCGTGCGGCAGAGTTTAATTTCTTCTGCCTCTTCGGTCACACAAAGCACATCGGTTTCCAGAATGCCTTCGTCGCAAAACGCAGCGGCTTGGCTCGCAGCCAGCACCGCTGCAATTGTCATAGTTTTCCGCATCTTCCCCCCCACTGCGCTCAAAATTGAAACTGCCATGTGTTATGTCTGTGTCGTAGATTAAAGCTTCGGCGACCCGTTACTGGATCATCTGTAGATACTGCTGATCTACCCAGCCCGTGGCACAGGGGCCGTTGTAGGGATGCCCCATGTCTTCAGGGCGGACTACGCATTCACTAACGCCGATCGGGATCGCCACCGCGCGAAAAGCGCCTTGCACGGCCAGCACCTCAACTTCGTCACCGTCATATAGCTGCCACCACACGGGTGTTGCGGCATTGGGGCTGCTCCACTGGTAGACAGACACCGTTGTATCGGTCTGCACGCGTGCGCGACCGACTGTCTCTGGGGTCGGCACGATTTCATCACCCGAGAAAAACAAGCCCACAGGCCCGCGATCCACAAACCCGAGCTCCATCGTGGCGAGGTCGGCGTAGACGGTTTGCGGCAAGCACAGTTCCTGTTCAATCGGCATCTGCCAATCAGCGGTTTGCAACCAGGCTTCGGAGGGCAAGTCCAGCCGCTGTTCGTCCTCCTCTTCGTTCCACGGCAGAGCCATGTGAAGAATGCGCGCCATAGCGTAGGGTTCATCCCAAAATCCCAGTTCGACCTTGAGCGTTTCCTCGTCGAGCCAGCTAAAAGTGTAGTGGGTCAGCGCCCCATTGGCGGTCAGAGGAACGTCATAGCGCAGCTCACCGGAGGCCAAGTGGTGCCGCACCATTTCAAACCGCACGTCAGACTGACAGACAGTGATCTGCTCCCGCTCCGCCTCGGGCGCGTTGGTGGCGCATTGAAACACCACCTCGCCCGAACACACCCCCTGCGCCTGTGCAGCAGAGCCGAGGCCCCCCGCGATCACGGCCGCAGCCCAAGGTCTCATGGGGAGACCTGCGCATTGTCGATCATCATGATGAACTCACCAAGGCTTTGCTGAACAGACCCCGCATCGCAGGACAGGTCGGCAATCTCGTTGCCGTCCTGATAAACGGTGAGGCCACCGCCGACCTCGGCGTCGCCGCGTTCGGCCCACCAGTATACCTCGTAGCCATAGCCGTCTTCGGTTTGGAAGGTGACCGACTCGCTCATCATCGTGCCCATGCCCGTGCCCTCGTTGTAAAGCAGGGAGGCTTTGTCGACGATGATTTCCTTCTCGAGTTCACCGCTGGTTTGGAAAAAGCCATAAGAGGCCATATCGCCGTCCATCCAGAAGGCATCGCAAACCTCAACGGCCTTTGCGCCACCGTTAAAGGTGCAGCTGAACATCTCCGACCCGTCCAGTTCGCAGTAAGAGCCGGCCATCGCGGCAGAGGAGGTCATCATGGCCAAAGTCGTCAGAAGTGCCCGTTTCATGAGAATATCCTTTTGAGAAGTTAGAGTGATTGGGAATGTGTCTTTTGAACCTTGCGGCGGACCTGAAAAGCCCCATGAGCGCGAAGCCGATAAATGCCACCCCGAGCCCGACATCCTTCAGGGCCTTTTTTACGCGCGACCGAAGCTCGACATGCGTGGTTTGAGTAAGCTTGCTCATGGAGAATACGCTCCGAATTATACGTTTTGAAACGCTGCCGCGGTAAGGCGCGATCCACACATAGGCGGAGCCTAATGGTCTGAAAGTAGTAATTAAAAATCTGTTTTTGCTTTGCGCGAAATTGATAATTGCAACAACGCTACAATGCAAGTCGGCGCGTCCGCGAAAAAATTCTCCTTGGTTTGATTCCCGACTTCCCTGGTTCAGACAGAGAAGCAAGGGAGGCGGCGCGCGGGGTGAACACGGGCGGAGTAAGTGGCGGTGTTCTGGCAGTTCAGATGTGCTACACGGTAGCAATCCTGAATCGAAAACCCCGGAAAACCGGGGGAAACCCCCGGAAATCCACGCCAAGCGTGCTACATCAAGCTCATTCGGAGATGAGGTTAAGCTATTGAAAAGTAATGTTGAAAGAGCAGCACGGCTGAGCGTGGCACCCATGATGGATTGGACCGACCGCCACTGCCGCTACCTCCACCGTCTGCTCAGCCGCGAGACCCTGCTTTACACCGAGATGGTGACCGCCCCCGCCTTGGTGCGCGGTGGCGCGTTGCACCTGCTGGATCACGACCCTGCGGAACATCCCGTTGCATTGCAACTGGGCGGGTCGGACCCGCAGGAGCTGGCGCAGGCGGCGCGGTTGGGGGCCGCGGCGGGCTATGATGAGATCAACCTTAATTGCGGCTGCCCCTCTGACCGGGTGCAATCGGGTGCATTCGGGGCCGTTTTAATGCAGCAGCCGGGGCTGGTGGCCGATTGCGTCGATGCGATGCGCGCGGCCTGCGATGTCGAGGTCACGGTGAAATGCCGCATCGGGGTGGACGATCAGAACCCCGAAGAGATCCTGCCCGAGTTCCTGTCGCGGATCGTGGCGGCGGGCTGTACCCGTGTGACGATCCATGCCCGCAAGGCGTGGTTGCAGGGGCTAAGCCCCAAGGAAAACCGCGATATTCCGCCGTTGGATTATGACCTCGTCCACCGAATGAAAGGGCTGTTCCCGAACCTGCATATCTCGGTCAATGGCGGGATCACCTCGCTTGATCAGGCCGAAGCCTTTCTCGATGCGGGGCTCGATGGCGTCATGGTTGGGCGCAGCGCCTACCACGCGCCCGCGGATATCCTCGCCACGGCAGACCGGCGCATCTATGGGCAGGGCGGCGACAGCAGTGCGGAGGCGGCGGTGCAGGGGATGTTGCCCTATATCGAGGCCCATTTGGCAAGCGGCGGGCGGCTGGGGCAGATCACCCGGCATATGCTGGGGCTTTTCGCCGGGCGGCCCGGTGCGCGGCAGTGGCGGCGTATCCTTTCCGAAGGGGCGCATAAGCCCGGCGCGGGCCCGGAACTGGTCGAAACGGCCTTGGCCGAAGTCGCCGCGGCGCAGGACATGGCCGCGGCGGGGTAGGGTCAGACGCTGGGCTCAGCCACAGGGCGGGGCCGCAGCAGCGCCAGCGTGAGCAGGGCCGCTACCAGACCGCAGGCCGCGATGGCCCCCAACATCGGCGTGACGCTGCCGTCGAAAAACGGCCCGGCCAGCGCGATGGAAAGGCCCCCGGCCACCATCTGCAAGGTCCCGCCTAAAGACGAGGCCAGCCCTGCGATATCGCCGTGGTCATCCAGCGCCACGACCATCACCGTCGGCACCACCACGCCAAGGCAGGCATTGGCGCAGAACAGACCCGCCATCACCAGATAGAGGCCCGGCTCGGTAACCAACGCGGTGACAAAGATCGCGGCGGAGAAGAGCACGAAGCCCGCGACCCCGCGCCGGACGAGGCTGCGCATGCCCCAGCGTTCGCCCAGCCATCCCGCCAATTGCGAGGCCGAGAAGAAGCCCACCGCGTTGACCGCGAAGGCCAGCGAGAACCCCGTCGGCCCCAGCCCGTATTGCCCGGTATAAACGAAGGGCGCGAAGGCAATGAAGACAAAGAAAGACCCCATGGCGAAGCCGCCGATAAAGGTCAGCCCCATGAAGATCGGATCGCTCAGCAGCACCTTCGCGCCGCGCCAAAGGCTGCGCGGATTGATCTGAACGCGGCGCTCTGCGGGCAAGGTCTCGGGCTGGGCGGTGGCGGTGAGGGCCAGCGCGGCAACCGCCAGCACGCCGAGGGCTATGAAGATCGCGCGCCAATCGGCCAAGGCCAGAACCGCGCTGCCCGCCAGCGGGGCCAGCATGGGCGAGATCGAGATCACCAGCATCAACATCGCCATCAAGCGCGTCGCCTGTGTCCCGGTATATTGATCGCGGATGATCGCGCGGGGTACCACCATCAGCACCGCGCCACCCAGCCCTTGCAGGGCGCGCCAACCGGTCAGCGCCGCCATCGACGGGGCGAAGGCCGCCCCGAAAGAGGCGACCAGAAACAGCGTGAGCCCGACCATGATCGGCAGTTTGCGCCCCGCCTGATCGGCCCAAGGGCCGTAGAAGAGCTGCCCAAGCCCGAAGGCGATGAAATAGGCGGTGATCGTCGCCTGAACCGCCGTCTCAGAGGCGCCATAGCTTGCGGCGATGGCAGGCATGGCGGGCAGATACATGTCGATGGCAAAGGGGCCGACCAGCCCCAGCAACCCGAGAATGAGCGCTGAACGTAGCACGAAATGTCCTTTCGGATGAGATGGCCGGGGCCATATGGGGCGGGCGGCAAACGGTCGGTGCGCTTGGGGCCCACAATCGCGCGCAACCTAACTGCCCCCGGGCAAAGTGCAAGCCCGCCGTTATCGCCTTGAACCCCCCGCGCGAAACGGCTTGATAGAGCCAAAGACAGCCGGGGAGGGGCTCATGCCAGAATTGAACGATCTATTGCCGATGCTGGTGCTGCTCGCCCTGATCGGCGGTTTTGCCGGAATTCTGGCGGGGCTTTTGGGCGTCGGCGGGGGGATCGTCTTGGTCCCGGCGTTGTTTTATGTGCTGCAATCGCTCGGCTATGGCGGGCCGCAGTTGATGCAAATTTGTCTTGCGACCTCTTTGGCGACGATCATCGTCACCTCTGCGCGCTCGGTTCATGCCCATAACAAAAAGGGCGCGGTGGATTGGGAAATTCTGCGCACTTGGGCACCGGGGATCATGCTGGGGGCCATTCTGGGCGTGCTGCTAGTATCCCAACTGCGGACCCAGACGCTACAAGTGATCTTTGGCGGGCTGGCGCTTTGCGTGGGCCTCTACCTTGGCTTTGGGCGCAGCGAGTGGCGCTTGGGGGAGACCATGCCCCGCGGCCTCAAGCGCGCGCTCCTGTCGCCGATGGTGGGCTTTCTGTCGGTGCTCATGGGGATCGGTGGCGGCAGTTTTGGCGTGCCGCTGATGACATTGCACGGGCGGCCCATTCACAAGGCTGTGGCCACGGCGGCGGGCTTTGGCCTCCTGATCGCCGTGCCTTCGGTGATTGCCTTTCTGTTTGTCGATATCGGCCAGAACCGCCCGCCGCTGACCCTCGGGGCGGTCAACCTCGCAGCCTTTGGGATCGTCGTGGCGATGACGCTGATCACCGCGCCTTGGGGCGTGCGGCTGGCCCATGCGATGGATCCCAAACCGCTGCGGCGGGTGTTTGCTGTCTTCCTCGTGCTGGTGGCCCTGAATATGTTGAGAAAGGCGCTTTGGGGCTGAGCCGTCCTGTTTTTGACCTTACTCCTGCCGGAATGCGGCTCTTTCCGCCCAATTTCGGACAATGTTCATTAAATTGCCGCAATCTCGACACAAACTGCGGGCTAAATGCCATAACGAACGCAGAATCATCCGAACCAAGGGACGTGACGAGATGCGCCGATGCGGAACCAAAGCGATCATTCTCAAAGGGCAGGGTAGCGACCTTGCTTATTGGAGACCTGCACGCCGTGGCCGTCGGGCGTTTCGGTTCGATGGGATGTTCACCCGTGAGACCAGCCTGACCTTCGCCCGCGCCGCTGTGCCTGCCGCCAACTACAACGCGGCCCCGATGGGGCATCAGGATGTCACCCACGGCGAAGCGGCCCTTATTTTCCTGAACCAGATCGTCCAGCGCCGCGGCGCCTGAGCCCGCCTTAGTCGCGCCGCCGGGCCAGCCGCGCCGCGCGGCCCCCGCGCCGTTTCGCATGGGCGCTTTCGCGTGAGGGCAGTTCCGCCATGATGGCGCGGCGTTCCTCGGCGCTCATCGCGGACCAGCGGCCAATCTCGTCGATCGAACGCAGACAGCCGGTGCAGAGACGGCTTTCGGGATGCACCACGCAGATGTTGATGCAGGGGCTTTCGACCTCATCGCGTTGCCAGACCTTTTTAGTCACGGCGCATCACCTGCAAACGGTCCAGAAGCCCCTGAAGGATATAGCCCGCCGCCACATGGTCGATGACCTCGGCGCGGCGTTTGCGGGTGGTGTCGGCCTCAAGAAGCGCGCGTTCGGCGGCCACGGTCGACAGGCGCTCATCCCAATAGGTGATCGGCAGGGGGCTGAGCCGGTCGAAGTTGCGCGCGAAGGCACGGGTCGACTGGCAGCGCGGCCCCTCGGTGCCATCCATATTCCGCGGCAGCCCCAGAACAAGCCCGCCGATGCGGCGTTCGGCGATGATCTCGGTCAGCCGGGCGGCATCGACGCCGAACTTTTTGCGTCGCACGGTTTCCAGCGGGGTGGCAACGGATTGGAAACTGTCGCTCACCGCCACGCCGATGGTTTTCTCGCCCAAGTCCAGCCCGATCAGCGCCTGCATCGGGGGTAGGGCGGCGATGAAATCTGCGGTTTCGTCGTAAATCATCCTGCCACCCCTGCGCGTTCCCCGGCGCTGCGGATCATGTCCAGCGCCGCATTATCGCCCGAGAAGACCTCAAGCGCGTTATCATAGACCGCTCGGGCCTGATCGGTATCGCCCAAGACCCCCAGCGATGTGATCAGCCGCGCCCAGTCCTGCGGCGGGCCACCTTCGCTGGCCAGACGGTCCGACAGCCCTGCGACCATGCCGCCGATCATCTCCATCCGGTCATCCGCGCTCATCTCAGAGGCGGCTTCGATGTCTTCGGCCGAAGGGCCGCGCGCGGGGGTGCCAGTGCCAATCTGCGGCATCTCGTAATTCACCCCGGCAAGTGCGGCGACCTGAGCGATCTGCGCGCGGATCGGCTCGATCCAGGGGGCATCGACAGGCCCGCGCCGCAGCAGCGCGTCCCATATGCGAAAGCCCACATCGGGCCGTCCGGTCTGCACCATCATCAGGCCGAGGTAATAGCGCGCCCGGCCATCCTGCTCATCGCGGTTCAAAACCTCGCGCAGGGCGGTTTCCGCCTCGGGCGAAACATAGCCGCCCGCTGCCAGCACCAAAAGTTCGGCATAATCCGCGATATCCTTGGCGGTGCGGTCGGCGCCTTTGAGACGCAGCACATTGCCCTGCGCCTCGGCCGCGGCGGGGAAATTGCCGATGCGGGCTTCGTTCTGCGCCAGAAGGGTTTGCCCTTGCAGGTCTTCGGGCCGGTCTTTGACCGTGGCGCGCAGCTGCTGCATCAAGGCGAGGTAATCGGCGCTCAGCCCTTCGGTGGCAGGGCTGGGGGGCAGGCTGTCCACCGCGCTTTGCTGGCTGGGACGGTTGCGGCGCATATCCTCGGCAAAGGCGATGCGGTCGGCGAGGGCCAGATCGCCATAGCCGGGCTGCCCCAGATGCCAATAAAGCGCCAAAGACCCGGCCCCCAAGGCCACGACCCCGGCGATCAGCACGAAGGGCGCGGGGCGCGCGGCGGTGTGCGGGCCACCGTCGCGGGCGGCATCGGCCGCGAGGATCCGGCGCGAAATCTCGGTCCGGATGCGGGCGGCGTCGGCCTCGGGGACAATCCCGCGTGCCACATCGCGCTCAACCTCCTCCAACTGGTCGCGGTAAACCTTCAGATCATAGTCCGCCTGAGCGGGCAGGGGCGTATCCGCGCCGCGCCAGGCGGCCCGCGCCAGAAGACCGCCCACGACAAGCGCCATCGCGCCAGAGAGAAACCAGAATATCATGGCCTCTACCTAACCTTTGACCGGCCCCGACAAAAGCCCGCAAATGCCGCGTGCCCTGCGGCATTTTTCACCAATCGCGCCGCATGTCGCAAAACCGCGTCCAAATGCCGTGGTGGTCATTTCGCATATCTGCTCCTAGGCTCAGAACTGAGCACAGCCGCCCGCGCGGCCCGAATCCTTGCCGGGAAGTGACGTGATGAAGAAATACTCCGTTTTCGCAGTGGCCCGAGAGGCGATGCGCCATCATACGGGCTGGACCCGGGCATGGCGGGATGCGCAGCCGAAAAAGCGCTATGACGTGATCATCGTGGGCGCGGGCGGGCATGGGCTGGCGACGGCCTATTATCTGGGCAAGAACTTCGGCATCACCAATGTCGCGGTGCTGGAAAAGGGTTGGCTTGGCGGCGGCAACACCGGGCGCAACACGACGATCATCCGCTCGAACTACCTGCAAGACCCCTCGGCTGCGATCTACGAAAAGGCGCGCAGTCTGTATGAGACGATGAGCCAAGACCTGAACTACAACGTCATGTTCAGCCCCCGTGGTGTCATCATGCTGGCGCAGACCGAACATGAGGTGCGCGGCTACAAACGCACGGCCCATGCCAACGCCCTGCAAGGCGTACAGACCGAATTTATCGGGCCGGACCGGGTCAAACAACTGGTGCCGATCATCAACATCGACGGGCCGCGCTACCCGGTGCTGGGCGGGCTCTGGCAGGCCCGCGGCGGCACCGCGCGGCATGATGCGGTGGCTTGGGGCTATGCGCGGGCCTGCTCGGATATGGGCATGGACATTATCCAGAAATGCGAGGTCACCGGCGTGCGCCAGACGGGCGGCAAGGTGACCGGCGTCAGCACCACACGCAGCGATATCGACTGCGACAAGCTGGGGATCGTCGTGGCGGGGCATTCGGGCCAGCTGGCGAATATGGCAGGCTTTCGTCTGCCGATCGAAAGCGTGGCCTTGCAGGCGCTGGTCTCGGAGCCGGTCAAACCCTGTATGGATGTCGTCGTCATGGCCAATACGGTGCACGGCTACATGAGCCAGTCTGACAAGGGCGAGATGGTCATCGGCGGCGGCACGGACGGGCATAACAACTACACCCAACGCGGCAGTTTTCATCATATCGAAGAGACGGTGCGCGCGCTGGTCGAGACCTTCCCGATGATCTCGCGGCTCAAGATGCTGCGGCAATGGGGCGGCATCGTGGATGTCACCGGCGACCGCTCTCCCATCCTCAGCAGGACCCCGGTCGAGGGGGTGTTTATCAATGGCGGCTGGGGCACGGGCGGCTTCAAGGCGATCCCCGGTTCGGGCTGGGGCTTTGCGGAGTTGATGGCCAAGGGGCATTCGCCCCTGACCGACGCCTTCGGGCTTGAGCGTTTCGCCGAAGGCCGCTTTATCGACGAATCCGTGGCCGCCGGGGTGGCGCATTGATGTTGTGGATCGGCCACAATTCGCCGCTGCTCAGCACGGGGGGGAACGCCAGTGCCCGGCCCGGGGTTACCCGTTCAGACATTGAATATAACGGAGCTGAACAATGGCAACCCCGGATCACAACCGCACGGATCACGTCGATCATACCAACACCACCACAACCACGACCACGACCGATCGTGGCGGCAACAGCGGCCTTGCCTTCATCGTGGGCGCGGTCGTCGTCGTGGTGGCTTTGCTGGCCTATTTCCTCTTCGCGGGCGGTGACCTTGATGGCGCGAATGACGTCAACGTTAATATCGAAGGCGCAGCCGAAAGCACTGGCGAGACCATTGAGGGCGCTGCCGAAGGCACGGCGGATGCCGTCGATGAGGCAGCAACCCCGACCGAGTAAAACCCCCTCGGCCACGCGCGCAGCGTCGCCTTTTCACGAATCACGCCGCTCCGCGCCGTCGCGCCGGGGCGGCGTTTTGCCGTTCTCTACCCGCGCAGGAGTCTGCCCATGCTGATCCTCACCTGTCCTTGCTGCCATTTCACCGCCGAAGAGACGGAATTTCACGGCGGCGGGGAGGCGCATTTGAAACGTATCGGCCCCGGCGGCTCCGAAGAGGATTTCGAGCGTTACCTCTTCATGCGTGAGAACCCCAAGGGCGTGCATCTTGAGCGTTGGCGGCATGTCTATGGCTGCGGCAAGTGGTTCCACATGGCCCGCGATACCGCCACGCTCGAAGTCTTTGGCAGCTATCCCGCGCAGACCCTCGCCCCGCCGGATCACATCCTTGAGGCGATCCGCAAACGCCATCCCGATTGGCAGTGGCAGCGCGCCAGCTAGCCCCCGACCTCGTTTCTCGCCCCGGTATTCACCCCATCCTCAGCCCCCAAGGTTTTCCACGATGAGCACAAGACTGGCCACAGGCGGCCGCCTGCTGAACAAAAGCAAACCGCTGAGCTTTACCTTCAACAGCAAGCAAATGCGCGGCTATGAGGGCGACACGCTGGCCTCGGCGCTGTTGGCCAATGATCAGGTGCTGGTCGGGCGTTCGTTCAAATACCACCGCCCGCGCGGCATCGTGACCTCCGGCCCCGAAGAACCCAACGGTCTGGTCGGTCTTGGCCAAGAGGAGCATTTCGAGCCCAATGCCCGTGTCACCACGACCGAGCTTTACGAGGGGTTGGCCGCTGAAAGCCAGAACCACTGGCCGAGCCTTGAGTTCGACGTGGGCGCGATCAACAAACACCTCAGCCGCTTTCTGCCGGCGGGCTTCTACTACAAAATGTTCATGCATCCGCGTCCGCTGTGGAAGCATCTCTATGAGCCGATCATTCGCCATTCTGCCGGTCTTGGCAAAGCGCCCAAGGCCGCGGATGCCGACACCTATGAACACTTCCACGCCTTCTGCGATGTGCTGGTCATCGGCGGCGGTGTCGCGGGGCTTCAGGCCGCCTTGGCCGCGGGTTTGAGCGGTGCGCGTGTCATCGTGATGGAGCAGTCGGCCCATTGGGGCGGGCGGGCGCCGGTTGACGGCGGCACGGTCGACGATGCGCCGGTGGAGGACTGGATCGCGCAAACGCTCGACCGTTTGCGCGGCATGGAGAATGTGGACCTGCGCGACCGGACCATGGGGGCAGGGGTTTACGATCACGGCTATGTGCTGGGCTATGAACGGCTGCGGGATCATGCCCCCGAGAGCGCAGGCCCACGTCATCGGCTTTGGCGCGTGCGGGCGGCCCATGTGATCACCGCCACGGGCGCGATCGAGCGGCCGCTGAGCTTTGCGGGCAATGACGTGCCTGGCGTGATGCTGGCCTCGGCCATGCGCGACTATGTAGCGAATTACGGGGTGTCACCGGGTGATCGCACCGTGGTGGTGACGAATAACGACAATGCCTATCTCACGGCGATTGCGCTGAAACAGGCGGGGCTTGATGTGCCCGCCGTGCTGGATGCCCGCGTCTTGCCGCAAGACAGCGAATTGGTCGCCCAAGCCCGCGCGCTTGGCATTCGGGTGGTCATGGGCCATGCGGTATCCTCGGTTCAGGGGGGCAAGCGGGTGACCGGTGTGGCCGTCTGTTCGCAGGCGGGCGAAGGTGCCGTGCTGGAAGAGATCGCCTGCGATGCGGTGGCCATGTCGGGCGGCTGGTCGCCGGTGGTGCATCTGTGGTCACACTGCGGTGGCAAGCTGAAGTGGGACGATGCAAAAGCCTGTTTCCGCCCAGATCAGGACCATCCGCCCACCGGGGCAGACGGCCATGGTTTCGTGACGCCAGCGGGGGCGGCGGCCGGGGTCTTTGCCCTCGACGACGTGCTGCATGACGCCCATGCCGCTGCCGATGGAGTGGCAACGTCGCTCGGCTTCAAACTGCCGCGCGATCTCACCGCGCCCACGGCGGCCCGGCGCGAGGAGGCGCCGATGATGCCGGTTTGGCAAATGCCACAGGGCGCCAGCGTCAAACTGCGCGAAAAGACCTTTCTCGACTATCAGAACGACGTGAAGGTCTCGGACGTTCGGCTGGCGGCGCAAGAGGGTTTCGTCTCGGTCGAACATGCCAAACGCTATACCACGCTCGGCATGGCAACGGATCAGGGGAAGCTTAGCAATATCAACGGGCTGGCCACGCTCGCCGGGGCGTTGGATGCAGAGATCCCCAACGTCGGCACCACCACCTTCCGCCCGCCTTACCACCCGATTTCGATGGGCGTGATTGCGGGGGCGGCGCGGGGCGATACCTTCCAGCCGATCCGCCGCACCCCGCTGCATGATTGGCACGAAGCCAATGGCGCTGTCTGGGAGCCGGTCGGCCAGTGGCGGCGGCCCTATGCCTATGCGCAAGACGGCGAAAGCACCCATGACGCGGTGATGCGTGAGGTGACCAACACGCGCCAGAACCTCGGCCTGCTGGATGCCTCGACCCTTGGCAAGCTGATCGTGCGCGGCCCGGATGCGGCGCGGTTCCTCGACATGATGTACACCAATATGATGTCGACGCTGAAACCCGGCAAATGCCGTTACGGGCTGATGTGCAACGAAAATGGTTTCCTGATCGACGATGGTGTTGTGGCGCGGCTGGATGAGCAGACATTCCTCTGCCACACGACCACCGGCGGGGCCGACAGCATCCATGCCCATATGGAGGAATGGCTCCAGACCGAGTGGTGGGATTGGAAAGTGCATGTGGTCAACGCCACCGAACATTACGCGCAGGTGGCCGTGGTCGGCCCCAATGCGCGCAAATGTCTGGAAAAGCTCGGCGGCATGGACCTCAGCCGCGAGGCGCTTGGCTTCATGGAATGGACCGAGGGCGAATTGGGTGGTTTCAAGGTCCGCGTCTTCCGCATCTCTTTCTCTGGCGAGCTGAGCTATGAGATCGCCGTTGAGGCAGGGCAGGGGCAGGCCTTCTGGGACGCGCTGCTGATCGCCGGGCATGACTTGGGCGTGATGCCCTATGGCACGGAATGTTTGCACATCCTGCGCGCTGAAAAGGGCTTCATCATGATCGGGGATGAGACCGACGGCACGGTGATCCCCCAAGACCTTGGCCTGAACTGGGCGATCTCGAAAAAGAAGGACGACTACCTTGGCAAACGCGCGCAACAGCGTAGCCATATGCAGGATCCGACCCGCTGGAAACTGGTGGGGCTTGAGACCACGGATGGCAGCACCCTGCCGGATGGGGCCTATGCGCTTGGCGAATGTGAGAATGAGAACGGCCAGAAGGTGATGCAGGGGCGGGTGACCTCCTCCTATCATTCGCCGACGCTGGACCGGGGCATCGCCATGGCGCTGGTGCTGCATGGACCGGACCGGATGGGCGAGGTGCTGACCTTCCCCGGCACCGATGGCAAGACCTATGAGGCGCGGATCGTCGATCCGGTGTTTTATGATCCCAAGGGGGAGAAACAGAATGTCTGAACCCGTAAGCGCATTGAAGAACGCCCGCTATGACGCTGGTATCGCTGTGATTTCCGAAGTGGCACCCATGGGCATGATTACGATCCGCGGCGATCTTGATGCGCCCTATCTGCGCAAGGTGACCAAGAAACTCACCGGGGTGGAGCGCCCCGAGCGGGGGCAATGCCGCTTCGCCGGGGATGCCGGGGTGGCTTGGATGTCGTCCGATGAATTGCTGCTCTTTTGCCCTCACGTGCAGGTGTCCGAGGTGCTGGCGCGGCTGCATGCGGCCTTCGAGGATACCCATACCACCGCCATGGATGTCTCCGGCGCGCGCGCGGCGTTTCGTGTCGAAGGCCCCCACGCGCGGGAGGTGCTGGCCAAGCTCGCCCCCGTCGACCTCGCCCCGGATCAATTCACCCCCGGCATGTTCCGCCGCACCCGGATGGGGCAGGTGCCCGCCGCCTTTTGGCTGCGCGACGATGGCGCCTTTGAGGTGATCTGCTTTCGCTCGGTGGCGCAGTATATGTTCGACCAGCTTTGCGTGGCAGCCCAGCCCGGCAGCGCGGTCGGTCATTTCCAAACGGCGTAAGTCAGGAGAAAAACTGACTATTTCTCTCGGAACGGATGTGATTTGCAGACGTTGACCTTGACGTTGCCGCTTGATCAACATCAAGTGGCCGCAGCGAAATTTCCAAACGAGGAGGCCCAGAAATGGCTTTTGAACTTCCCGATCTCCCCTATGCCCACGACGCGCTTGCATCCAAGGGCATGTCCAAGGAAACGCTGGAATACCACCACGACAAGCACCACAACGCCTATGTCACGAACGGCAACAAGGCGATTGAGGGCACCGAGTGGGAGGGCAAGACCCTCGAAGAGATCATCAAAGGCACCTACAACCCGAACGCCGTGGCCCAGTCCGGCATCTTCAACAACATCTCTCAGCTGTGGAATCACAACCAGTTCTGGGAAATGATGAGCCCCGAAGACAACAAAATGCCCGGTGAGCTGGAAAAGGCGATCACCGAGAGCTTTGGTTCCGTCGACAAGTTCAAGGACGAGTTCAAGGCCGCGGGCGCGGGCCAGTTCGGCTCCGGCTGGGCGTGGCTGGTGAAAGACAAGGACGGCAGCCTGAAGGTCACCAAGACCGAGAACGGCGTGAACCCGCTCTGCTTCGACCAGACTGCGCTGCTCGGCTGTGACGTGTGGGAGCATTCCTACTACATCGACTTCCGCAACGCGCGCCCCGACTACCTGTCGAACTTCCTCGACAACCTTGTGAACTGGGACAATGTCGCGTCGCGCATGTGATCTAGCGGCGGCGCGTGCGAGAGCCGCTCGCGCCTGATGCGTGTGGCGCTCTCCCAGTC
>NZ_JBIFFK010000007.1:0-209406 GCF_043557045.1 Sulfitobacter sp. 1A15258 | reverse complement strand
AGCCGCGCGATGTCATGGGCCTCATGCGCCTCTAGCGAAAACCCCATGGCGGCGGCATCGACGACCACAAAACTGTCGCCGCCATAGGCGGTATCGACAGTGAGCGTGCCCAGACCTTCGACCTCAAGCGGCACATCCAGACGCGCCGCGAAACTCGGCAGGTTTTGTACGAAAATACGCTCTGCCTTGCCATTGCGACATTCGGCGCGAACCTTCACCAGCCCGCCCGGCGCTTCGAGGGTTAGCTCGGTCACAGGCTCCGTCATCGGCAGGATGCCCCCGTCGAGCAGCACGGTCGAGACGCAGATCGAATTGGAACCGGACATCGGCGGCGTGTCCTCCGGCTCCATGATGATGAAGGCTGCATCGGCGCGGGGGTCTTTCGGCGGGACCAGAAGGTTCACATGGCGAAACACCCCGCCGCGCGGCTCGTTCAACACGAAGTTGCGCAGGGTTTCATCCCGCGCGATCCAGCGGCTCTGCTCCCACAGCGTCTTCCCGGGCGGCGGGGCGACACCGCCCACGATCACATCGCCCACCTCACCCTCGGCATGGGCCGAGATCACATGCACCGTCTTGCTGCTACGCATCCTTTGTCTCCTCCTCGGTCAGCCATCTCGGCAATGCCTCCCCCGCCTGCCCCGTCACGGCGGCCTCCACACAATCGGCGATACTGCCAAAGCGCACGGCCCGGCCCGACAGACCGGGGGCGTAATGGGCGTATTTGCCCGAGTTGGTCATCAACACCTTGGCCGAGGGCGGGAAAACCGGCTCGGAAATCGAGCACCAGCAGATGTCGGGCACCACCTGCACGCCCGCCGCTTCGAGCCGCGCCACGGTGCCGTCATCGCGCGCCGCTTGTAACGTGTCTTGGCCAAGCGTCACGATCACCGCCGTGTCGGCATGGCGCTTGCGCCCGGCAAGGGCGGTGTCGAGCGCGCGGCATTCTGCGTGGGAGAAATGCGGGCTGCCAAAGGCCACGAGGTCGACCTTCGCCGCCCCCGCGTTGAACTGTCGCCAAACACGCCGTAGGTCATCGGAGGTGAGGCGCAGCGTATCGGCCTCCGCGACAGGCGGCAGATCGGCTTCGGGTGTGATCCCAGCCACATGCAGCATTGGGGCTGCGGAGGTGGTGCCAAAGGCCGCGCAGAGCGCTTTGAGGTCATCCTCATTCGGGGCGGCCCCCTCCAACCCGCGCAGGACCGGGATCCGGTCCGGCGCGGCCTGCCCCGCCAGCCAGCCCAGCATCGGCCAGATCGCCTCGTCATACTCCGCGGGCAGTTCCACTTCGATCACCCGGCGCGGGGCGCGATGTTCCTCCAGATAGACCCCTGAGAGCGGCGCGCGCGCGGTGAGCGCGATGCACAGGTCGAGGAAATCGGGATGTTTTACCGTCCGCGCGCCAAGCACGCTATTGGCATAGATCACCGCGTTGGACTCCGACCACGCGATGAACTCGCCGCGTTCGGGCGGGGCCGGCAATTGGTAGGGCGCGCAGGTGAAACTGGGCCGCGCGCCCATCGTGACATAGGCGTCGGCCAGACGGCTGGCGGGTAGGCCGAAGTCCGGCGGCACGCCCTGATCGCGCCAATTGCCGTGATCGACCGAGATCGCGTTCATCGTCGTCGGCACGCGCACCTTCGAGCCCATATCGGCCATGGTCTGGGCAAAGAGCAAGTTGGCGGGGCTGGCGTAGATGCAGCCGTCGATATGCACGCGCGTCACATCGACCAGCTGCTCGGCCCCCTGCCCCCGCGCCATGGTGCAGGTGATCTCCATCGCCAGTTGCACGGCCTTGCCCTCGGCCCCGTGCAGCATCGCTTGATCCTCGGCAGTGAGATGCAAGGCGCGGGCGGGCCTGTCCGACAGGGGCAGATCCCAGTCATCGGTGCTGAGCATCTCAGGCGTGATCCGCGCGCTGCGGGATTTGGCGAGCAGGTCGTAATCCTCGGCCCCGAGGCGCAGCACCGCGAGCGGCTTGTCGAACATCTTCCCCGCGATCAACGCGCCCAGGGTCAGGATATCTTCGGCCTCGCGAAACACGAGGGCAGCAGGGGCATGACCGTTCAACGCCAGTTCCAGCAGCACGCCGCTGCCGGTGCAGGAGCCGCGGCTGGTGGGCATGAGCAGGATCTTCCCCGCCAGCGACTGACCGCAAAGCGGATGATGCGCGTCGATGACCTTGCCCGTGGCCGGATCGACGCCGCCCCAGAAACTCAGCCCCTCGGAAGAGGCCAGCACCGCGCCTTGGGCCGCGGCGGGAACGATGATTTGCGCCATGGGGAGCCTCTTTAAATCAGGTGACGACAAAGCCGTGCGCGAAGGGGTCACGCTCGTCGATGAAAATGGTGTTAAAGCCCGTCACCCGCGCCCAACCGGCAATGGAGGGGATGATCGCGGGCCTGCCCGCCACCTCTGCCGCCGCTTCGACACGGCCTTTGAACATGGAGCCGATGATGGATTCATGCACGAAATCATCCCCCGCATTCAGCCTCCCCTTAGCTGCCAACTGCGCCATCCGCGCCGAGGTGCCAGTGCCGCAGGGCGAACGGTCGATCGCCTTGTCACCGTAGAAAACCGCGTTGCGGGCATGGGCCTCTCCCGCGCGGGGGGCGCCGGTCCAGAGGATATGGCTCAGCCCGTTGATCGCGGGATGTTCGGGGTGGGTGAACTCATATTTCGCATTGAGCGCGGCGCGAAGTTTCGGGCTGAGACCAACCAGTTCGGAGACCGAGAAATCCGCCATATCGCGGAAATTCTTCTGCGGCTCGACGATGGCATAGAAGTTCCCGCCATAGGCCACATCGACCACCACTTCGCCCAAACCCTCGACCTCCGCCGTCAGCCCTTCGGCGTAGAGGAAGGCGGGCACGTTGGTCAGGCGCACCTCTTCAACGAAACGCCCCTCTTGCCGGTAGGTCACATCGACCCGCCCGGCAGGGGTTTCAAGGCGCAATTGGCCGGAGGTGGCGGGGGTGACTAACCCATTTTCCAGCGCGATGGTGACTGTGCCGATGGTGCCGTGGCCGCACATCGGCAAACAGCCCGAGGTCTCGATGAACAGCACTGCAATGTCGCAATCATCCCGCGTCGGCGGGTAAAGGATTGCGCCTGACATCTGGTCGTGCCCACGCGGCTCGAACATCAGACCGGTGCGGATCCAGTCGTATTCCGCCAGAAAATGCGCACGCTTTTCCAGCATGTTCGCGCCCTTCAACAGCGGCGCGCCGCCGGTGACGAGCCGTACCGGATTGCCGCAGGTATGGCCGTCGATACAGGGAAATGTGTGTTGCGTCATGTCAGCCTCTAGAAACGGGCGGGAGAGAAGGGGGTCAGGTCGATGCCGAGGTCTTGGCCGGTCATCAGATCCGCGATGATGGCGGCGGTGCCCGCCGATTGGGTGAGGCCCAGATGCCCATGGCCAAAGGCGCAGAACACATCCGGGCGGCTTGGCAGCGCGCCGATGGCGGGCAGGCTGTCGGGCAATGAGGGGCGAAAACCCATCCACTGCGTGCCGCCCGAGGTGTCGAGCCCCGGCAAAAAGCGCTTGGCCTTTTTCAGCATCGCATCGGCCCGGGCAAAGTTCGGCGGCAGGTCGAGCCCGCCGAGTTCCACCGCCCCGCCGACGCGCAGCCCATGGCCCACCTTGCTGATGACAAAGCCATGGCCGCCGAAAGTGATCTGGCGCTTCAGGTCGAAGGCCCCGGCGGGCAGGGTCGTGTTATAGCCGCGCTCGGTCTCAAGCGGGATTTTCACGCCAGCGGTCCGCGCGAGGTGATGCGAATGCGCACCTGCGGCCAGCACCACGCGGCCCGGCATCATGCCAGCGGCGGTCTCGACCCCCCCCGCGACCAGTCGTTCGGCGCGGGTGATGGTGATCTCTCCGCCCCCGGCCCGGAAGCGTTCGGCCATCGCCAGCACATAGTCGCGCGGGTCCGAGATCGATTGCCATTCCGGGGTGAAGGTTGCATGGGTGAAAGAGGGCGCGAGACCGGGCTGATAGGCCGCAATCTCATCGCCCTTGAGATGGGTGAAAGCGATCCCCGCCTCTGCGCGGGCCTGCCATCCGGGGAGCGATGCGCGGAACTCGGCCTCGCTTTCATAGACCTGCAACTGCCCGTCATGGCGCAGCATATGGGCCAGACCGCTCAGCTCCAGATGCGGGTCGAGCGCGGCCTGCGAGAGTTTCATCAGCGCCGTCTGCGCCACGGTCGAGGCCCGCAGCTGCGCGGGCCAGCTTGCTTTCCAGAAACGCCACATCCACGGGGCGATCCGCCCGGCATAGCGCGGCGGCATCGACAGCGGCCCCAGCGGATCAAGCAGCCATTTCGGCGCCTGCCGGATCATCCGGGGCGAGGCGAGCGGCAGGATCTCGGTAAAAGCAAAGGCACCCGCATTGCCCGCCGAGGCGCCTGCCGCCGGGCCTTCACGGTCGATCACCCGCACGGGCAGCCCGCGCGCCTGAAGCGCCAGCGCGATGGACAGGCCCACCACGCCCGCGCCGACGACCGTCACCGGGGTTTGGTTCATTACCGCACGCTCGACAGGAATTGACGGGTCTCTTCTTGCTGCGGATCGCCAAAAATCTGATCCGGCGCGCCGATCTCGGCCATGACGCCCTTGTGGAAGAAGGCCACACGATCCGACACATCGCGTGCGAAACTCATCTCATGGGTGACACAGATCATCGTCATCCCTTCATCTGCCAGCAATTTGAGCGTGTCCAGCACCTCGCCCACCAGTTGCGGGTCGAGGGCCGAGGTCACCTCATCAAAGAGAATGTAATCGGGCGACATCGCCAATGCACGCGCAATCGCCATCCGCTGCTGCTGCCCGCCCGACAGGCGGCTGGGGTAAACATCAAGCTTATCGGCCAGACCGACATGCGAAAGCTGCTGCACCGCAATCTCTTCGGCCTCCTTGCGGGCGATGCCTTTGACCTTGCGCGGGGCCAGCGTGACGTTTTCCAGCACCGTCAAATGCGGAAAGGCGTTGAACTGCTGGAACACGATGCCGATCTTGCGGCGCAGCTTGTTCAGGTCGGTGTCGCGGGCGTGAACCTCGGTCCCGTCGACGACGATGCGGCCACTGTCGATCGGCTCCAACCCGTTGATGCAGGTCAAGAGCGTCGATTTGCCCGAACCCGAGCCGCCGATCACCGAGACGACCTCGCCTTTTTGCACGGTCAGGTCGATGCCCTTGAGCACCTGAAGCGCACCAAAGGATTTGTGGACGTTTTCAATCTCAATCATTTTCTTGCCACCTTTTTTCCAAGCGGCTGCCAAGCCGGGCAATGGGGAAACTGAGCGCGAAGTAGATCGCGCCGGTCACGAGCAGGATGAACATCGGCTCTTGCAGGCGTGTCACCAGAATTTGCGAGGCGCGCAGCAATTCGATGATGCCGAGCCACATCACCAGCGCGCTGTCTTTCATCACGCCGAGCGTCAGGCCGATCCAACTGGGCAGGCCAACCCGCAGCGCCATGGGAAAGACGATCTGCGTGAGGTCTTGGCCCCATGTCATGCCGAGCGAGCGCGCCGCACGGCGGGTGACCGAAGGCACCGCCTCGATCGCGCCGCGCACGATCTCGGTGCAATAGGCCGAGGTATAGAGCGCCAGCACGATGCAGGATGTCACGAAGGGCGAAATCCCCCAGCCCGCGATGGCCTGAAAGGCGTTGGCAAGGATCAATTGGATCAGCAGCGGAACCGAGCGGAAGATATCCAGCACAAAGGTCAGCGGCAGGGCCGCCCAAGGGCTGATCTGGCTGCGCAGCACACCGAAGAAGACCCCCAGCAGCGTGCCGCCCACCACCGCGAAGGCGGTGACCGAAAGCGTCACCCCTGCGCCTTTGAGCATGAACAACAGGTCGTTGAAGGTCAGAGCCGTATCAAACATCTATTCTCTTCCTTCAGTAGCGAAACAAGCGGGCCGCAAGCAGCCGTGCGCCAAGCATCACGGTCTTGGCGATCACGTAGTAGATCACCGCCGCCAATGCGAAGAATTCAAAGGTCCGGAAGCTGCGCGCGTTGAGGTCTTGCGTCACCCCGGCGAGATCCGAATTCAGCCCCACCGTGACACCCAAAGAGGTCATCAAAATCGCCCAGATCATCTGGTTCGTCGTCGGCAGGAACGAGATGCGGAACATCTGCGGCAGGATGATCAAGCGAAACGCCTTGGCCTGCCCCATGCCCAGTGACCGCCCGGCGCGCAGCTGCGTGCCCGGAATAGCGCGCATCGCGCCGCGGAACGTCTCGCAAAGGTAGCCCGCGTTGTTGAAGGCGATCCCCGCCAGCAGCGCGGCGTAGGGGCTGAGATAGATCCCGAAAGACCCAAGCCCGAAATGCGCCATGTAAATCTGAAACAGCGCCGGCGTGTTGCGCGCCACTTCGACCCATGCGGTCGCAGGCGCCCGCAGCCAAGCCGATTTGGCATCCCGGCCCACGGCCAGCAGCACGGCAATGGCAATGCCGATGAGCATCGACAGGATCGATATTTGCAGCGTGACCAGCGCGCCTTCCAGCATCTCTGGTAAGGCGCGAAAGGCCTGTCGCCATTGAAAGGTATAGTTGCCCATCTCTTGCTCCGATCAGCGGTTATCGGCAGGGGGGCCGCAGATCGCGGCCCCCGCATTCATCAGCGATAGGCTTTGGTGATGGTCAGATCCGGCGCTTCGCCGCCGACCCATTTGTCGAACAGTTCCTGATAACGGCCCGAGCGCACCTGCTGGTTCACGAAGAGGTCGAGATAGTTCAGCAGACCGTATTCCTGACGCAGGCCGATCAGACCGACATAGTCCACGTCAAACGGCGCATCGCCCGCGATGGTCAGACCGTCGAACTTGCCGCTCGCCACGATGGAGGAGGCCACGGTTGAGGTCACGACAGTCGCGTCGATCTGGCCTTGGGCCAGCGACAGGAAGACGTCCGCTTGGCTCTGGTAGGAACGGAAGCTGCCTTCGTCCCATGCGTCGACCTGCTCTTCCAGCGCGATGGCTTCGAAAGTGCCCGCGACGGAGCCCACGGTCTTGCCCTTGAGGCTTTCAAAACTGTCGACGCCCGCGTCTTCGCGGGTCAGCACGACGTTGGTGAAGGCGAAATAGGGCACCGAGAAGCCGACGGTCTTGGCGCGCTCCAGCGTGTCGGAGGTGGAGGCAACACCCACATCCGCGCGGCCCGAGACGAGGGCGGGGATACGGTCGGGGAAGGGCGTCTCCACGATCTCGGCTTCGACGCCAAGGGCGGCGGCCAGGTCGTTGCAATAGTCCACGTCGAAGCCGACGGGCGTGTTGCTGTCATCGCGCGAGCCCATGGGCGGGAAGTCCAGCACCACGGCGCAGCGCAGCGTGCCCGAAGAAATGATGTCGTCCAGTTTGTCGGCCTGAGCGGCGGTGCCGATCACGGTCGCAGCCACAAGGCTCCCGGCGAGTTGCGTGAATTTCATAGGTATCTCCCTCTTGGGTTGGTCGCCCCCGACTCTCTCTGGACGGGATGCGGGGTGGTATGAAGGAACAATGTCTTCATTAAAAATACAATATGTATTTTTAACTTTTACCGGCATGTCGACATATTTTTGATACAATCCGGCCTGGCCAGCATGGTCGCGAAAGAGCAGCCGGTTGGGCTGCTCCCCCACGGCGCAACAAATGCGAAAAGCCGGGCGTGGGGCCCGGCTTTTCCGATCTTAGATTACTCCGCCGCGTTTTCCGGCAGCAGCGCCTCGGGCAGGTTCTGATAGGACACGGGTCGCAGGAAACGGCGGATCGACAGGGTGCCCACGCTGGTCGCGCCGAAGTTGGTGCTGGCCGGATATGGCCCGCCATGCACCATGGAATCCACCACCTCGACCCCCGTCGGAAAACCGTTGGCCAGCAGGCGACCCGCCTTGCGCTCCAGCACCGGCATGAGGTCGCGCGCGGCGTCGACATCCGCGTCATTCATATGCAGGGTGATGGTCAATTGCCCGTCCAGCTCGAGTGCCAGCGCGCGCATCTCTTCCAGCGAAGAGACCCGCACCACCAAGCCCAGAGGGCCGAAGACCTCTTCGTGCAGCGCTGGATTGGCCTTGAACTCTTCGCCCGTGGTTTCGAAGAGCGCAGGCGCGGCGGTGCGGCCTTCGCTGTCGGCCAGATGCACTTGGCGCAGGCTTGGCGCGGATTTGAACTTGTCCCGCCCTGCGCAATAGGCCTCCGCGATACCGTCTGTCAGCATGACCTGCGGGGCCACGTCTTGCAGCGCTGTGGCCGCGTTTTGCACAAAGGCGTCGGCGCCCGGCCCATCAATCACCACGGCGATGCCGGGATTGGTGCAGAACTGGCCCGCGCCCATGGTCAGCGATGCCGCCCAGCCCTTGCCAAGCTCCTCGGCCCGTGCCGCCATCGCGGCGGGCAGCATGAACATCGGATTGACCGAGCCCAACTCGCCGAAGAAGGGGATCGGCTCTGGCCGCGCGGCGCAGAGATCGAAGAGCGCACGGCCCCCGGCGAGCGAGCCGGTGAAACCCACGGCCTTGATCCGCGGATGCTGCACCACGGCCTGCCCCACAGCGCGGTTGCCGCCTTGGATCAGCGAGAAGACCCCGCGCGGCATGCCGCAGCTTTCAACCGCCGCAAGGATCGCTTCGGCCACGATCTCTCCGGTGCCGGGATGGGCGGAGTGACCTTTGACCACGACCGGACAGCCCGCCGCCAGCGCCGCTGCGGTGTCACCGCCCGCCACGGAGAAGGCCAGCGGGAAGTTCGACGCGCCAAAGACGGCCACGGGGCCGATGGGGCGTTGCACCATGGTGATCGCGGGCCGCGGGGCGGGCTGGCGTTCGGGCATGGCGGCATCGAAGCGACGGTCGAGGTAGTCACCCTGTTCGATATGCGCCGCGAACAGGCGGAGTTGGCCCACGGTCCGGCCCCGCTCCCCTTCCAGCCGCGCTTCGGGGAGACCGCTTTCTTGGCTGCCGATCTCGGTGATCTCGGCGCCTCGGGCGTCGATCTCATCGGCGATGGCGTTGAGGAATTTGGCACGGGTCGCGCGGCTGGAATAGCCATAGTCCCAAAACGCTGCTTCGGCGGCTTCGCAGGCTTGGTCGACCAGTTCCACCGTGCCGACCGAGAAGTCATGCGCAGGCCCATGGGCGGGGCTAGAGCTAAAGCGATCATCCGTGGCGATCCATTCGCCAGCGATCAGGTGTTTGCCATGGGGGGTAAAGGCCATCGTCTATCCTTTCATGCGGGCCGCGGCCCGGTGTCAGCTTGCGTCTCTCCGCATCTGCATACATGATGTATGCATGATTGCAACCCAAGCCCTGCGAGGATCCAGATGGCCGACACAACCCTCTCCCACGATGACCTGACCGCGATGGTCATTCGGATTTTCCAAGGCGCGGGCCTGTCGCCCCTAAATGCCGCCGCCCTCGCGCGGGTGATTGTCGCGGGCGAAGGCGATGCCTGCAAATCCCACGGTATCTACCGGATCGAAGGCTGCCTGCGTACGATCAAGGCGGGCAAGGTGGTGCCCGACGCCGTGCCACAGGTGCACCACGACGAAAGCGCCGTGGTGCGCGTGAACGCGGGCGGCGGTTTCTCCAACGCGGCCTTTGACGCAGGCGCGCCGGTGCTGGCCGAGCGTTGCCGCACCACCGGGATCGCCGCCATGGTGATCAACGATTGCACCCATTTCGCCGCGCTCTGGCCCGAGATCGAGGCGCTGACCGAGATGGGCCTCGCCGCCATGGCCATGTGCCCCAGCTATGCCAGCGTCGCCCCCTCGGGCGGCACCGACCCCTTGATGGGGACCAACCCTTTCGCCTTTGGCTGGCCCCGGGAAGGGGGCGACCCTTACGTTTTCGATTTCGCCACCAGCGTCGCCGCGCGGGGGGAGATCGAATTGCACCGCCGCGCGGGCACGCCCCTGCCCGAAGGCTGGGCCATCGCCCCCGATGGCAGCCCGACGACCGACCCCGAAGCCGCCCTCGCCGGGGCTATGCTGCCCTTCGGCGGTCACAAGGGATCGGCCGTCTCGACCATGATCGAATTGCTTGCCGGGGTGATGATCGGTGACCTGACCAGCCCTGAAGCGCGCGATGCCTTGGGCGCGCTCACCCTCGCGCCCGCCCATGGCGAATTGATCATCGCCTTCGACCCCAAGACGTTTGCCGCAGGCCGCCCCGGCGATCCCTTCGCGCGGGCGGAAACCCTCTTTAATGCGATCACCGGCCAAGGCGCGCGGCTGCCCTCGCAGCGCCGGTTCAAGGCGCGTGCCGAGAAGCGGGCCAAGGGGATTCCCCTGACGGATGCCGAGATGCGCGGCCTTGAGCGTTTGCTGGCCGAAGGGCTCGACGCCGTCTGACCCCCTCCGCGCGCCACCCTCCCGCGGGGGTGGGGCGCGGTCCCGCCCAAACCCGCTTCAAAGCGCCGCAAAATCTTGCCGCCACCGCAGGGCGATTATCACAAAAAAAGCGGCGATCCTACGGAAATCAAGGCGAAATTTTTTGCAGCCCCCGCCGCGCAGCAGGCGGATCGGCGGTTTTCCGCGCTGCCCTGCGGCATTCCGCTGATAGTTGCAATATCAAGTTTCCAGCCTCCGCAAAAAGATTAGATAGGGAAAAAATTGCGCACTCTTAACGTGTCTTCTGAGGTATTGTTTTGCCGAATTTCCCGACTGCACGACCGATTGAACAGCGGTCCGAAACCCTAGAACGCCGCCAGTTCCTCACCCTCTCCGCCGCGTCCTTTGCCGCCGCGCTCATGCCGCGGCACAGCGCGGCGCAGGAGGTGCCCGCCGCCTCCTTCACCTTCGACGCACTGGTCGAAGATATGCGGCGATTGGCCCAGACCTCCTATATGGCCCCGAAGCCTGTCGAAGGCTTCCTTGCCGATCTGGATTACGACGCCTACCAACGCATCCGGTTCCGGCCCGAGCAGGCCCGCTGGCAGGAAAAGGGCGTGGCCTTCAGGCTGCACGCCTTCCACCCCGGCTGGCTGTTCAAGGAAGCGGTGAAGATCAACGAGGTCCGGGGCGACGCGGTGGAACCGATGGGCTTTACCACCGCCGATTTCGAGTATGACGACGAAGAACTCGCCAAGTCGATCCCACCCAATGCCGAGATGCCGGGCGTCGCCGGTTTCCGCCTGCACACCCCGCTCAACCGGGCCGATATTTTCGATGAATTGATCGTCTTCCAAGGGGCGAGCTATTTCCGCGCCTTGGGCAAGGACACGCTCTATGGGCTGAGCGCGCGGGGTTTGGCCGTGAACACCGGCCTGCCGGAAGGTGAGGAATTCCCCCGCTTCAGCGAGGTTTGGCTGCGCCGCCCCGAACCGGGTGACGATAGCGCCACGATCTATGCCGCGCTCGACAGCCCTTCGGTGACCGGGGCCTACCAATTCGTGGTCACACCGGGCGAAGACACCACCGTCGAGGTCACCATGCGTCTGTTCCTGCGCGAGGACATCAAGCAGCTTGGCATCGCACCGCTGACCTCAATGTTTTTGCACAATGGCGCGGATAAGGGGAATTTCGACGACTTCCGCCCCGCGGTGCATGACAGCGAAGTCTTGGTGCTGAACACAGGCAAGGACACCACCCTCTGCCGCCCGCTGAACAATCCGCCGCGTTTGGCGAGTTCCTATTTCGGGGCGCAGAGCCCGCGGTCTTTCGGGCTGGCGCAGCGGAACCGGGACTTTGAGCATTACCTCGACGCGCAGGCCCATTACGAACGCCGCCCCTCGCTGATGATCGAACCCATGGGCGACTGGGGCAAAGGCACACTGCGGCTGGTTGAGATACCTTCGGATCTGGAAGGCAATGACAACATCGTGGCCTATTGGATCCCCGAAGGGGAGACCCGCGCCGGCGATGAACTGGCCTACGGCTACCGCATGCACTGGGGGATGACCCCGCCGGGCGCGACGCCGCAGACCCTTGGCCGCGTGGTACGGCTGCGCTCGGGCCATGGCGGGGTGGCGGGTGTTGAGGCAGACACCGAGACCCGCAAATTCGTCATCGACTTCGCAGGCGGACAGCTCAGCGATATGCCGAGCGACGCCGAGCTTGAACCCGTCACCAGCGCACAGAACGGCGAGATCGTGGAGGCGATCCTAAGCCGGGTGGATGGCAGGGACGAATGGCGGCTGGTGCTGGAACTGCGCGCCGAGCCTGACGCCATCGTCGAAATCAAGGCAGTTCTATCGGGATATGACCGCAATCTGACAGAGACATGGGTGTACCAATGGATCAACGCATGACCCTTCAAGACGCGACGACCCCCACTTCCGCAATGGCTGGCGAGGCCGAGAACTGGATGCCGCCCGCCGCCCCGCTTGCGATGCCACGGCAGAGCTTGGAACGGCGCGGCCATCTGGCCGGGCTGGCCGACCTTGCGCGGGCATTTCTGCTGCGGCGTAAGGCCTGAGCACCATGACCTCCCAGCACAGGCAGATCGCGGCGGATGGCCCGACCCGTTTTGCACGGGCCGTCGCCCTGCTGTTGTCGCTCGGCTCCGCAGCCCTTGCCGCGACCCTTTTGGCCGAGGCCGCGGCGCGGGATGGGTTCAGCGGCTGGGACGGCCTCCGCGCCCTGCTCGTTTTCGCCACCACCGCTTGGTTGGCTTGGGGCGCGTCGCTGGCGCTGATCGGGCTTTTCGGCGGCAGATCGACGCCGCCCTGCCCCGCGCTTGAGGCACCGCAGCCGCGCACGGTGATCGCGGTGCCCATCTGCAACGAAGACCCGCTTACCACCTTCGCCCGCATCGCCGCCATTGACCGCTCCGTCGCCCGGGCCGGGGTTACGGCGGATTTTGTCGTTCTGTCGGACACCCGCGATGACGCGCTGGCCGGGAAAGAGCAATTTGCCTTCGCCCGCCTGCTGCGCGAGACCGAGGGCCAAGGCCGCATCTTCTACCGCAGGCGGCAGGACAATGCGGGCCGCAAGGCGGGCAATATCGAAGAGTTCATTCGCAGCTACGGCGGGGCCTATGACTTTGCCGTGATCCTTGACGCCGACAGTCTGATGGAGGGCGAGACGATCCGCGCCATGATCGCGCGGATGCAGGCCGATCCGCAGTTGGGGCTCTTGCAAACCCTGCCCAAAATCATCGGCGCGCGGTCTTTCTTTGGCCGCGCCTTGCAGTTCGCCTCATGGTTCCACGGGCCAATCTTCACCCGCGGCCTTGCCCGCATGCAGGGGGCGACGGGGCCGTTTTGGGGCCATAACGCAATCATCCGCGTCCGCGCCTTTGCCGAAAGCTGTGGCCTGCCCGAACTCTCTGGCCCGCCCCCCTTGGGTGGGCATATCCTGAGCCACGATTATGTCGAAGCGGCCTTGCTCGCCCGCGCGGGTTGGAAGGTCGAGGTGGATGAGACCTTGGGCGGCTCCTTTGAGGAGGGCCCCGAAAACGTCCTTTCCTTCGCGCGGCGCGAGCGGCGCTGGTGCCAAGGCAACCTGCAACATGCGCGGCTGATCTTCGCGCCCGGCTTGGCGGGGTGGAGCCGCTTCGTCTTTTTGCAGAATGTGACCGCCTATGTGGTTTCGCTTCTCTGGGCGGCTTTCCTCATCACCTCGGCGATCAGCACGCTCTACGCGCCGCCGCCGGTGTATTTCCCCGGCCCCTATCAGCTTTTCCCCGTCTTCCCCGATACCAGCGCGCGCGAGATCACGCTGCTGGCCTTGGGCGTATTGGGACTGCTTGTGGTGCCAAAACTGCTGATCCTGATCCATGCGCTTCTGACCGACCGCGCGCGCGACTTTGGCCGCGCTCTGCGGATGGCGCTGTCGGTGCTGGCCGAGATCGTGTTGACCACGCTTCTGGCGCCTTTGATGCTGCTCTATCACAGCCGCGCTGTGATGCAGGTCCTCTCGGGCCAAGACGGCGGCTGGCCCGCCAACCAACGGAACGAGGGCCAGTTGAGCTTGGCCGATGGCTGGACGGCGAGCCGGTGGATCGTGTTCATTGGCGCGGTGATCCTCGCGGCGGTGCAATGGATCGCGCCCGATCTGACCGTCTGGCTGCTGCCCGTGGCGGTCCCGATGCTGCTGGCCCCGCTGCTCATCGCCTGGACCTCCCGCCCGCTGCCCCGCGGGCTTTTCGCCGTGCCCGAGGATGCCGCGCCGCGCGATGTCGTCGCGGAATACGACAGTATCTGCGATGTTTGGCGGCTTACGTGGAATGACGAGCATCTGATGCCAGAACCCAAAGCGGCGGATCTGCCCCATGCCATCGCCTAACACCGGGCTATCGCCCGCCGCACTGACTGCCAGCGCGGCTCCCAAATCCGCCCGCGATCCGCGCATCGACCTGTTTCGCGGGCTGGCGCTGGTGATGATCTTTATCAACCACGTCCCGGGCAACCCCTATGAGGCCCTGACCATCCGCAACCTCGGTTTCGCCGACGCGGCGGAGGCGTTCTTTCTCATGTCCGGCATCGCCGCAGGCTTGGCCTATACGCCGCGTTTCATCGCGCGAGGCAGGGTGCGCCACGGCCTCTGGCGCGCCATCGCGCCCCTGTGGAAACGGGCGTGGTCGCTTTATGTGGTGCAGCTTCTGCTCTCAGCAGTGGCCTTAGCCATCTTCGCCGCTGCCTTCCAGATCACCACAGAGGCCGGGTTCCTGACCAAGATCAACATGCGGCAGGTCTTCCAAAACCCGACCCAGAGCGTGATCGGCATTCCGCTTTTGACGCATCAGTTCGGCTATGTGAACATCCTGCCCGCCTATTCCGTTCTGCTGGTCTGCGCCCCGGCGGCGATCCTGCTGGGGCTGCGCTGGCCGCGCCTGCTTCTCGCGCTGTCCCTGGTGCTTTGGCTGTTGACCGGTGTCTTCCGGCTGAACCTGCCGAACTACCCCAACCCGGGCGGCTGGTTCTTCAACCCCTTCGCATGGCAAGCGATCTTTGTCTGCGGGCTGCTGGTGGGCCTGAGCCAACGGCAGGGCTACCGCTTTTTCCCGAACTCGCAGGCGCTGTTCTGGCTGTCCGCCGCCGTCCTGCTGAGCGTCCTCGCATGGCGCTATGTGCCGGGTTTGGGCCGTTTCCTGAACCTGCAAATGCATCATTTGAGAGAGGCCGGGGTGCCCTTCAACATCACTTCGCACGACAAGACCTATCTCTCCGCCCCGCGGTTCGTTCACATTCTGGCCTTGGGGTATTTCCTGTCACAGTTGCAGACCGTCGCCCGCCTCTCGGCCCATGCCGTGGCCAGCCCCGTCCGGCTACTCGGTCGGCATGGGCTGCTGGTCTTTGCCAGCGGCACCGTTCTGGCGCTGATCTGTCAGGTGGCGATGATGGCGCGGCCCGAAGCGCTGTGGATGCCTTGGGTTCTGCCTGTTGTCGGAACGGCGGCGCTCTATGGGATAGCCCGGGTTGCAGAGACCTCGCGGCAGGTGCTTGCCGCACCGGCTGAACCCGCACCCGCCTCGCTTAAAGCACAAACCGTAGAAGCCGCCCCGTAGCCTTCACCAACGCCGATCGTCGCTGCGCCCCCATTTGCGCCACGCAAGCCATGCAAGCCCCAGCCCGCCCGCGATCAGCGCCATGTGCCGCGGGCGAATGCCGCGCCCGGTGGCGGTGTTTTCGCCCGGATGGTAGCGCGGGTCAAGCAAGCGGGTATTGGCGAGAAAACCACCGACGACAGTCTCGCTGCCCCGGAACACCGCCCGCAGGCCACGGCCCTTCTTGCGGTTAAGGGTTTCGATGGTCCCGATCATCGACTTCTTCTCTGCCATCACCTCGGCCACACGTTCGGGCGGCAGCCCGAGGTGTTCGGCAATCAAGCGGGTTCTGAACCCTTCGATCACCTCTGCGGGGTGTTCGATCGCCACGTCACACTCGGTATCAAACCCCATGGAGCGGTTGTTGAGGTTGCTGGAGCCGAGGCGCAAAAGATGATCGTCGATAATCATGATCTTCGCATGAACATAGATCGGCTCCCCCTCCTCGGTGACGGGGAAATAGATGCGAAAGCGGTTTTGGTGATCGGCGCGTTTCAGCTCTTCCACAAGCCGCTCACGCAGCACATGCATGGCGTCATCTTCCAACTGGGATTCCGCATCGCGCGGGTTGATGATGACGATCTCCGGCCCGTCCTCTTCGGCCAATCGCGTCTTGAGCGCGTCACAAACCGAGGCGGCGGCGAGGTATTGCGATTCAATATAAATATAGTCACGCGCCGATTGGATCCCCGCGATATAGAGGCGCTCGATCTCATTGATCAGTGGCTCTTCGTCAAACGGCGGCTCCGTCCGGGCGATGCCCACATCGACGTTTTCGGCATCAATCGGCAGGTCTTCGGGCCATTCGGACATGGGCGCATCATCAGGTCGCGCGATTTCATCCCCCGTGGCGCGGAACCAACGCCGACGCGAAAGCTCACCCAAGGCCGCCGCGGCGGGGCCGGACATGGCCGAGGTCGCGTCATGCCAAGGGTCAGAGGGCGTGCCATCCTTGCGCAGGCGGCGCGGGTCGTGCGGCAGATGGTCGGGCGTGTCCCACCGGTCTTCGGTCGCGTCGATGCCGCCGCAAAAGGCCAGAGCATCGTCGGCCACGACGATCTTTTGGTGGTGGCAGGCGCCGAAGGGGTGGTGGCCGTCCAAGGCAAAGTGAATCCGGTCGCCACCGAATAGGCTCAGCGCCAGTGAGGGCACCAATCGCCCTGGCGCTGCCAGCACGGCGCCGTTCCATTTAAGCAGGTAGACATGCAGATCCGGCGTCCGCTCTACCACCGCCTCGACAAAGGCGCCAAGCTGGTTGGGATAGCCGTCGGGCGCATTGCCGTCTTCGTCACTTTCGCCCGGCAGCATCTCAAGCTCGAAATCGAAATCCCAGCCGATCAGCATCAACTGCTGCCGCGCCCCGAGGAAAATCTCGCGCAGGACACGGAAATAATCCGCCGCATCGACGATGAGGCCAAACCGCTCGGCCCGGGCGACGCGCCATGTGGTCTTGTCATTGAACAGGCTTTGGCTGTTCGCCCCTCGGGTCGACTCCGCGTGGTTCGCCTTTGCCATATCCAAATCGCCCTGCACGTTTTCGCCCCTTTCCACTCAATCCTACATGACTAAACGCCCATTGTAGCGCGAAGTTGCATCGATGCGTAAATATCGGGCAGGCTCAGACCGGTTGCGCCTCAGACAGCTCGGCCTGAAGCCGGGCTTCTTCGGCGGCTTTGGGCGTGGTGAACCGCGCCAGCAGGAAATAGGCGACGGGGGTGAGATAGAGGGTAGAGAGCGTGGCCATGCCCAGCCCCCCGACGATCACCCAGCCAAGCGCCTCGCGCGCCTCGGCCCCCGCACCCGCCGAGAGGATCAACGGCACGCCGCCCAAGACGGTAGAGGTCATCGTCATCATCACCGGACGCAGGCGGATGGTGGAAGCGCCAAAGATCGCCTCGTGGATATCCGCCCCCTGATCGCGCAATTGGTTGGCGAACTCGACGATCAAAATCCCGTTCTTGGCCATGATCCCGATCAACATGACCAGCCCGATTTGGCTGTAAACGTTCAGGCTCTGCCCCGTCATCAGCAGCGCGAAGATCGCGCAGGCAAGGCCCAGAGGCACCGTGGCCATCACCACGATGGCAGAGATGAAGCTTTCGAACTGCGCTGCGAGGACTAGGAAAACCACGAGGATCGCAAAGCCGAAGGTCACGAAAAGCCCCGAACTGGTTTGATCCAACGCGGCGGCCTCGGCCAGCGGCACGATCAGGTTTTCATCGTCCAACACCTCTTGTCCGACCGCGCGCACCTGTTCCAGCGCATCGCCCAGTGACAGGCCCGGCGTCAGCCCAGCGGAAATCTCGACCGAGCGGTTCTGCCCTTCCCGGTCCAACTCGGGCGCGACGGCGCGCTCTTCAAGGGTCACGAAACTGGCCAGCGAAATCATCTGCCCGTTGCCCGATTGGACAAAGACGTTCTCAAGGTCGCGCGGGTCGTTCACCGGGTCCGAGGTCGACAGCATCTGCACGCCATAGCTGGTGTCGTCGATAAAGACCGATGCCACCTCGCGCCCGTCGAGCATGGCCTGCAAAGCCTGCCCCAGCCCGGTGATATCGACGCCGAGGTCAGCGGCCAGCGTCCGGTCGATCTGCACGAAAAGCTGCGGCTGCGTGCGTTCATACTCCAGCCGCACCTGCCCCATCGCGGGGTTCGTGCTCAGCCGGTCGACCATCGCCTGCGCGACTTGTGACAATTGCTCGTAATTGTTGCCGGTGATGGCGAATGACAGGCCGCGCCCTGCGCCGCGAATCCCGAGGGAGTTCGGCTGGATCGCGAAGGCCCGCACGCCCACGATGCCGCGCAGCTTGCCGTTGATCTCGCCCACAATCTCATCTTGGCTGCGCGCGCGGTCTTCCCATCCGGCGAGCGTGAACACCATGAAACCCCGATTGTCCGCGCCAAACCCGGTAATGGAGAAGATATTCGTCACCTCTCCGGCGTCTTGCAGCGGGGTGATCAGGTCTTCGATCTCACGCATCTTGCTTTGGGTATATTCGAGCGAGACGCCCTGCGGGGCCGAGACGCTGAGCAGCGCTACGGCGCGATCTTCGCGCGGGGTCAGCTCTTGCCGGATCTCGCCCGAGACCAGCACCGCCGTCAGCGCGACGAAGGCCGCGATCAGCACCACGACATAGGGCATCGCCAGCGCCCATCTAAGCGTCGCCGCATAGGCGCGGTACAGCAGGTTGCCAAGCCACACGACAGGGCCGCGCGGGTTCTCTGCCGCGGGTTTGGTCAACAAGCGGCTCGCCAAGACCGGGCAAAGGCTGAGCGCCACGACCGAGGACAGCATCACCGCGATGGCGAGGGTAAAGCCAAATTCCCGAAACAGCCCGCCCGCCTGTCCGGGCAGGAACGACAGCGGGATAAAAACCGCCGCCAGCGTGGCCGTGGTGGTGACGACCGCAAAGAAGACCTGCGAGGTGCCCAGCACCGCCGCGGCGCGTGGCCCCATGCCCGCTGCCCGTTGGCGCACGATATTCTCCAGCACCACAATCGCGTCATCCACGACCATCCCGGTGGCCAGAACCAGCGCCAGAAGGGTCAGGATATTGATCGAAAAGCCCACCAGATAGATCGCCGCCAAAGTGCCGATCAGCGCCACGGGCAGGGTCAGCGCCGGGATCAGCGTGGCCCGGAAATCCCGTAGGAAAACGAAGATCACCGCCACTACGATGCCCACGGCAAAGGCCAGCGTCGAGAGCACCTCGCGGATCGAGCCTGAAATAAAGGTCGCATCGTCCGAGGTCACGAAAATGCGCACGTCCTCGGGCAGGGTCTCGTTCAATTCCCCCACCACGGCGCGCACATCGCGCGAGATCTCAAGCGTGTTCGACGTGGCTTGCCGGATGATGCCAATGCCGAGACCCAATTGCCCATTGGCGCGCAGTATCGTCTCCCCTTCGGCGGGGCCGAGCGTGACGCTGGCGACATCGCCGAGCCGGACGTTCTGCTTGATCTCCATCGCCTCGAACGCCTGTGTGGTAACGACGCTGGCCGTGGTGCGCACGTTGATCGACTGACGGTCGCCCGCCAGATCGCCCGCGGGCGCGTCATAGGCCACATCGGCCAGGGCGCGCTGGATATCGCCTAGGGTGAGGCCCCGGCTGGCCAGTTCCAACTGATCGATATCGACGCGGAAAAACGGCTCACGGTCGCCGTAGACCTGTAAATCCGCCACCCCGTTGACCGAGATCAGCCGGTCTTCGACCCGGTCCTGCACCAGTTTGGTGAGCTCCTCCGGCGAGCGGCCCATTGAGGTCACGGCGATGCGCATCACCGGCTGGGCATTGGCATCGGCCTTGACGATCTGCGGCTGGTCGGCCCCTTCGGGCAATTGGTTCACGATCCGCGCCACCGCATCGCGCACATCGGTCGCGGCCACGTCGATATCGGTGCTGTCGTTGAACTCCAAGGTGACCCGGCTGCGCCCGAAGCGGGAGTTCGATGAGATCGCCCGCACGCCAGAAACCCGGCCCACGGCCCCTTCGATCCGCCCCGTGAGCTCCTGATCGACGGATTCCGGGGAGGCGCCCGAGAAGGTCGTGGTGACCGTGACCACGGGCCGGTCGACATTAGGCAGTTCGCGGACCTCCGCACCGAAAAGCGCGGCGATGCCCGCCAGCACGATCAGCGCGTTCAGCACGAAAGCAAGGATCGGGCGGCGCACGAAAAGCGCGGTGCCCGAGGCGGTGCTCGCGAGCGGCGTGGCGTCTTCGGTCGGGGCGGCGCTCATAGGGTTGTCTTCTCAGCCGGGGCGGCATCTGACTGCACGCTGCCCGCGCGGTTGACCTCACGCACCTCGCCGCCTTCGCGCAGGGTTTGCACGCCTTCGGTCACCACCACATCATCGGCGGTCAGATCATCCGACAGGACGAGCACCGAATTGCTGTTGCGCTGCGCGATCTCGACCGCGACCTGATGCGCCTTGCCCTCCCGTACCGTCCAGACAAACGGCCCGTCCGAGGACCACTGCACCGCCAGCGGCGGGATCGCCAGAAACGGATCGCCCACAAAGGTCAGGCTGACCGAAAAGGCCATGCCCGCGCGCAGCTGGTCGCCTTCGTTCGGCACGCGGCCCTGCACCAGAAGCGTGCGGCTGGCACGGTCGATCACGCTGTCGATGGCGCTGACTTCGCCCGTCAGGGTCAAATCGCGCATGCCAAGCGGGGTGACAGTAATTTCCTTGCCCAAGGAGAGTTTGCTTACCACCCGTTCAGGCACGCGGAAATCGATCAGGATCTCGCTGCGGTCGGTGATGGTGGCGAGTTGATCCTGCGCATTGACGCGGTCGCCTTCTTCGATATCGGTGATCCCCACCCAGCCTGAGATTGGCGCGAGGATGCGGCGTTGCGACAGATCGAACTGCGCTTGGCTGAGCGCAAGCTCGGCGCTTTGCAGGGCCAGTTCCGTCTCGCGCAGACGCACTTCGCTGACCGCCCCGGTGTTTTGCAGCCGCTCCACCCGGTCTTGCTCAGTCCGGGCGTTTTCAAGCTGAAGTTCGGCCTGTTTCAGGGCGATCTGCTCGGCCTCATTCTCCAACAGGGCCACAACTGTGCCCGCCTCGATCAACTGCCCGGCGGGCAGGTTCAGGTCGGTGATGACCCCTACGGCGTTAGAGCGCAATGTGACGGAGCGGCGCGCGCGCCCGTCGCCAATGGCGGTGATCCGGTCGGCCAAAGTCTCTTCGCTGACCCCGGCGGTGACGACCAGCGACGGCCCGCCGCCGCCCCAGCCCCGGCCAGAGGCCTGTGGCGCCTCCGCGACCTCCTCGATCCCCAGAAGATCGAGCAGACCGGTCTCCGCCACATAGGGGCGGGAGGCGGGGACATAGGTTAACATCGCGTAAAGACCCGCAACGAGAACCAGCAGAAATACGAAAAATTGGCGCAGGGCTTTCACGGGGGATGCGCTTTCAAAATATGTTACGAGGCGCATAATTGAGCATCGGCCCCAAAAAGGCACCTCAATTCTGCTTGATCAATGGCTGGGCATTCCCCGAAGGGGCCGCTGGCTGCTAGCACTATGGCGCGGAAGCCTGCCCGGTGGAAGGGCAATGGGGTTGATTACTAGAAATTCCGTTTCCGCCGCACATATTCTGGCCCAAGCCGGATCAAAGACCAAGGGGACATCATGCGCGCGACGGTTCTACCACTGGCGACACTGCTACTGGGCTTTTCGCTTTTGCAGATGAGCAACGGGTTGCAGGGCACGCTTTTGGCCGTGCGCGCGGGGCTTGAAGGGTTTGGCGGGGCGACCACCGGCCTTATCATGTCGGGCTTTTTCGCGGGGCTGAGCGTGGGCTCCTTCGTGGCACCGCGGCTGATCAGCGGGGTGGGCCATATCCGCACCTTTGCCGCACTCGCCTCTGTCGCCTCTGCGGCGGCGCTGATGCATTTGGCTTTCATCGACCCTTGGGTCTGGATTGCCGTGCGCTGCCTCACCGGCTTTGCCTTTGCCGGGTTGATCATCGTGACGGAAAGCTGGCTCAACGCCTCTGTCAGTTCTGCGCAGCGGGGCAAATTGCTCGCGGTCTACGGCATGGTCGGCATGGCCTCAGGCGCGGCGGGGCAGTTCCTGCTGAACCTCGGGGATCCGGCTGAGTTCATCCTCTTCGTGCTTGTCTCCATCGTGATGTCGCTGTCGCTGGTGCCGATCTCGCTTAGCCGTGTAGAGGGGCCGCGCTCGGAAGGCGCGCAGGAGCCGCCATCGCTGCGCCGACTGTGGGGGCTGTCGCCCTACGGGGCGGTCAGCGCGGGGCTGGTCGGGGCCTCTATCGGGACGTTCTACGGGCTGGCACCGCTCTTCGCGCAAGAGATGGGCTATACCCAATCGCGCATCGCCCTGCTGATCGCGGCCTTCACCATCGGGGGGTTGATGCTGCAATTCCCGTTGGGCTGGGTTTCCGACCGGATGAGCCGCCGGGGCTTGGGCGTCGGACTGGCTGCGGCGGGCGGTGCTTTGATGATGCTGACCCTGCCGATCCCCGCCCCTTCGGGGTCGATGTTGCTGGTGCTGGGCTTTGCCATTGGCGGGCTGGTTCTGCCTGCGCAATCCATCGTCATCGCCCATGTCAACGACCGCGCCCCCGGCTCGGCGGTGGTGGCCGTCTCGGGCGGGTTGGTGCTGATGCAGGGGATTGGCGCCGCAATCGGACCGCTGCTGGCGGGCGTGCTGCTGGATACGCTGGGTCCGCGCGGCCTGCCGCTGGCGCTTGGCGGTTTTCAGTTGACCATCGTGGCATGGGGGCTGCTGCGCATGACCCTGCGCAGCGATCCCGAAACCCAAGAGCGACACGCGGCACCGCCGCTGACCCCCAACTTTGTCGAAGGCGAGCTGAGCCGCGAGGAATAGCGCGGCTTAGCTCAGGGGCCAGCTCTCCGGCACGTTGCTGCGCAGCTCTTCCAGCCACGGAGTGGCGACAGAATCCGACGGCGCGCGCCAGTCCCCGCGCGGCGACAATGCCCCCCCGGCGCTGACCTTAGGCCCATTCGGCAGAGCCGAGCGTTTGAACTGGCTGGTGGCAAAGAAGCGATGCAGGAATTTTTCGAGCCAGTGGCGGATGGTCTCCAGATCATAGGCGTTGCGTTTGCCCTGCGGAAAGCCCTCGGGCCAGCGCCCCGCCTCGACATCATGCCAAGCGTGCCAGGCCAGAAAGGCCACTTTTGACGGGGCGAGCCCGTAGCGCATGGTGTGGAAGAGGAAGAAGTCGTTCAACTCATAGGGGCCGATCATCGACTCGGTGCTTTGAATCTCTTCATCTTCGCCCGCAGGCACCAGTTCGGGCGAGATTTCGGTGTCGAGAATGGCTTGCAGAACCTTGTCCGTCTCAGCGTCGAACTGGCCCGAACGGGTGGCCCAACGGATGAGATATTGGATCAGCGTTTTCGGAACGCCGGTGTTCACGGCATAGTGGCTCATCTGGTCGCCAACGCCATAGGTGCACCAGCCAAGTGCCAATTCGCTCAGATCGCCGGTGCCGATGACAAAGCCCTGCCGCTGGTTGGCGAGCCGGAAGAGATAATCGGTGCGCAGCCCGGCTTGGACGTTTTCAAAGGTGATGTCATAGACCGGCTCCCCGTCTGAGAAGGGGTGATCCATATCCTCAAGCATCTGGCGCGCGGCGGGGCGAATGTCGATCTCATCCGCGGTGATGCCCATGGCCTGCATCAATTTCCACGCGTTGGATTTGGTGCCCTCGGAGGTGGCGAAGCCCGGCATGGTAAAGCCGAGGATCCGGTCGCGCGGGATGCCCATACGGTCACAGGCTTTCGCCGCCACGATCAGCGCATGGGTCGAATCCAGCCCGCCGGAAATGCCGATGACCATGGTCTTGCCCTTTGTCGCCTCAAAGCGGCGGCGCAGCCCTTCGACCTGAATGTTGAACGCCTCGTAGCAGTCTTGGTCGAGATGGCTTTCGCGGTTCGGCACATAGGGGAAACGGCGCACGGGGCGGATCAGACCGGCGTTTTCGTGATGCGGCTGATGGGCAAAGGTCACCCGGCGGAATTCCGGCGCGCGGTGCCGCGCGGCATCATGGAAACTGCCCGTCCGCATCCGCTCGGACTGGATACGCCCGCAATCTACATCGGCGATGGTCAGTTCCGGCTCCAGCGGGAAACGGGTGGATTCGGCTAGAAGATCGCCCAACTCATGGATCATCCCCTGCCCGTCCCACGCCAGATCGGTCGTGCTCTCCCCCGGCCCCGCGGCGGAGTACACATAGGCCGCGAAGGCGCGCATGGATTGTGACCGGCACAGCAGGTGACGGTCAGAGGATTTGCCGATCACGATGTTGGACGCTGACAGATTGGCTAGGATCAAGGCGCCCCCAAGCGCGGCATCCGCCGAGGGCGGCGCAGGCGTCCAAAGGTCTTCGCAGATCTCGGCGTGGAAGATCAGACCGGGCAGATCCGTCGCTTCGAAAATCAGGTCATCGCCGAAGGGCACACGGCGGCCCGCGACAGTGATCTCCCCCCCGGTGTCCCGCCCATGGGCGAACCAGCGTTTCTCATAAAACTCACGGTAGTTCGGCAGGTAGGATTTCGGCACGACGCCAAGCACCTGCCCGCGTGAAATGGCGATGGCGCAGTTGTAAAGCCGCCCTTCACGGCGCAGCGGCGCGCCGAGCAGGATCACGGGGGTCATCTGGGCGCTGGCCTCGATCAGATCGCCGAGCGCCTCTTCCACCGCCGTCAGCAGCGCATCCTGCATGTGCAGATCGTCGATGGCGTAGGACGAGAGTGACAGTTCGGGGCAAACCAGCAAATCCACCCGCGCCGCATCGGCCCGACGCATTTCGTCCAGCAGGCTGTCGCGGTTGAAGGCCACATCAGCGGGCCGCACATGCGGCGTGCAGGTCGCCACCCGGACAAAGCCATGACGGTGGTAGGCGGTAAAGGCGGCGGCTTGGCTCTTGCTCACGTCAGGCTCTCCTCCAACATATCCAAAATCGTTTCAAGGCATCGCTGCCGGATCGCATCCCGGCCAATGGCACCAAAGGACTCGGCCCGATGAACCGTGTTACACCCCTCGCGTGCAAGCGCAAAATGCACAAGTCCCTCTTCATCCTCGGCGCTGCCCGGCCCGGCGAACCCGGTGGTCGAGACGGCGATCTGCGCGCCGGAACGGTGCTGCGCGCCTTCGGCCATGGCAATCGCCACCGGGCACGAAACCGCACCGCAGCGGTCCAAAAGCGCCCGGTCGACGCCCAACAGCTCATGCTTGGATTGATCCGTATAGGTGACGAAACCCCGCTCAAACGCGTGGGAGCACCCTTCGATATCCGTCAGCAACGCGGCGACCAGCCCGCCGGTGCAACTTTCCGCCGTCGCGATGTGAATGTCGCGGTCGCAAAGCACTTCCAAAACGGATTTCGCGCGATCTGCGATGTCGGGCTGCGAGAGGGGGTCACTGTTCTGCATGTTCGCTCCGCAAATTGGTGCCTTGTTAAGCAAAACCCCCGCAGGCCGCTGTGGTTCCTTGCGTTGACCCGCCGCAAACCGCCTGCTTAACATTGCAAGAAACCGAAACGCACCTCTGCATATGGGACCGAAGCGATGATTGACCTTTACACATGGACCACCCCGAACGGCCGCAAGGTCTCGATCCTGCTCGAAGAATTGGGCATTGATTACAACGTACATGCCATCAACATCGGCAAGGATGAGCAGCACGCGCCCGAGTTTCTCAAGATCAGCCCCAACAACAAAATCCCCGCCATCGTGGACCATGACACTGGGGTAAGCCTGATGGAATCCGGCGCGATCATGGTCTACCTTGCCGAGAAACATGGCCGCTTCCTGCCCGAGGGGCAGGCCGCGCGGGCCGAGGTGATGCAATGGCTGATGTGGCAGATGGGTGGCTTTGGCCCGATGGCTGGGCAGGCGCATCACTTCCTGCATTTCAACCCCGGCAAGGCCGCCTATGCCGAGGAGCGTTTCGGGGCCGAGGTCAAACGGCTTTACGGCGTGCTCGACAAACAGCTTGAGGGGCGGGACCACATCTGCGGCGAATATTCCATCGCGGATATGGCCTGCTGGCCTTGGGTGTCGCGCTATGAATGGCAACAGATCGACCTTGCCGATTATCCCAATGTGCGTGCGTGGTATCAGCGCCTGCGCGCACGGGACGCGGTGCAGAGGGGCTACCACGTGCCCAAGGTGATGGGCGAGATTCCCAAGGGCTGACATCCGCCCCCCGCCGCGGCTGCAACGTAGGCGGGAACCAAGAGACAAGTTGAACGGTTGCACTCCCGAAGGCAGTGCTGCCACGCGCGCAGGCTGCCCGTTTCACGAATGGGGGGGCAGTATCGTGACACTTGATCTCAAAGGTGTATCCTTGCTCGGCTGTCGGGCACTGCCATGAACAGTGCGCCGCCTTTCGACCCTTTTCCGCCCCAGTCGCAAAGGGATATCCTTTCGCAATCTGCCCGAAAGGCCCTGCGCCACGCAGCGCAGGACGAGGAGGCGGGCGCCGCCCCGATCAGCGGCTCTATCGACATTCTGCGCGACGCAGGGCTGATGCAGGAAGATGGCGCCACGGCGCCTTTGCGCACCGCCCATGCGCTGATGCAGATCGGTGCCGCCAACCTCAGCGTCGGCCGCTTATGGGAGGGCCACGTCAACGCGCTGCGCCTGATCCGCCTATACGGCAGCGCGACGCAGACAGAGCGGGCGAAACAGGTGATCCGGCAGGGCGGGCTTCTGGGCGTTTGGGGGGCCGATGGCAGCAATCCGGCGCGTTTCGAAAAGGGTGTTTTGAAGGGTGAGAAGATTTTTGCCTCTGGTCTCGGCACCGTAACCCATGCGCTCGTCTCGCTCAATTCCGGCCCCGAGGTGCAGCTTGCGCTGATCGACGTGACCGACCCCGCGCGCGGTGATGCCTCCCAATGGGACATGCTGGGGATGCGGGCGACGGCCTCGGGGACCTATGATTTTTCCGACCTACCTCTTGGGGATGACGCGCTTATCGGCGCCCCCGGCGACTACCTGAAAGAGCCGCATTTCGTCGGCGGCGTCTGGCGGATCGCGGCGCTTCAGGCGGGCGCGGCGGCGGGGTTGATCGATGCGGCAGCCACTGCCTTGCGGGACATGGAACGGCTTGAGGCCGAGGCCCAATTGAGCCGCCTGATGCAGGTGCTGATGCGGGTCTGGGCCGGAATGGCATTGGTCGAACGCGCCGCTCTCGCCAACGTGGATGACCACGCGGAGGAGACGCTCGTCAGCACCTCGATCGCCGCGCGGATATATACCGAGGAAGTCGCCCTCGACGCGATCAAAGCAGTGGAACAGAGCCTTGGGTTGCGCCATTTCACCGGAACTTCCGAGACGGGTCGCATGGCGCGCGATCTCTCGGTCTATCTGCGCCAAGCCGCGCGCGACGCCTTCCTGCAACGCGCCGCCCGCCATGCGCTTTCAAGCGACCAGACGGTTTGGGGTGTCTTCGGATGAGCCACAACGCCCCCCTCGCCGAGGCTCTGTCGGGCCGCGAAAAGATCGTGATTCTGGCGCCGCATCCGGACGACGAAACACTCGGCTGCGGCGGGCTTGTGGCCCGCGCTTTCGCAGGGCCCGGGGCGCATGTCATTTGCCTGACCGATGGCGGCGCCAGCCACCCCGGCTCCCGCGCATGGCCCCCGGCCCGATTGGCCGAAAGGCGACGCGCGGAACTGGCAAAGGCGCTCGATCTCCTTGGTGGCGGCGCGGCGGATTTGACATGGCTCGGCCATCCCGACAGCCGCTTGCACGAGGTGCCTACCGACGCCATCCTGACTGAGTTGAGGCAAGTGATCGACGCGCAAACGGCACGCCACGTCTTCGTCCCCGCCCGCGAAGACAAACATTGCGACCACCAAACCACCGCGTCACTGGCCGACGGCCTGCGCGCGCAGCGCCCCGATCTGCATTTTCATAGCTATCCGGTGTGGAGCCGTTTCGATGATCCGAACTTTGCCGAGAACACAGCAGTCTACGCCCCCCTCACCCTCGACACCGCCGCCTACCGCGACGCCAAGAGCGCCGCGATCCGCGCGCATCGCAGCCAGCTTGGCCAAGTCGTGCAAGATGATCCCGAGGGGTTCGTTCTGCCCGAGGCGATGATCGACCTCTTCGCGCAGCAAGACGAGATCTTTTGGAGGATGCCGTGATGCGTGTGGGGTTGGATCATCTCCAAGGTCTCTATGCCGAGACGAGCGATCCTTGGGGGTTCGAACATAGCGCCTATGAGCAGGCCAAATTCGCGGCGACGCGGGCGGCGCTTTCGCAAGATGGCTACCGATCGGCCTTTGAACTCGGTTGCGGCAATGGTCAACTGGCACGCCACCTGATCGACATCTGCGCGCGCTATACCGGGATGGACGCCGTGGCCAGCGCCCTGACCGCCGCGCGCAAAACGGTGCCAGAGGGGCGCTTCGTCCAAGGGTTCTATCCCGGCCCCCTGCCCGAGGGGGACTTCGATCTGCTGATCCTCTCCGAAGTGCTCTATTTTCTGGATCATGCAGGGTTGGCCCAGCTGGCGACCGACATCGCGACCCGCTGGCCGCAGGCCGAGATCATCTGCGTGACTTGGCGCGGTGACACCGGCAATCCGTTGCAAGGGGAAGAGGCGCTGAACGGTTTTGCCAAGGCGCTCGACACCCATGCCTTCACCTGCGTCAGCAAGACCGAGAACTACCGCATCGACCGCGCCTTTCCGGAGGCTGACAGATGAGTTTCGAGCGCTGGAAAGACACCGCGATCATCATCCCCGCCCGGAACGAAGCGGAGCGGATCGGCGATTGCCTCACCGCCCTCGCCCCCCAGTGTAACGACCGTGTTCGCGTGATCCTTGTAGTGAACAACACCGATGACGACACCGCCAAGATCGCCAAGGCAGCGGCCGGCCGGCTTGGCATCGACCTCACCGTGCTCGACCTCACTTTCCCCCCCGGCATGGGGGTCGGCGCGGCGCGGCGGCAGGGCTGCGCAGTGGCCTTGGAACAGATGCCCCATCTGCGCCAGATCCTGACCACCGATGCGGATTGCCGCGTCAGCCCCGATTGGGTCGCGCGCAGCATTCACCACCTCCAACGCTTTGATGCCCTCTGCGGCAGGGTCACCCTGAACCCCGAAGAGGCCGCCTGTTTGGCGCAGCAAGACCCCATGTTTGAGGCCCATGAAATGGCCTACCGCCGCTTGGTGCTCACGCTCTACGCGCGGCACGCCCCGAACTGCGCCGATTTGCAAGGCAGCCACGGCGAAGCGCCGGGGGCCAGCCTTGGCTTCACCCGCGATGCCTATGAGGCCGTCGGCGGTTTCGCCCCGATCCCCTGCGGCGAGGACCGCGCGATCATCCGCGCCCTGCGGGCCGCGGGCCGCCGGGTGCATCACGCGGATGATGTCTGGGTCGAAGCCTCTTGCAGGCTTGTCGGGCGGGCGGCAGGCGGCATGGCCGATACGCTGCGCACTCGGCTGAGCGGGGCGGGCTATCTGGCCGATGACTGTTTGCCGGATGCGGGCTGCTTGCTGGAGAAACTGCGCCGGGGGGATTTGGGCTGCTGGCCGGTGCAGGTGCCAGAGGCTGAACGCATTCCGGTCGATGAACTGCCCGCGCATATCGCGCTTCTGCTGGGCTTTTTGGACAGGTCCGCGGCCTGTGAGACAGCCGCCCCCCTCGCATTGGAGGCCGCAGATCTCCACCCGCGCGAGAACTTTCCTGCCCGCCGGGCAAAAGCATCGGAACCCCTCGCCGCGGGGGTGGTTGAACTCCCATAGGGTCGGGCAATCACCGCCGGCTCTGGAGCGGCACTTTCGGCCCGCCACATATTAGCAACAAATCCTCCCGATTATATTCCGGGGGCGCTGTGGAGAAAGATCATGACAGACAAAGAACTTGGCAAAGGCGGCGAACCCCGCCAGCAAACCACGGACCGCGAAAAGACGATGACGACCGCGCAGGGCGGCCCGATCGCGGATGATCAGAACTCACTCAAAGCAGGTCCGCGCGGCCCGGTCTTGATGGAAGACCATGTATTCCGCGAGAAGATGTTCCACTTCGACCACGAGCGCATTCCTGAGCGTGTCGTTCACGCCCGCGGCTACGGCGTGCATGGGCATTTCGAGCTAAAGGAAGCGATCCCCGAACTGTCCTGCGCCGATATCTTTCAGCGCGTCGGCGAAAAGACCCCGACCTTTACCCGTTTCTCCACCGTGGCAGGCAACAAGGGCTCTTTCGATCTGGCCCGCGACGTGCGCGGTTTCGCAACGAAGTTCTACACGCAAGAGGGCAACTGGGACCTCGTCGGCAACAACATCCCCGTGTTCTTTATCCAAGACGCGATCAAGTTCCCCGATCTCATCCACTCCGTCAAACCCGCCCCTGACCGTGGCTTCCCGCAGGCACAGTCGGCGCATGACAACTTCTGGGATTTCGTCTCGCTCTCGCCCGAGGCGATCCATATGACGCTGTGGCAGATGTCCGACCGTGCAATCCCGCGCTCCTTCCGCTTTATGGAAGGCTTCGGCGTGCATACCTTCCGGTTGGTGAATGCCGAGGGAAAATCCCATTACGTCAAGTTCCACTGGAAGCCCAAACAGGGTCTGCAATCGGTGGTCTGGAACGAAGCGCTCAAGATCAACGGCGCGGACCCGGATTTCCACCGCCGCGACATGTGGGATGCCATCGACGCGGGCGACTTCCCGCAGTGGGATCTGGGCATTCAGGTCTTCGACGACGAATTCGCCGATAATTTCGAGTTCGACATCCTCGACGCCACCAAGATCATCCCCGAAGAGCAGGTACCGGTGCGCATTATCGGCACGCTGACGCTGGACGCCAATGTCGACAACTTCTTTGCCGAGACCGAGCAGGTGGCCTTTTGCACCCAGAACATCGTGCGCGGGATCGACCACACGAATGACCCGCTGCTACAGGGCCGGAACTTCTCCTACCTTGACACGCAGCTTAAGCGTCTCGGCGGGCCGAACTTCACCCATATCCCGATCAACGCGCCGAAATGCCCGTTCCACCACTTCCAGCAGGACGGCCATATGGCGATGCACAATCCCAAGGGCCGCGTGAACTACGAGCCCAACAGCTGGGGCGAGGATGGCGGCCCGCGCGAGAACCCCGAGATTGGTTTTCAGAGCTACCCGGCCGAAGTCGAAGGCACGAAACAGCGCGTGCGGTCCGAGACGTTCGCTGATCACTACAGCCAAGCGCGCCAGTTCTACATCAGCCAGACCGAGATCGAGCAGCAGCACATCGCGGCGGCCTACACTTTCGAGCTGTCGAAATGTCAGGAAGAGCGCATTCGCCTGCGGATGCTCTCGCATCTGATGAACGTCCATGACGATCTGGCGAAACAGGTGGCCGAAGGCTTGGGCGTGACCGAGATGCCGGAACCCGCCAAACCCGCGCGGGAGCCGATCACCGATCTGCCGCCGTCGGATGCGCTCAGCATTCTAAAGAACGCGCCGAACAGCTTCGCGGGCCGCAAGTTGGGTCTGTTCCTGACCGAAGGCGCGGATGCCTCGGTGGTGGAAGCCTTGGAAAAAGCCTTTGCCGATGAGGGCGCGATGGTCGCCATCGTGACGCCGCATATCCAAGGGGTGACCCTCTCGGACGGCAGCACCCGCGAAGCGGATGAGAAGATCGACGGCGGCCCGTCGGTGGTCTTCGACGCGGTGGCCTTGGTCTTCGGTGATGAGAAAGCCGATAAGATCGCCAAGAACAAACCGGCGCAGGATTTCGTTTCGGATGCCTTTGCGCATAACAAGTTCATCGCTTGGACCACAGCCGCCGATCCGCTGCTCAACGCCGCCGGGATTGAGAAGGACGAAGGGACGATGGAGGTCTCTGCCGATAATGCAGACACGTTCCTTCAGACCTGCCGCAAACTTCGGTTCTGGCAGCGCGAAGAAAAGCTGAACTGGGAATAAAAACACGGGACCGGGGCAGAAATGTCCCGGCCCTTTCCTAGCGCCGATGCACCTGTGATGAGGGTGAAATCGCGTTCGCCGTATCTTGCAATCGCGGCAGGATCTCGGCCCTGATCCGCTCCCGCGTCCAGGTATGCGCCGAGACCGAACATTGCACCGCCGCAAAGGCCCGCCCATCGGGGCCGGTAATCGGACAGGCCACCCCGATCTCGGACAAAATCATCTGATCGCTGGAGATCGCATAGCCCTGCTGCACGGCCTCACCGATGCTGTTGCGGATCGTGGCGCGGTCCATCGTGGTGCGCGCGGTAAAGGGTTTGAGCGGCCAAGTCTCGATCGCGTCTTCCCGGTCCTCGGGCGAAAAGGTCGAGATGATCGCCCGCCCCGCCGACGTCGAAAGCGCAGGCAGCCGCCGTCCGATGACCGTCGCCGCGAAATAGGTTCGCTGGCAGGGCAATCGGCTGACGTAGATGATATGATCGGTCGAAAGCTCGGCCAGGTTCACCGTCTCCCCGATCTCTTGGCTGAGGTCGATCAGCTTGGGAATCGCCTGTCCGACCAATTGATCCGACCAGTAATAGGCATAGGCCAGCTCCAACCAAGCATGAGACGGGCGGTAGCGCCGTGTGGCCGGATCCTTTTCCAACATGCCCTCGATATGCAGCGTATTCGCCAGCCGCTGAACCGCGCTTTTGTCCAATCCGCTGCGCGCGGCAAGCTCGACCAACGACAATTCCGTATGCGATTCATCGAAGGTGCGGAGCAGCCGCAGCCCCTTGGCAAGCGACCCGACGTAGAGGGTATTTTGCTTCTTTTCCAATCACCTACCCCGAAATCTGGCCCAATTGTTCAAACCGGGGCTTGACGTATGTCGATCTGATTGCGTTTATTAATCGTATTGCGATACCAAGTATTATTATATGATACGAGACGCAAGTCAAAAAGATACGGAACCGAATTCGTTAACCAGCAGGGGAGTTGACCATGAAATCCACGGTCCTGAAATCAACCATCACCGGGCTTGTCCTGGCCGCCGCCACGGGCGCGGCTTGGGCGGACAAAGCCAATGACACGCTGAATGTCGCCTTCACCAAAGAGCTTGAGAACGTCGACAGCTACTTCAACTCGTCCCGCGAAGGCGTGGTGCTGCAACGCGCGGTCTGGGATGGTCTGATCTACCGCGATCCGGTCACCAACGAATACATGGGCAACCTCGCCACCGAATGGGAATGGGTCGACGACACGACCATCGAATTCAAACTGCGCGAAGGCGTGAAATTCCACGACGGGTCGGACTTCACCGCCGATGACGTGGTCTTTACCGTGAACTACGTCGCCGATGAGGCCAATGGCGTGAAAACGCAGCGCAACGTGAACTGGATGAAATCGGCTGAGAAGGTCGACGACTACACCGTGCGCATCATGCTGAAAGAGAAGTTCCCGGCGGCGATCGAATTCCTCTCCGGCCCCGTTTCGATGTATCCCAGCGACTACTACGAAGAAGCCGGCCCCGAAGGCATGGGCCTGAAACCCGTCGGCACTGGCCCTTACAAGGTGACCGAAGTCGTCCCCGGCCAGCACTTCAAACTGGAAGCCTATGAGGGCTACCACGACAGCCCCAAGGGCAAGCCCAGCATCAAGAACATCGACATCCGCACCATCCCGGATGTGAACACGCAGATGGCCGAACTGTTCAGCGGCTCGCTTGATCTGATCTGGCAGGTACCGTCGGACCAAGCCGAGAAACTGGCCGAGCGGGATGAGTTCCAAGTGTCCAACGAATCCACCATGCGTGTGGGCTATCTGACGCTGGACGCGGCAGGCCGGTCCGAGGACAGCCCCTTCACCGACGTGCGCGTGCGGAAGGCCGTGAACTATGCGATCAACCGTCAGGAACTGGTCGACGCGCTGCTTAAAGGCAAATCCAAAGTCGTCTACACCCCCTGCTTCCCCAGCCAGTTCGGCTGCGACGAAGACGCGGCGGTGAAGTATGAATACAACCCCGAGAAGGCCAAGGAATTGCTGGCCGAGGCGGGTTACGAAGACGGTCTGACCATCGACTTCTACGCCTACCGCGACCGTGAATATGCCGAGGCGATCACCAGCTATCTGAACGCCGTCGGCATCGATACCAACTTCAAGATGTTGCAGTATTCCGCCCTGCGCGAGCAGAACATGAAGGGCGAAACCGCCGTGTCCTTCCAGACATGGGGCAGCTATTCGATCAACGACGCCTCCGCCATGGTCAGCCAGTTCTTCAAACATGGCTCGCTCGACTACGCGATGGACGACGAAACGCTGGAATACCTCAACATCGCCGACAGCTCGACCGACCCCGAGGTCCGTAAAGAGAACTACTCCAAGGCGATCGAACGCATCACCGAGGAAGCCTATTGGGCGCCGATGTTCTCCTACAACACCAACTATGTGACCACCAATGAGGTGGAATACACACCCACAGCCGACGAAGTCCTGCGCTTCACCACGGCCAGCTGGAAGTAAACCAACCGGCGGGGGCGCCGTGACCGGTGCCCCCGCCCTTCTCCCCTTCCGCACCCAACCCAGACCCACGCGGCAGGCCCTCGCCTGCGGCGCAGCCTCAAGGTAGTTGCACCCGTGCTTCAATTCATTCTCAAACGATTGGGACTGGCCCTTCTCGTGGCCTTCACCGTGTCGTTTATCAGCTTTAGCCTGCTGTTCCTGTCGGGCGACCCCGCCGCCGCGCTGGCCGGTGAAACCGCCAGTGGCGAAGATATCGAGGCCCTGCGCCGTCTCTATGGTTTTGACCGGCCCATGCTGGTGCAATATGGCGAATGGCTGTTCTCGGCCCTTCAGGGCGATTTCGGCGAAAGCTACTATTTCCGCCTGCCCGTCGCCTCGCTCATCGCCGATCGGTTGAGCGTGACCATGACGCTCGGGGTCTGCGGGATCACCTTCGCGTTGCTGACCGCCGTGCCCTTGGGCGTGGTCGCCGCGATCCGCCCCAATTCGATCATCGACCGTGTGGCGCTGTTCATCTCGGTTGCCGGTCAGGCGATGCCGAGCTTCTGGTTCGGCCTCATCCTGATCGTGGTGTTTGCCATCCAACTGGGTTGGCTGCCACCCTCGGGCACCGACACATGGCGGCATTTCATCCTGCCGACCGTGGTGCTGGGCTATTACGCCATGCCCGCCATCATGCGCCTCACGCGCGCCGGTATGCTGGACGTGTTGAACTCCGACTACATCCGCACCGCGCGGGCCAAGGGCGCGAACGAGCGCCGGGTGCTGTTCCGCCATGCGCTGCGCAACGCGATCATCCCCGTGGTCAGCCTCGCCGCCGTGCAGATGGGCTTCATGCTGGGCGGCTCCATCGTGGTCGAATCGATCTTTGCCCTGCATGGCGCGGGCTATCTGGCGTGGGAGAGCATCGCGCGCAACGACCTGCCCACCGTTCAGGCGCTGATCCTGATCTTCTCGATGTTCTACATTGTTTTCACCTTCCTCGCAGACGTGCTGAACGCATGGCTCGACCCCCGCATGAGGAGCAGCTGACATGGCCACGGCAAGCACACATGACAGCCTTTTGGACGAAATCACCGGCCCGACCCCCGGCCAGATGCTGCGCAAGCGCATCTTCGGGCACCAAGGTCTGCTGATCGGGGCGGTCGTTCTGATCATCCTCACGATCATTGCGATCCTCGCGCCCTGGATTGCCCCGCATGATCCCTATGCCCAAAGTCTGATGACTCGGATGGAGCCCCCCGTGTTCATGGGCGGCACATGGGAGCATCCCTTGGGCACCGACCATCTGGGCCGCGATTACCTGTCGCGCCTCATCTACGGCGCGCGGATTTCGCTGCTGATCGGGGCTGTGGCGGCGCTGATCTCTGGCCTGATCGGAACCGCGATGGGCGTGGCCGCGGGCTACTTCGGCGGCAAGGTCGATGCGGTCGTCACTTTCCTCATCAACGTGCGTCTCGCGATGCCGGTGGTGCTGGTGGCGCTGGCTGTGGTGGCGATCCTTGGCGGATCTCTGCAAGTGGTGATCATGGTACTGGGCCTGCTTTTGTGGGACCGTTTCGCGGTGGTCATGCGCGCCTCGACCATGCAGGTGCGGCGGCGTGAATATGTCGCGGCGGCGCAGGTCATCGGCGCCTCCACCCCGCGCATCCTCTTGTCCGAGATCATGCCCAACATCGCCAACAACCTGATCGTCGTCGTGACGCTTGAGATGGCCCACGCGATCCTGCTCGAAGCGGCGCTGTCCTTCCTCGGCCTCGGGGTGCAGCCGCCGACGCCAAGCTGGGGGCTGATGGTCTCTGAAGGTAAAAACATGATGCTGTTCGAGCCATGGCTCGTCCTGATCCCCGGCGCTGTTCTTTTCGTGCTGGTGCTGGCGATCAACCTGATGGGTGACGGCCTGCGCGACGTCACCGCCCCCGAAAACCGGAGCTGACCCATGACAGAACCACTTCTGAGCGTCCGCAACCTGCGGCTCGACATTCCCACGGGCGGCGGCACCTTGCATGCGGTGCGCGGGATCGACTTCGACCTCAACCGTGGCGAGACCCTGTGCATCGTCGGCGAAAGCGGCTCGGGCAAATCGCTCACCTCGCTGGCGCTGATGGGGCTCTTGGGCAAATCCATCAAACGCCGCGCGGATCGGATGACCTTTGACGGGACCGAGCTGACCACCGCGAGCCAAGGCCAGATGCGCAAGCTGCGCGGGGCGCGGATGTCGATGATCTTCCAAGAGCCGATGACCTCGCTCAACCCGGCCTACACGATCGGCGATCAACTGGCCGAGGCGCTGCTTTTGCACCGCAAGGTCAGCCGCCAGCAGGCACGGAACCGGGCGATTGAACTCTTGGAGAAAGTCGGCATCACCGCCGCCGAGAGCCGTCTGTCGCAATATCCGCACCAGCTGTCGGGCGGGTTGCGCCAACGCGTGATGATCGCCATGGCCCTGATGTGCGAGCCGGAACTGATCATCGCGGATGAGCCGACCACGGCGCTCGACGTGACCATTCAGGCGCAGATCCTGCGGCTGCTCCACGATCTGGGGCGCGAGATGAACATGGCCGTGATCCTGATCACCCATGACCTCGGCGTTGTGGCCCGCGTGGCTGACAAGGTCGCGGTGATGTATGCGGGCGAGCTGGTCGAAACTGGCCCGGTGGGCGATATCTTTAACGCGCCCTCGCATCCCTACACCCGCGGACTGCTGCGCTGCATCCCGCTCCCGGGCAAGACCGACCGCGGCGCGAAACTGGGCACGATCCCGGGCATCGTGCCCTCGCTGGTGGGCGAGGTTGAGGGCTGCGTCTTCCGTACCCGTTGCCCCCATGCGGTGGCCGAATGCCGTGGCGACATCCCCAAACGCGAAGACGGCAACCACGCCTTCCGCTGCATTTTCCCCGATGGCAAACGCCATTCCGAGAAGGAGCTGACCGTATGAAGGACAGCGTGAACACACCCCCGGTGCTGGAGCTTTCCGGCGTCAGCAAGACCTACCGGGTGAAACAGGGCATGTTCGGCAAGGTCAAACCGCTCACGGCGGTGAACGACGTGTCGCTGCAACTGGGCAAAGGCGAAGTGCTGGGCCTCGTCGGTGAATCCGGCTGCGGTAAATCCACCCTCGCCAAGATCCTTTTGGGGCTGGAACAGCCTACCGCCGGTCACGTCAAAATCGACGGCGAAGAGATTACCGATCAGGGCCGTCTTGCACTGGCGCGGCGAATTCAACCGATCTTTCAAGACCCCTATTCCTCGCTCAACCCGCGCAAGAGCATCTATGACGTGATCTCTCTGCCGCTGCGGGTGCACAACATCGGTGATGAGGAGAGCCGCAAGAAAAAGGTCAAAGAGATCCTCGACGTTGTGGGCCTGCCGCAACGGGTGATCAACACCTACCCCAGCCAGATGTCGGGCGGCCAGCGCCAGCGGGTGGCCATTGCCCGGGCGCTCATCATGAAGCCCGAGGTGGTGATCTGCGACGAGCCGACCTCGGCGCTGGATGTCTCGGTGCAGAGTCAAATCCTCAACCTTCTGGGCGAGCTGCGCGAAGAGTTTGGCCTTACCTATCTCTTCATCAGCCATGATTTGGCGGTGGTCGAACACCTCGCGACCCGCGTGGCGGTGATGTATCTGGGCGAGATCGTCGAGCAGAACTCGGTCGCCGGGCTCTTTGACGCGCCGCGTCATCCCTACACCAAGGCGCTGTTGAAATCCGTGCTGACGCCCGAGCCCGGTTTGGGTGTGCCCGACACCCAGCTTGGCATGGCCTACCCGAACCCGATCGCGCCGCCGCCGGGTTGCCATTTCCATCCGCGCTGCCCGCGCGCGACGGATCTGTGCAAACAAAAGGCACCGCGTCACACCCCGATCCCGCAGGGGCATGTCGCCTGCCATCTGCACGATCCGGAAACCCCCATGTACGAACAAGAGTAATCCCATGTCATCGAACCTGTCGCACAGCAGTCAAACCCGCAAAACGGTCATCGAAACCGAACATGGCGTTGTCGCCGCCCAGCATCGGTTGGCAGCAATCGCGGGGGCCGAGGTGCTTGCGGCAGGGGGCGATGCGGTGGATGCGGCTGTGGCCACCTCTTTCGTCATCGGCGTGTTGGAACCTTGGATGAGCGGCCCTGCGGGCGGCGGGGCGATGATGCTCTGGCGCGCCGAAGAAGGCCAAGCCCATGCACTGAACCACGGCATGCGCAGCCCCGGCGCGCTCGACCCGGCGAATTATCCGCTGAGCGGGCGGGGCAAGGCGGGCGATCTCTTCCCGTGGGAGCATGTGGAGGGGGACCGCAACGTCCAAGGCGCCACTGCCATCGCCGTGCCTGGGGTGGTTGACGGGCTGGGCCAAGCCCATGAACGTTTCGGCAAAATGCCTTGGGCCGAGCTGCTTGCCCCGGCGGTTGAACATGCCCGACAGGGTCTGTTGGTGGATTGGTATGCCGCGTTGGTCATCGCCTCTTGCACGCGCGCCCTTGCGCAGGATGCGGATGCGGCGGACCTCTTTCTGGAAGACGGGCAGTGGCCGACGATCAGCGGCTGGACCGCGCTGGCCGAAAAGCGGCTGGACCAATCGCGCATGGCCGACAGCCTTGACCAGATCGCGCGGCACGGGGCGCGCGCGCTCTATGATGGAGACCTCGGGGCCGCGATGGCGCGGGATGTGCAGGAGAAGGGCGGCTGCCTCAACCACGACGACCTGCAAGCCTACCGCGCCGAATTCAGCGCGCCGCTCGACTTCGCCTACCGCGACGCGCGCTTCCACGTGGTTCCGGGGCTGACCGCCGGGCCAACCTTCCGCGATACTTTTGCCTCTCTCGCGACCGAAGACCTCGGGAACGCCCCCGGCCCAGACAGCTATGCCGCCATGGCCGAGGCGCTCAAAGGCGCCTATGCCCGCCGTCTTGGCTCCATGGGCGATACCGGCGAAAGCCCCGAGGCACCGGGCTGCACCACGCATTTCTCGGTCGTCGACCGTCACGGGAATATGGTGGCGCAGACCCAGACGCTTTTGTCGATCTTCGGCTCCCGCGTCGTCTCGCCCTCGACCGGGTTTTTGATGAACAACGGCATCATGTGGTTCGACCCGGTTCAGGGCCGCCCGAACTCCCTCGGGCCGAACAAGCGCTGCCTGATGAACGTCTGCCCGGTGATCGGCGAACAGGGCGACAAACGCTTTGCCTTCGGCGCCTCCGGCGGGCGCAAGATTTTGGGCGCGGTGGCGCAACTGTCCTCTTTCGTCACCGATTTTGACATGTCGCTCGAAGACAGTTTCCACTCGCCGCGCATTGACGCTTCGGACGCCAACCAGCTCATCGCCGATGAAAGCCTGCCGCGCGACGTGCTCGACCGGCTGCGCGAGAACAATGAGGTCGCCGAGACCAAACGCACGATCTTTCCCTACGCTTTCGCCTGCCCCGCGGGCGTGATGCGCGCGGGCGGGCAGAATTCCGGCTGCACCGAGATCATGTCGCCTTGGGGCGACGCCATTTCCGAAGATATGACAAAGGACATTGAAGCATGACCCGCGATCAAGCGATCGAAGCGATCTCGACCTATTTCGATGAGGGGACATTCCAAGCCGAACTGGCCAACCTCGTCTCTTATGAGACCGAAAGCCAGAACCCCGACCAAGCCCCCGAACTGAAACGCTATCTGGTCGAGACGATGGAGCCGCGGCTGACGGCCATGGGCTTTGCCTGTAGTTTTCATGACAATCCCGACCCGCGCGGCGGCCCCTTTCTGGTGGGCGAGCGCCGTGAGGGGGACGACCTGCCGACCGTGCTGACCTATGGCCACGGCGACGTGATCCGCGCCCAGACCGACCAGTGGCGCGAGGGGCTGCATCCTTTCAAACTGGTCGAAGAGGGCGACAAGCTTTATGGCCGCGGCACTGCCGACAACAAGGGCCAGCACCTGATCAACATCGCCGCCATCGAAGCCGTGCTGAAAATCCGCGGCAAGCTGGGTTTCAACTGCCGCATCGTGATCGAGATGAGCGAGGAGACCGGCAGCGCGGGCCTGGCCGAGTTCTTTGCCGAACACCGTGAGGAACTGACCGCCGACGTGCTCATCGCCTCCGACGGGCCGCGGCTGCAACCCGAAGTGCCGACCATGTTCATGGGGTCGCGCGGGGGCGTGTCGTTTGACCTGATCGTCGACAAACGCGAAGGGGCGCATCACTCGGGCAACTGGGGTGGCTTGCTTGCCGATCCTGCGATGATCTTAGCGCAGGCCCTATCGACCATCACCGACAAACGCGGGCAAATCCAGATCCCCGAGTGGCGGCCCGACAGCCTGACCCCCTCGGTCCGCGCGGCGTTGAAAGATCTGCCGATCGAAAGCGATGATGGCCCCGCCATCGACACCGACTGGGGCGAAGAAGACCTAACCCCGGTCGAGCGCGCCTACGGCTGGAACAGCTTTGCCATTCTCGCGATGAAAAGCGGCGTGCCCGAAGCGCCGGTCAACGCGATCTCGGCCCATGCGACGGCCACCTGCCAATTGCGCTATGTCGTCGGCACCGATCCCGAAGACATCCTGCCCGCCCTGCGCCGGCACCTTGATAAACAGGGGTTCGAGGATGTCCGGATCGAACCGCATGACCGTGGCTTTTTCCGCGCGACGCGGCTGGATGCGGATCACCCTTGGGTCAAATTCGTGGCTGACTCTCTGACGAAAAGCGCCGGGAAAGCGCCGCATATCCTGCCCAACCTCGCGGGCTCGCTGCCCAATGACAGCTTCAGCGATATCTTGGGCCTGCCCACCGTCTGGGTGCCGCATTCCTACCGCAGCTGTTCGCAGCACGCGCCGAATGAACATGTGCTAAAACCCGTCTGCCGCGATGCGCTGCGGGTGATGGCGGGCGTGTTCTGGGATTTGGGCGAAGGCAACACGCCGCCGCGCGCCGCGTAAAACTGCCTGGCGGGGGCCGTGGCCCCTGCCCGTTCTAAATTGCCGCGCGGATGCAGGCTTCGAGGGTTTCCGCCTCAAGCACGCAAGGATTCGCGCGCATGGAGGAAGAAGCCGCCGCCTCGCGGGCCGTCTCGCCCAGATCCGCATCTTCGGGGATCCAACGGTTCAACCGATCCAGCCCCCAATCGTCGAGCATGGCGGTGAGCGCTTTGAACGTGCCGTCCTCTGGCAGGTCGAACCCGTCGGAGAGCCACATCTGCACCTCCGAAAACCGGGTCGAGGCCCCAATCGCATCCCTGTTCGCGGCCAAAACGGGACCGAGCAAACGCCCGCAGATCAGCCCATGCGGCGTGCCGAAACGCCCGCCGATCACACCCGCCAGCCCATGCACGGCCCCGAGGCCCGCATTGGCCAGTGCCAGACCGCCCGATAGGCTGACATAGGCCAGCGCATCCCGCGCGGCTGGATCCTCACCCTCGGCCAGACGTTTAAGCGCGGCGATGCCCTGCGGGATCGCGGCGCGGCAGAGGGCATCGCTCAGCGGGTTGGCCTTGCTGGACAGATAGGGCTCGATCACCTGCACCAACGCGTCGAGACCGGAGCCCAAGGTCACCCCGCGCGGCGCGCCATCGGTCAGCGCCGGGTCGACCAACGCCAGACGCGGCAGCATACGGTCGTCGCGCAGGCTGACTTTTCGCGCGGCCTCCGGCACGGCGATGACGGCGTTTTTGGTCACCTCGGCCCCTGTGCCTGCGGTAGTGGGGATCGCGATCATCGGCAGGGGGTCGGCCTGCAAGGGTTTGCCCGCGCCCACGACTTCGAGATGCTCCATCACGTCGCACTCCGACGGGATCAGCGCCGCTGCCGCCTTGGCAAGGTCGATCACCGCGCCGCCGCCCACGCCCAGCACCACATCCGCGTCGCGCCCCGCCGTCACGGCGGCGCGCACGTCTTCGACCGATGGCTCACCGCCGCCGCAAAACTGGGTCACCTCGCAGCCCGCTGCCGCCAGATCGCGCGCCAGTTCATCGACCCATGTGACCGAACTGCCGCGCAGCAATAGCACTTGCCGCCCATAGCCGCGCGCAGCGGTGACCGCTCCACCCGCGACGCCACGGCCAAAACGGATGCGTCCGGCGGTGGCGAAACCGAAAGGGGAAATCCTCTGCATCAGAACTGCAACGTCGCCTGAACAGCCCGCTGCCAAGCGCCGTATTTCTCTTCGCGCGCGGCCTCGTCCATCTGGGTTTCAAACCGCCGATCAAGCGCCCATTCGCGGGCGAAGCCTTCCATATCGGGGTAGATGCCCGCCCGCTGCCCGGCGAGCCACGCGGCCCCAAGCGCTGTCGTTTCCAGCACATCGGGGCGGTCCACCGAGGCGCCGATCACGTCCGAGAGGAACTGCATCGCCCAGTCACTGGCGCTCATCCCGCCATCGACGCGCAGAGTCGCAATCTCGCCCGGCTGGCCTTGGGCGGCCCAATCGGCCTGCATCGCTTCCAAGAGGTCACGGGTCTGGTAGCCCACGCTTTCGAGCGCCGCCCGCGCGAGTTCCGCAGGGCCAGAGTTGCGCGTGAGCCCATAGATCGCGCCACGGCATTCGGCGTTCCAGTAAGGCGCACCGAGGCCCACGAAAGCAGGCACCAGCACCACATTCTGATGCGGATCGGCCTGCTCGGCCAATGCCTGCGTCTCGCCCGCCTCGCGGATCATCTTGAGCCCGTCGCGCAGCCATTGCACCACGGCCCCGGCAACGAAGATCGACCCTTCGAGCGCATAGGTCGGCTTGCCGTCGAGTTGGTAGGCGATGGTGGTGAGCAACCGGTTGGTCGAGGTCACCGCCGTCTCGCCCGTGTTCAGGAGGGCAAAACAGCCGGTGCCATAGGTCGACTTCATCATGCCGGGCTGGAAACAGGCCTGCCCGATGGTTGCCGCCTGCTGGTCGCCCGCGACACCGAGGATCGGGATCTCGCGGCCAAAGAGGTCGGGCCGCGTGGTGCCGAAATCGGCGGCGCAGTCCTGCACCTCGGGCAGCATTTCGAGCGGCACGTCGAACATCTTGCAGATCGTCGTGCTCCAACGGCCTTTGTGGATGTCATAGAGCATGGTGCGGGCGGCGTTGGTCGCATCGGTCACATGGCGCGCGCCGCCGGTGAGCTTCCAGATCAGATAGCTGTCGACCGTGCCGAAAAGCAGCTCGCCCGCCCGCGCACGCTCGCGCGCGCCTTCGACGTTGTCGAGGATCCATTTCAGCTTGGTGCCTGAGAAATAGGGATCGGCCAGCAAGCCGGTGCGTTCGGTGATGATCTTGTCGTCGCCGCTTTCGCGCAGCGCCCGGCAGAAATCAGCGGTGCGGCGGTCTTGCCAGACGATGGCGTTGTGGACAGGTTTGCCGGTCTTTGCGTCCCAGACCAGCGTCGTCTCGCGCTGGTTGGTGATGCCGATGGCGGCGATGTCATCGGGGCGCAGACCGGCCTTTTCGATCACCGCGCGGCAGGTGCCAGCGGTCGTCGACCACAGATCGCCCGGATCATGTTCGACCCAGCCGGAGCGGGGGAAATGCTGCGGAAATTCTTCTTGGGCCGTGGCCGTCACCGACATGTTGCCGTCAAAGATGATCGCCCGCGAGGAGGTGGTTCCCTGATCAATGGCGAGGATATGGGTCATGGCGCGGCCCCCGGATGTTGGATGAAACGAAAAAGGGGCCGGAACGCTGCTGCGTCCCGGCCCCCGAAAGTTTGGCTTACTGCCAGGACTTGATCAACTCTTCGTAGCTGATGGTCTCGGGCTCGGGGTCTTCGTTGTCGAGCTTGGCAACGGGCGAACCTTCCTGCTCAAGCCAGTAGGAGGCTTCACGCTCCTCGTTCATTTTCGGACCCAGATCACCTTGGACGCCTGCGCGCTCAAGACGTTCCATGACCTTTTCCTGCTCGGCGCAGAGGCTGTCGAGCGCTTCCTGAGGTGTTTTCGCACCCGACATCGCGTCGCCGATGTTCTGCCACCAAAGCTGCGCCAGCTTGGGGTAATCCGGCACGTTCGTCCCAGTGGGCGACCATGCGGTGCGCGCGGGCGAACGGTAGAATTCCACCAGACCGCCGAGTTTCGGCGCGCGCTCGGTGAAGCTGTCGTGCTGGATGGTCGACTCGCGGATGAAGGTCAGACCGGCATGGGCTTTCTCCACGTCCACGGTTTTCGAGGTCACGAACTGCGCATAGAGCCATGCGGCTTTGGCACGGTCGACGGGCGTGCTTTCCATCAGCGTCCAGCTGCCCACGTCCTGATAGCCAACCTTCTGGCCTTCTTTCCAATAGGCACCATGCGGGCTGGGGGCCATACGCCACTTGGGCGTGCCGTCTTCGTTCAGCACGGCCTTGGCGCTGTCGTTGACCATGTCGGCGGTGAATGTGGTGTACCAGAACATCTGCTGCGCGATGGCCCCCTGCGCGGGCACCGGGCCTGCTTCGCTAAAGGTCATGCCCGCGGCTGCGGGGGGCGTGTACTTCTCCAGCCATTCGATCGCTTTGGTGATCGCATAGACCGCCGCTGCATCGTTGGTGGCGCCGCCGCGTGCCATGCAGGACCCGACAGGCTGGGAGTTCTCGTTCACCCGGATGCCCCATTCATCGACCGGCAGGCCATTGGGCTCCCCCACATCGCCGCCACCCGCCATGGACAGCCACGCGTCGGTGTAGCGCCAGCCAAGGCTTGGGTCTTTCTTGCCATAGTCCATGTTGCCATAGACTTCGACGCCATCAATCGTGCGGCCAGTGAAGAATTCAGCAATGTCCTCATAGGCAGACCAGTTGACCGGCACGCCCAGCTCATAGCCGTATTTTTCTTTGAATTCAGCCATCAGCTCAGGATCGGTGAACCAATCGTGGCGGAACCAGTAAAGGTTTGCAAATTGCTGGTCGGGCAGTTGGTACAGATCACCATCCGGGGTGGTGGTGAAATCAAGGCCGATGAAGTCGTCCAGATCGAGACCGGGGTTGGTCACGTCCTTGCCTTCATTCTCCATCCAGTCGGTCAGGCTGCGCGCCTGTTTGTAGCGCCAGTGGGTGCCGATGAGGTCCGAGTCGTTGACATAGGCGTCATAGATGTTCTCGCCCGACTGCATCTGGGTTTGCAGCTTTTCAACCACGTCACCTTCACCGATCAGGTCGTGGGTGATGTTGATGCCGGTGATCGCGCTGAAGGCCGGGGCCAGCACGTTGGCTTCATATTCGTGCGTGGTGATGGTTTCAGAGACCACCTTGATGTCCATGCCTTTGAAGGGCTCGGCCGCGTCGATGAAGAATTGCATCTCCGCTTCCTGCTCTTCGCGGCTCAGCGCGGAGCGTTCGATTTCCTCGTCGAGGAACTTCTTCGCGGCTTCCATATCCGCGAATGCTGGCCCGGCGAGCAGACCGAGCGTGACCGCCAAAGCGGTACTCGATTTCATGACAGATCGTTTCATTATGTCCTCCCTAGACATTTGGTCGTGTCGTATGGCGGCCCCGGTTGCCCAGGGTCCGCCGTGATAGCGCCTAGACCCAGCGAAATACGGCTGCGGCATAGGCAAGGCAGACCAGCAGCGCATAGGGCTGCGGACCCGCCTCGAAACCCAGCCAGATCAAATTGATAAAGGCCGAGCCGAGAAGCGTGATGAACAGACGGTCACCACGGGTTGTCTCAATCCTGAGGATGCCCACACGGGGCGTCTCAGGGAATTTGATCGCGAGGATCGTGAAGGTCACGAGTAACAGCGCGATGACACCGAAGAAGATCGCGGTGGGCATGGTCCAAGCCATCCAAGACATGGGCGGTCTCCTCTCTTATACCCGCCCGAGGGCAAAGCCCTTGGCGATGTAGTTGCGGACGAAATAGATCACCAGCGCCCCCGGCACGATGGTCAGCACACCCGCCGCGGCCAAGACCCCCCAGTCGAGGCCCGAGGCCGAAACGGTGCGCGTCATGGTGGCCGCGATGGGTTTGGCATCGACCGAGGTCAGCGTGCGCGACAGCAGCAGTTCCACCCATGAGAACATGAAGCAGAAGAAGGCCGCGACCCCGATGCCGCTGGCGATCAGCGGGGTGAAGATGCGGATAAAGAAACGCGGGAAGGAATAGCCGTCGAGGTAGGCCGTCTCGTCGATTTCTTTCGGCACGCCGCGCATGAAACCTTCAAGGATCCAAACCGCGAGCGGCACGTTGAACAGGCAATGCGCCAGCGCCACCGCGATATGCGTGTCAAAGAGGTTGACCGAAGAGTAAAGCTGAAAGAACGGCAGCGCGAAAACGGCGGGCGGCGACATGCGGTTCGTCAGCAGCCAGAAGAACAGGTGTTTGTCGCCCAGAAACGTGTAGCGCGAGAAAGCATAGGCCGCCGGCAGCGCCACGGCGAGCGAGATCACCGTGTTCATTACCACATAGATAAGGCTGTTCACATAGCCCATATACCAGCTCGGATCGGTGAGGATCTTGGCATAGTTCGCCAGCGTCAGGTCCCGCGGATAGAGCGAGAAGGACCCGAGGATTTCGGCATTGGTCTTGAGGCTCATGTTGATGAGCCAATAGATCGGCAGCATCAGGAACAGCAAGTAGAGCGTCATCACCACCACCGAGCCCTTGGGCCGGAAGCGGCTGCGCCGGGTGCGTTTGGCAGCGGTCACGTCACCCGGAATGGGCGCGGCGCCGGGGGCTTGCACGGTTGTGTCGGTCATCACACACCATCCCTTTTGTCGAGGTTGACCATCACGGTGTAGAACACCCATGAGATCAACAGGATAACGAGGAAATACATCAGGCTGAACGCCGCTGCGGGGCCGAGGTCAAACTGGCCGATGGCCATTTTCACCAAGTCGATCGACAGGAAGGTCGTGGCATTGCCCGGCCCGCCGCCGGTCACGACGAACGGCTCTGTATAGATCATGAAGCTGTCCATGAAGCGCAGCAGAATGGCGATCATCAGCACGCCCGCCATCTTGGGCAGTTCGATGTAGCGGAACACGGCCCAACGGCTGGCTTGGTCGATCTTGGCCGCTTGATAGTAAGCGTCCGGAATGGATTGCAGACCGGCATAGGCCAAGAGCGCCACCAGAGAGGTCCAGTGCCAGACATCCATGACCACAACCGTAATCCACGCCGAGGTGATGTCTTGGGTGTAGTTATAGGTGATGCCCAGCTTGTCGAGCGTATAGCCCAGAAGGCCGATGTCGACGCGGCCAAAGATCTGCCAAATGGTGCCGACCACGTTCCACGGGATCAACAGCGGCAGGGACATCAGGACAAGGCAGAAACTGGCCCAGAACCCGTTTTTCGGCATGTTGAGCGCAACGAAGATGCCAAGCGGAATTTCGATCGCCAGAATGACGCCCGAGAAGATCAACTGACGGCCAAGCGCGTCCCACATCCGGTCGCTGTCGAGCATGTCGGAAAACCACTCCAGCCCGGCCCAGAAAAATTCGTTCCGGCCAAAGGTGTCTTGTACCGAGTAGTTCACCACGGTCATCAGCGGGATCACGGCCGAAAAGGCCACGAGGATCAGCACCGGCAGGACAAGGAACCATGCCTTTTGGTTGACGGTCTTGTTCATGCGGCCTCTCCCTCTGCGCTGATGCGCCAGTCGTCGTCATAGACGTTGATGCCCGCCGGATCGAAACTGATCGCGGTGTTTTCGCTCGGCACTGTCGCGCCCTCCTCGGCGATGGCGCTGACCTGCTGGCCTGCCACGTCGAGACGGATGATCTTGTGACGGCCCACATCCTCGACACGGGTCACCTTGGCCGGAAGGCCCAGACCTTCGCCATTGATCCGAACGAACTCAGGCCGGACGCCCAGTTGCGTTTTCTGTCCCTTGGGGGCGTAGGTCTTGTTCAAATTGACACTCGCGCCCGCAACCTGCGCCGCATTGCCCGCGATCTGCGCGTCAAAGAGGTTCATCCCCGGCGAGCCAATGAAATAGCCCACGAAAGTATGGGCAGGCCGCTCGAAAAGCTCCTGCGGCGTGCCGATCTGCACGACGCGGCCATCATACATCACCACCACCTTATCGGCGAAGGTAAGCGCCTCGGTCTGGTCATGGGTGACATAGATCATCGTGTGGCCGAATTCGTGGTGCAGCGATTTGAGCTGCGTGCGCAGTTCCCACTTCATATGGGGGTCGATCACCGTGAGCGGCTCGTCGAACAAGAGCGCGTTCACGTCCTCGCGCACCATGCCGCGGCCCAGCGAAATCTTCTGCTTGGCATCTGCTGTGAGGCCCCGCGCCTTGCGGTTCAGCTCATCCTCCATGCCGATCATCTTGGCGATCTGTTGGACGCGGGACGCGACATAAGAGGCATCCGCCCCGCGGTTGCGCAGCGGGAAGGCCAGATTGTCATGCACGGTCATCGTGTCGTAAACGACCGGGAACTGGAAAACCTGCGCGATGTTGCGCTCCGCGGTCGGCGCATGGGTAACGTCTACATCATTGAATAGGATGCGCCCCTGCGAAGGCTGCAAAAGCCCCGAGATGATGTTGAGCAATGTGGATTTGCCACAGCCCGAGGCGCCCAAAAGCGCATAGGCTTCGCCGTCGATCCAGTCGTGGTTCAATTCCTTGAGGGCGAAATCATCCTCACCGCTGGGATTGGGCAGATAGGAATGGGCGAGGTTATCAAGCGTGATCTTGGCCATTATGCCGCCTCCGCATAGGGCGCGGCCGAGACGAGCGCCCCGTTCGCGTCAAACAGGTAGATATGCGCCGGGTCCAGATAGACCGACAGCGGCTGGCCGGGCTGCAAATGCTGAATGCCATGCACCAGACCGACCCATTTCGCGCCGTGGTAATCGAGGTGGATAAAGGTCTCCGACCCCGTGATCTCGGTCACGTTCAGTACCGCGTCAAAGCCGATGGCCTCCGGCGCCTGCGCGCTTAGCGTGAGGTGGTTGGGGCGGAAACCGGCGGTATATTCGCCGTCGCGCAGGCCGGCCATGCTGGCAGGTGCCGCCATCTCACCCCCGTCGAAGCGCAGCGTGTCGCCCGATTTGGTCATGCTGAGGAAGTTCATCGGCGGGTCAGAGAACACCCGCGCCGTGGTCGCATTCTCGGGCCGGCGGTAGACGCTCGGCGTCGGGCCGAATTGCGTAACGCGGCCTTCCCAGAGCGTCGCGGTATTGCCGCCCAGAAGCAGCGCCTCTTCCGGCTCGGTCGTGGCATAGACAAAGATCGACCCGGCCCGTTCAAAGATACGCGGGATTTCGGCACGAAGTTCTTCGCGCAGCTTGTAGTCGAGGTTGGCCAGCGGCTCATCCAAGAGCACCAGCCCGGCATTCTTGACCAGCGCCCGCGCCAAGGCGCAGCGCTGCTGCTGGCCGCCCGAAAGCTCCAGCGGTTTGCGGTCGAGCATCGGGGTGAGCTGCATCAACTCAGCGGTTTCGCGCACGGCGCGATCGATCTCATCCTTCGACTTGCCCACCAGCTTCATCGGAGAGGCGATGTTGTCGTAAACCGTCATCGAGGGGTAGTTGATGAACTGTTGATAGACCATGGCGACCTTGCGGTCCTGCACCCGCATGCCGGTCACGTCTTCGCCGTTCCAGATCACCTGCCCGGTGCCCGGCACATCGAGCCCCGCCATCAGCCGCATCAGCGACGTCTTGCCCGAGGACGTAGGCCCCAAAAGCACGTTCATCGTGCCTTTTTCCAAGGTCAGGTCGGTCGGGTAGATATGCGTTTGGCCGCCTACCGTCTTCGACACGTTCTTCAGGATCAAACTCACGTTCGACCTCCCCTCATTCCGCCGCAGAGGCGGCTTGTTTCGCCGCGCGCATCTGCATCCATTCATCAAGACGCGCGATCTGCGTCTCGTCCATTCGCAGGCCCAGCTTGCTGCGGCGCCAGACGACGTCCTCTGCGCTGAGGGCATATTCCTTGTTCATCAGCCAAGCGGCCTCGCGCGCGGTGAGGGTAGCCCCGAAATGCTCGCCCATATCCGCCAGCGTCTTGGCCTCGCCCGCCATCGCCCAAGCATCCGTACCATAGGCGCGGATCAGCCGTGCTGCCCAGCTTTCATCCAGAAAGTCATAATCCGCTTTCAGTCGCGCGATCAACTGCGCCACGCCGTCCACCGGGAAATCACCGCCGGGCAGGGCGACGCCCGCGGTCCAATGGCCCGACAGCCCGTCGAAATGCGGCGCGATCAGCTCCAGCGCGTCTTCGGCCAGTTTGCGGTAGGTCGTAATCTTACCGCCAAAGACATTGAGGATCGGCGCGCCGCCGGTCTTGTCGACCTTGAGCGTATAATCCCGCGTCGCCGCCGTGGCGCTGCTGGCGCCATCGTCATAAAGCGGACGCACCCCGGAATAGGTCCAGACGATATCTTTGCGGGTGATGTCCTGCTTGAGATAGCCGTTCACGAAGTCGATCAGGTAGTCCTGCTCTTCGGGCGTGCATTCCGGGGTGACGGACGGATCAGGATGATCGGCGTCAGTGGTGCCGATCAGGGTGAAATCCTGCTCATAGGGGATCGTGAAGATGATCCGCCCATCGGTGCCTTGGAAGAAATAGCATTTGTCGTGATCGTAGAGCCGCTTGGTCACGATATGGCTGCCGCGCACCAGCCGCACCCCTTCGGAGGAGTTCAGGCGCGCGGTGTTGTGGATGATGTCGCCGACCCACGGACCACCCGCGTTGACCAGCATCTTGGCGTGGATCACCTCGCGCCGGCCATCCGCGCCATGCTCTACGGTGACCGCCCAGCCATCGGCGCTGCGGTCGGCAGAGACGACTTTGGTCCGGGTCATGATACGCGCGCCGCGCAGTTCGGCGTCGCGGGCGTTCAGCACCACAAGGCGGGAGTCTTCGATCCAGCAATCGGAGTATTCAAAAGCCTTCTCGAACCGATCCTCCAGCGGCGCCCCTTCGGGCGTGCCGCGCAAGGAAAGGCTGCGTGTGGCGGGCAGGATTTTACGCCCGCCGAGGTTGTCATAGAGGAACAGGCCCAGACGGATCAGCCATGCCGGGCGGCGGCCCCGCATCCACGGCATGAACAACCGCAGCAGTTTAGAGGTCGGCGTATCGCCCTCGAACCGCATGTCGCGGTGATAGGGCAGCACGAAACGCATCGGCCAAGAGATATGCGGCATCGCCTTCAGCAGCACCTCGCGCTCGGTCAACGCATGGCGCACAAGGCCGATCTCGAAATACTCAAGGTAACGCAGCCCGCCGTGGAAAAGCTTGGTCGAGGCCGAAGAGGTCGCCGAGGCCAGATCGTTCATCTCGGCCAAGGTCACGCTCAGACCCCGGCCTGCCGCGTCGCGCGCGATCCCGGCGCCGTTAATGCCACCACCGATGACGAATAAATCGACCGGGGCAGCGGCCATATGGCTTTCGGGCTGTTGGTTCACGATCCGGCCCTCCCCCAGCTCAGACTGTCCAATTTGGGGCAGTGTTACGAAACGACTCCCAACTGCACAAGAATTATTTTCGTTTATGTTCGTTTCACCAGCATAGCGAACATGTTAAACGTGTCTTGCTGCGCGAATGCTTGCGTTAGCCAAAACACTGGAGATAATGCGCCAACAGCAGGCAGGAGCGACGCCCATTTCACAGACATTCCGCCATCCCGACATCCTTGAAATCGCCCGGCGCGAAGGCAAAGTCACCGTCGATGGGCTGGCCGAACATTTCGGCGTGACCCATCAGACCATTCGCCGTGACCTTACGGAACTGGCCGACAGCGGTAAGCTTGAGCGGGTCCATGGCGGTGCGGTGCTGCCCTCGGGGGCCAGCAACATCGGCTATGCCGAGCGGCGCAATCTGCATGAAGAGGCCAAGAATCGCATCGCCCGCGCCTGCGCCGAACATATCCCCGACGGCTGTTCGGTCTTTCTAAATATCGGGACCAGTACCGAGGCGGTGGCCCGCGCCCTGCTTCACCACCGCGATCTGATGGTGGTAACGAACAACATGAACGTGGCCAATATTCTGGTCGACAACCCCGAATGCCGCATCGTGCTGACCGGCGGCGCGCTGCGCCGGATGGACGGCGGTCTGGTCGGCAATCTAACGATCGAAACGATCCGCCAGTTCAAATTCGACATCGCGGTGATCGGCTGTTCGGCAATGGACGCGGATGGTGATCTGCTCGACTTCGACATCGAAGAAGTCGGCGTCAGCCAATGTATCATCGCGCAGTCGCGCAAGACTTTTTTGGTGACCGATCATTCCAAATTCAAACGCTCTGCCCCCGCGCGCATCGCCTCGGCGCGGGAGGTGAATATGTTCTTTACCGATCTGGCGCTGCCTGCGGGCCTTGCCGAGAAATGCAACGGTTGGGAGACCGCAGTGGTCTATGCGCCGGAAGAGTGACCCCCGCCGCTAGGCGTCTGTCCATTCCCGCGCGCGGGGCTTGACCACGAGCGTCGGCTTGCAGGCTTTCAAAGCGTCGACAAAATGCTGGCTCCAGAGGTTCACATCCGTGGCCCGCACCTGCGCCATGCAGCTTGCATGGCGGCGCTTGCGCTCTTCCAGCGGCAGAGCGAGCGCGGTCTTGAGCGCTTCGCTCATGTCTTCGATGTCATAGGGGTTGACCTGAATCGCATCCGTCAGGTCTTCGGCGGCGCCGGCCATATGCGACAGGATCAGCACGCCGGGGTCTTCGGGGTTTTGCGCCGCGACATATTCCTTGGCCACAAGGTTCATCCCATCGGCGAAGGGCGTCACGATCCCGACCCGCGCCCGGCGATAAAGGCGAGCCAAAAGGTTGCGATCAAGGTTGCGGTGGATATAGCGCAGCGGGGTCCAGTCGATCTCTCCATGCTCCCCGTTCACGCGGCCGACAAGCTCTTCCAACTCGTAGCGCAACTCGCGATAGGCGGCGACTTCCTCTCGGCTGGGCGGGGCGATTTGGACCATGCTCACCCGGCGTTCCCGCTCATCCCGGGTTTCAAGATAGCGGCCAAAGGCGCGGAAGCGGTTGGGCAGACCTTTGGAGTAATCCAGCCGGTCGACGCCGATCACGATGTCGCCTGCCATATCGTCGGCCAGACGGTCCTGCGCGCTGCCGCCCTGCGCGGCCTGCACAAAGGTTTCCACGTCGATCCCGATGGGGAAAGACCGTAGCGCCACCGCGCGAGAGCCGCATTTGATCGTGCCATCCATGAGAAATTCGGAATCGGTCTCAGCCCGGAACATCTCAAGACAGCGGGCCACATCGGCGCGGGTTTGCAGGCCTACGAGGTCATAATCCGCCAGCCAATGCGCCAGATTGGCCTCCCGCGGGAGGGCGCCCATATCGCCCAAGGCGGGAAAGGGAATATGCAGGAAAAACCCGATCTTGCCGGTGAAGCCCAGCTTGCGCAGCTCTGTGGCGAGGGGGAAGAAATGATAGTCGTGAACCCAGATCATATCGTCGGGCTCGGCCACCTCCATCACCTGTCGGGCGAGGCGGGCATTGACGGCGCAATAGCCCCGCTCGAACCCGCGGTCGAGCTTGACCAGATCGCCGCGGCGGTGACAGACAGGCCAAAGCACCGAGTTCGAGAAGCCGAGGTAGAAATTCTTGTAATCTTCGGGGGTTAGGCTAAAGCTCAGCCGGGTGTAATTACCCTGATCGCCATATTCGCTGAGACTGTTGGCGGGGGTTTCCGTGGTTTCGGGGTGCGACCCGATCCAGATGCCGCCGATCTTGCGCAGGGTTTCATGCAGCGCATAAACCAGCCCACCGGAAGGGGCGGCCTCCGACGGGATGCGATTTGAGATTACAATTAATCTGCCAGCCATTTTATGCCTCGGGAACAATCATTTTCGGTCGCCGAGCCTGATTAGGCGGAACGCCGACCACCACTAACGGTTTAATGGTTTAGGTCGGTAAAGGTTCCCAGCTTGAGCGCCTTTGGTCAAATCTTTTGCAGGTGCAGCATGGCCAAGGGCCGGAATTATTTTCTCAGCGCCCAAGAAAGAACCACGCGACCCCCACAGGCAGCAGCGACATCAGGATCATCGACAGGATGACCACCCGCCCGTCGCGCATAAGATAGCCCGCCGCGAAAATGGCGATCATCGCCGACGCGATGGAGCCGGAAGTGGGTACGACTTCCATGAAGGGCATGAACATCGACAGGGCCATCACCATGAACAGGGGCAGGTAAATCCACGGGCGGTGCAGGATGAAGGTCGAGCGCTCGTGCAGATAGCGGTCCACGAAATCCACCGGGCGGCGCAGCCACCGCACCCCCTCGCGGAGTTTCTTCGCGGCGATGTCACGGCGCATGACGAAACCGGGCAGCCAGAGGCTGTCGCGGCCAAAGATCATCTGCACCACCAGAAACAGCACCACCAAACCGATGAAAGCCGTGATCCCCGGAATGCCGCTGGCGGGCGAGGTTGAGATCAGGCTGAAGGCAAGAATGGTTGAGGCAAAAGAATGTTTACCCAGACAATCAATGATCTCTTCCACGGTGATTTGCCGATCCGCGCCGCCGGAAAGATGCTCCATCTCATCTAGGACGCCGCTGAGGGTTGGCCGACCTGTATCGCTCATGAAATTCTAGTCCTTCTAACGTCGGGCGATAGCGCTACTCCTGTTAACAATGCGTGAGCGCGCTGAAAGTTCGCCCGAATTGTCAGTTCAAGTTCACGTCTTCGCGCGCAGAAAGGCCAGAAGGCCCCGCTCGGCTTGGGTCATGTCGTCTATATCGGGCGGGTCGGGCAAGTCTTGCGGGGTCTGGCAAAGTTCGATCACCTGCGGATGGATATAGCTGTTACGCGCGATGGTGGGCGTATTGTGCAACCGTTCGGCGGCGGCTTCGGCCATGGATTTGATGCTGGGCTTGTCCTCTTTCAGCGCAACGTCGAAGGCGGCGACGGACCCGGCCCAAGTGCGAAAGGTCTTGGCCGAGAAGCCTTCGGTGCCAGCGGCCTCGGCGATGTAGTCGTTCAGCGCGGTGGAGGTCAGACTGCGCGGCTGCCCCTCTTCGTCGAGCCATGTCAGCAGGTCCGCGCCGGGTAGGTCGCGAATTTTCTCAAGCGCGCGCATTAGGGTGCGGTTGGCGATCTGGCGGCGGACCCGTTTGCCGCCCTTCGCCATGAAGGACGCCTGCAACTTCCCATCGCGCAGGACCAGATGCCGCCGTTTCAGGGTCAGCGTGCCATAGGTGCGGTTGGTTTCGGCATAGACCTGATTGCCGACGCGCAACGACAGCCGGTCGATCATCGCCACGGCGGCGGCCAGCGCGAAATCACGTTCGCCCAACTCCTCCTTAAGATCACGGCGCACGCGGCGGCGGATGCGCGGCAGGGTCTCGGCAAACTCGGGCAGACTTGCGTATTTCTCCTGCGCCTGCGCCTCGGACCAGAGCGGATGGTAACGGTATTGCTTGCGGCCTCGCGCATCGAAGCCGGTCGCCTGAAGGTGCCCATTGTCATAGGGGCTGATCCAGACCCGCTCATAGGCCGGGGGCACCGCCAGTTTCACCAGCCGCGCCCGCTCGGCCTTGTCCTTGATGCAGCGGCCATCGGGCGCGTGATAGGAAAACCCCCGCCCGCAGCGCCGCCGAGCGATGCCGGGTTTGCTGTCGGGGTAGTACCTGAGCGTCGATGGTGCGGTCATCTGGGCTTCCGATTGCGATAGGCGGGGTGGCGTCTGGGGCCTGCCCCCGTTTTGATCAACGCGGGCACATCGGCTGGGTTCCCGCGGCGCACATCGCGCATCTCTGCGCAGTTGCAGCATAAATCCGTTGATTTCGCTGCGCTGGCGCATAGGTTTCTGGGGGAACGCCCGTGCAACGAAACGGATAGACCGGACCCTATGGATAGCACCACCCTGTCGCCCCGCAATCTGCCGCCCGTGATCCCGGTCGAGCGCCATGCGTTCTTCCTTGATCTCGACGGCACGCTCGCCCCCATTGTCGACAACCCAGAAGACGCCTGTCTGCCGGAGGCGACGCGCCAACTTCTGACCCGTCTTGTCGCAAAGACGGATGGGGCGGTGGCGGTGATCTCTGGCCGGGCCATGGCGGATGTGGACCGTATCTTGGGTGCGCTGCGCCTGCCGGTCTCAGGATCGCATGGGCTGGAGCTGCGGCTTAGCACCGCGGAGGATCACGCGCCGGAGCAGAGCGCGGGCATCCCCACCCCGGTCATCGACCGGGTCGAGGAATTCGCCGTCCTGCATGGGGTAACATCCGAGCGCAAGCCCGGCGCGATCGCGCTGCATTACCGCAAGGCCCCGGAGCAAGAAGACGCCTGTCGCGGCTTCGTCGATACGCTGGTCGGCGAAGACTCCAGCCTGCGCGGTTTGCATGGCAAGATGGTCAGCGAGGTCGCCTTGAAAGGTGTCGACAAGGGCGGCGCGGTGGCGCGGTTCATGGCCTCCCCCGCCTTCGCAGACCGTCTGCCCGTGATGGTCGGCGATGACGTGACGGACGAAGACGGCTTTCGCGCGGCGCAGGCCATGGGTGGCTTTGGCATCAAGATCGGCCAAGGGCCGACCGAAGCCCAACATCGCATCGAAGACGTGGCCGGTTTTGCCGATTGGCTGGAAGAGATTTTGCGCTGATCCGGCCCGCCCGGCAGCCGCATCATGAATAGAAAAGAGGGACTTATGGATCTAGGTGTCATCGGGAATTGCGCGGTTGCGGCGCTGGTCAGCCGCGAAGGGGCGATCAACTGGTTCTGCCTGCCGCGTTTCGACGGCGATCCGGTCTTTCACAGCCTGATGGGCCATGGCGCGGGCGAAGAGGGCGACGGGGAATTTGCCGTCGAACTCGAAGATATGACCGAGAGCGAGCAGAGCTACCTGCCCAATACCGCGATCCTGCGCACCGTGTTGCGCAGCCCAAAGGGCGCGGTCGAGGTTGTCGACTTCTGCCCCCGTTTCACCGCCTATGGCCGCAGCTTTCGCCCGCAGATGCTGGTGCGGCAGGTGCGGCGTATCGAAGGCTCCCCCCGTGTGCGGATGCGGCTGAAGCCGCGCTTTCAATGGGGGGAAGTGGCCCCGACCCTCACCCGTGGCTCCAACCATGTGCGTTTCGTCGGGCCTGAGCAGAACATGCGCCTGACCACTGACGCGCCGATTGATCATGTGCTCGACGGGCGGATGATTAACCTCGAAGGTGAGATGACCTTCATCCTCGGCCCCGATGAGACCCTGTCGGACAGCCCTGAGCAGATCGGCACCACCTTCCGCACCAAGACGACCCGCTATTGGCAGCGCTGGACCCAGCGTTTGGCGATCCCTTTCGAGTGGCAGGAGGCCGTCATCCGCGCCGCGATCACGTTGAAACTGTGCAGCTATGAGGCCACGGGCGGGGTGATCGCCGCGATCACCACCTCCCTACCCGAGGCGCCGGATTCGGGGCGCAACTGGGATTACCGCTATTGCTGGGTGCGCGATGCCTTCTTCACCGTCCGCGCGCTCAACAGCCTCGCCGCGACCCGCACGTTGGAGCATTATTTTCAATGGCTGATGAACGCCGTGGCCGATGCCGAGGGCGGGCATATCCAGCCGGTGCTGGGGCTGGGGCTAGAGACGGCGCTGACCGAACGTATCTCGCCCAGTCTACAGGGGTTCCGTGGCATGGGGCCGGTGCGGATCGGCAATCAGGCGCATGAGCATTTCCAGCATGACACCTATGGCAACATCATCCTCGGCGCGGCCCCGGCATTTTTCGATCACCGTCTGCCGATGAACACCGGACGCACCGCCTATGAGCAGTTGGAGCCGCTCGGCGAACAGGCGTGGGAGCTGCACGACCAGCCCGACGCGGGCATCTGGGAATTGCGCAGCCGCGCGCGGATTCACACCTCCTCGTCGCTGATGTGCTGGGCCGCCTGCGACCGTCTGGCCAAGATCGCGCGGCATCTGAAATTGGTTGACCGCGCCACCCTCTGGGCGGAGCGGGCCGAGGTGATCCGCGACAAGATCCTCGACAACGCATGGTCCGAGGAACGCGGCGCCTTTGTCGAAAGCTTCGGCGGCAGCACCCTCGACGCGAGCGTTTTGCTGATGGGCGAGGTCGGCTTTCTGCCGCCGAAAGACCCGCGATTCATCGCCACGGTCGAACGTCTTTCCGAAGTGCTGGGCCGCGGCCCCTTCATGTTGCGATACGAAGAGGCCGACGATTTCGGCGTGCCGGAGGTGGGCTTTAACGTCTGCGCCTTCTGGCGCATCGACGCGCTGGCGCGGATTGGCCGCGAAGAGGAAGCACGCAAACTGTTCGAAGAGTTGCTGGAGGCCCGCAACCACCTTGGCCTGATGTCCGAAGACACTGCCTTTGCCACTGGTGAGGGCTGGGGCAACTTCCCCCAGACCTACTCTATGGTCGGAATCATCAACGGCGCCATGCGCCTGTCGCGCCGGTGGGAGGCCGAGCTTTAACGCGTGAACAACAGCCGCAGCCCCAAAAGCCCCAGCACAGCCGAGGCGATGCGGTCGAAATAGACCTTCGCGCGCAGGTAGCCTTGGCTGACGGCAGGGCGGCTCATGCCGAAGGCCAATGCGGTGTAGAAGGCCAGTTCGATGATCAGGTGATTGGCGACGATCAAGAGGTTCTCGCTCAGCCGCATCCCCTCGGGGAAGATGACGACCAGCACCGCGGCGGCGAAAAGCACCGATTTGGGGTTCAGGATATTGATCATCAGCCCCTGCCGGAACGCATGGCGGGCGGGTGTCACCGTGCTTGTCACCGGTGCCCGCGCCCCGCGCCACATGCCGTAAGCCACATACAGCAGGTAGGCTGCGCCCACGGTTTTCACGATGGCATAGGCCCATGGGAAGGCGAGGAATACGGCCTCCAACCCCAAGAGCGCGGCGAGGGTCCAGAACGACGCCACAAGGCCGAGGCCAGCCCCCACCGCAACGCCCGCCTGCCGCCCCGAACTCAGCGTCGTTTTCAACGCGATCAGAAAGGCCGGGCCGGGGCTGAGGATCGACGCGATGAGCGCGATGTTGAAGGCGATGAGATGCGAAAGTTCCATGGCGGCGGTCCCCTGTGACTGCGCCCAGCTAGGCGCGACGCGAACCCGTGGTCAACTGCGATGCAGACGCCGGGGGCCGCTCTGTGCGTGATCCGCCCCGCGACCGCTTAGAAAACGGGCACCTCAGACGAAGGACCGCACCGTGGCGATGGCCCCGTCGAGCGCCTTGCCTTCGGCATCCTGCAACGCCGCCTCGCGCAGTCGTGCGATCCACTCCGCCGCGTCGTCACGCCCGCGCAGCAGATCGGCGGCGTCCATCACCCGGTCGAACTTGCCCAGGCCCCGCGCATGGGTGTCGGAGTAGCCCTTGATCAGGCGGCGGCATTTCACCAGTTCCACAGCGAGGGCGTAGCCAGTCTCCACCTCCGCAAGGCAGCGGCTGAGCCAGTCCTCCAGATGCGCGACCTCAAGGGCATGGCGATGGGTGCGCAGCCGGTAGCCCTTCAGGCCGCCGAGGAAATGCAGCATCAGGAAGGCGGGCAGCCGGTCGGTGCGCAACCGGCGGCCCTTGTCGAACCAGCGGTTCAGCCGGGCCATCCATGTGTCGCTCGCCTCCACCTTGGCGCCGAGCCGCGCGGGCATGAGCCCTGCGATCTCTTCCGCGCGGGGGTGGAAGTATTCGGTCAGTTGCAGCAGGTTCTCCTCGCCCGCGCGCATCTCTTGGCGGATGTGCGACAGACGCGGGGCGCGGGTCTTGAGGTCCGCCACGCGGATGATGTCGTCATAGGCCATGGCGTTGGCGATGTATTTCGCCGCCGCCGCCGAAAGCGCCCAGTCGTGTGCAGCATCATCGCGGGCCAACACGGTATCGAGCCGGTCGAGGTAAAGCGCGCCATAGGCGCAGTCCTGAAAGTTCACCACCTTGGCGAGCCCGGCGAGCGCGAGGTCCCGCACCGGCTCGGGCAGGCGGTCGGCCCGGTCCACCAGCGCGGCCCATTCGGCCTGCAGCTTCTCCGGCCCGACAAGGCTGAACGGTTTGATCTCTTCCTCGGGGGCCTGCGGTGTTTCGGGCAGCTTGCCCTGCGCGGCGTCAAAGCCCACGGCGAAGGCGCGCAGCGAGGGTTCGACCCCCTTGCCGCCGGCACGGATCGCATTCTCATAGGCCTCACGTGGAAACGGCAGCGCGCCGGAGCCTGCAAGCGCGCCGAAGAGCGAGGCCGAGATGACCGAACCTGCGCCGACGGCCAGCCCTTCCATATCTTCGAGCACCAGTTTCTGCGCCGCGATCTCGGCCGCCGCGCGGACCTCATCGGCATCGGCAATGCCGTCGCCCGGCGCCATCTTCTCGCTCACCGCCAGCGCGCGGTGGGTCGAGCCGATCAGCGTCGTCCGGTCCGGCGTCACGAAACCGCGCATCACGGCGCGGCCCACTTCCATCATCTCGGCGGCGATCAGCACGTCCACGTCGCCCGCCGCCGGGGCCAGCGCGAAGACGGGGTCGAGCGCGCTCTTGGGGGCCATTTCGACGTAGTAGATGGTGGCCCCGGTGCGCTGCGCCACGCCGGCGACCGAGGTCGCCTGACAGACATAGCCCTCGGCCCGGGCCATCGCCTCGATCCAGCCGGTGAGCACGCCGCCCCCCTGCCCGCCCACGGCCATGACCGCGAGCTTGATGATCTCCCCGGCCCGCGCGTCCGGGGTCTTTTGCGGCAGCACCATGTTCATGTCGCCACTCCTTCGTTGCGCAGCCGTTTCGCATCGCGCCGCCGTTGCAGCCAACCGATGATCTTGCCCGTCGCTTCGGCGCGCCAGCGCTCGAAACGGGTCGGGTTATGCACCACGTCGGCCTGATAGAACGACGGGCAAAGCACCGCTGTATCCGCCACTTCGCCGCAGTTGCCGCAGCCCACGCAGGTCTGGTCGATATGCGCCACCGGATCGTCGCGCAGCGGATCGTCGCGCAGCGGATCGTCGAGACGTTTGAGCGAGAGCGACGGGCAGCCCGAAAGCCGGATGCAGGCGTGATCGCCGGTGCAAACATCCGCATCGACGCCAAAACGCGGCACTTCCATGCGGCGGCCTTCCTTGATCGCCTGATTGCGTTTCGGCTTCTCACGGCGCTGCTTGTTGAGCATGCATTCCGACGACGCCACGATCACCTTCGGCCCCTTGTAGTCTGTGGTCAGCGCCTCGCGCAGCACCTCGCGCAGCTTGCCCACGTCATAGGTCCGGTCGATCTGGCGCACCCATTCCACGCCCACGCCCTTAAGCGCCTTGGAGATCGGGTTGTTGGTCGATTTCGTATCGTTATGCGCGCGCGAGGACATCACATCCTGCCCGCCGGTGGCGGCGGAGTAGTAGTTGTCGACGATCACCGCGACGCTGTCGGATTTGTTGAAGACCATGTTCCCGATCGAGGTCGACAGACCGTTGTGCCAGAACCCGCCGTCGCCGAGGATCGAAATCACCCGCTTGTCGCCACCCCCATCGAAGGCCGCGTTTGAAGCGGGACCGAGGCCATAGCCCATGGTCGAGCCGCCAATCTCGAAAGGCGGCAGGCAACCGAAGAGGTGGCAGCCGATGTCGCCGGTGATCTGGTGTTTGCCCAGCTCCTGCTCGGTCAGTTTCATTGCGGCGAAGATCGGGCGTTCAGGGCAACCGGTGCAAAAGCCGGGCGGGCGGATCGGCACGGTCCGAGACAGGTCCGGAATCGCCGGGGCGTCAGCGTTAGGTGCGCGCACGGCACCGGGCAGCATCTCGGGCGCGGCGATCTTGAGGAAATCCGTCACCCCGTCGAGCAGCACCTGCCCGGTGTATTCGCCCGCCATCGGCAGCACGTCCTTGCCGTGTAGCTTCACCTGGCGGCCCAGTTTGTAAAGGTAGGAGCCAAGCTGCTGCTCGATGTGATCGGGCTGGCCCTCCTCGACCACCAGCACATGCTCCTTGCCCGCACAGAAGTCGTCGAACTCGTCCTTAAGCAGCGGGTAGGTGACGTTCAGCACGTAAAGCGGCACCTCGGTCTGGCCGTGGATGTCCGCCAGTCCCAACCGTTGCAGCGCGCGGATGACCGAGTTGTACATGCCGCCCTGCACCACGATGCCCAGAGGCGCCTTCTCGGGACCGAAGAACTCGTTGAGCTTGTTGTCGCGAATGAACTTTTCGGCCGCAGGCCAGCGGTTCTCGATCTTGTCCTTCTCATGCAGATAGGACATCGGCGGCAGCACGACGCGGTTGAAATCCGATTGCGGGTTGGCCGCCGCCTCGGCAACGGTCAGTGGCGGGCGCTGGTTGTCGCGGGTCTCGAAACTGCCCGTCACGTGGCATGACCGGATGCGCACCATCAGCATGACGGGCGTGTTGCTGGCCTCGGAAAGCTCGAACCCGTCCTTCACCGCCTTGGTGATCGAAGGCAGGTTCGGGCGCGGGTCGAGCATCCAGAACTGCGATTTCATCGCGAAGCCGTGGCTGCGCTCCTGCATGATCGAGGAGCCTTCGCCATAGTCCTCGCCCACGATCACCAAAGCGCCGCCGGTTACGCCAGAGGAACTGAGGTTCGCCAGCGCGTCCGAGGCCACGTTCACCCCCACCGGCCCCTTGAAGGTCACCGCCCCGCGGATCGGGTAATGCACGGAAGCCGCCAGCATCGCCGCCGCGGCAGCCTCGCTGGCATTGGCCTCGAAGCGCACGCCAAGCTCGCCCATCAGTTCCTCGGCATCGGCCAGTACGTCCATCAGGTGGCTGATCGGCGCACCCTGATAGCCGCCGACATAGCCCACGCCGTTCTCCAAAAGCGCCTTGGTGATCGCAAGGATGCCCTCGCCGGTGAAGACGTCGCCGTCTCCCTTGCGCAGATGTTCCACCTCTGCCTTGAACGAACGTTCGGCCATCGGACCCTCTCAGAAATCGTGTTTGCGGATGTTGCGCAGCATGGTCTGCAAGGTGGCCACGAAGGCCGCCTTCTCTTCGGCGCCGATGCCCTTGAACATCGCGTCATAGGCGGCGGCCATATGGGGCCAAAGGCGCTGATAGGCTTCGCGCCCCTGCTCGGTGAGGTAGACCCGCGTGGCGCGGCTGTCATTCGCATCGGTCTCGCGCCGGACCAACCCGTCGCGCACCAACGCATCCAGCGCGCGGCTGAGCGTCGACTGCTGGACCACGGCGTAGACCGCAAGTTCGCGGATCAGGATGCCGTCGGTCACCGACAGCACCGCGAGCGAGCGCATCTGCGGCGTGGTCAGGCCAAGTGCCGCCATCTCCGCCGACAGGGCGGCATTGTACCGCCCCATGATCCGGTTCATCAGATAGGGCGCGAAGTTATCGAGCCCCATCCGATCCAGCGGCGCGTTCTCGGCCCCGGAAGGTGGTGTATCTGTCACCGATCAGCCCTTCGGCACCAGTGCCAGCGCCCGAATGGGGCTACCGGTGCCGTTCTTGATCTTCAACGGCGCGGCGATCAGGATCGCCCCCTTCGGCGGCAGTTTGTCGACGTTGGCCAGTGACGCCAGGCCAAAACAGTTGTTCTTATGCAGCAGGTTATGCGCCGGATAGGGCGGCTCCATCCCGCCCGCTTGCCCCGCATCGGTGCCGATGCACTGCGTGCCCCAGCCGACGATCTTCTTCTCCATCAGGTACTGAATCGCATCCGGGGTCGGCCCGGGGCTGTGCGGCCCGGTCTCATCGGCGTTAAGAAACCGCGCCTCGTCATCGACGCGCGCGTCCCAATCGGTGCGCATGACGACCCATTCGCCTTCGCCGATCTCGCCATACTCGGCTTCCCATTCCTTGATGCCCTTGGCATCGAGCAGGAAATCCGGGTCTTCCTGCGCCTGCTGCGAACAATCGATCACGTTGACCGGGGCGACCAGACGCTGCACGTCGAGCGTATCAGTGAAGCCGTCGTCATAATCCTTACCGGTGATCCAATGATGCGGCGCGTCGAAATGCGTGCCCGAATGCTCGCCCAGCACCATCCAGTTCCAGGCAAAGAAGGGGCCGTCCTCGTCATATTCGCTGATCTTGTGAATCTCGACCTTCGGCGTCGGCTTGGCGAAATCAGCAGGCAGCTGCAGGATCGGCGTATCCGGCCCCAAGACGCCCGAGCAATCGACGACCTCAACCCCGCCCGAAGCCAGCATCGCGCCGAAATCACGCATTAAATCCGTAGCACTCATTTCAATTAATCTCCCTCAAATGGCGCACCCACTCCCGATGCGTTATCCCTGCAAAGATGCTAGTCACATTTATATGCGTTTGCAATTATCTTCTTCGAAAGGCTTGCCACGAACGCAAAAGGCCCGCCGCAAATGCGACGGGCCTGCCCAGCCGGGGAGAGGTGGCTAAGGAGATTAAGCGGCGTATTTCGCGACCGCCCCGCCCTGCTGGCTCCAATCGGCATACCATGTGCGGAAGAGTTTATACTGCGCCTCGGCATAGCCGCGCTGGCTGTCTGTCAGCGCGTCAGTCTCATTAAAATGCAACGCATATTCCGCATGGCCTTCGAGCACCATCAGATGCTTATAATAAAGCACGAGGTCCGGCCCCTCGTCGAAGGAGGACAGAACACCAAGGGCCGCATCAAGCTCCTGCGCCCGCTGGCGCGCTTCGGCATCGCCCGCCGCCGCAGCTTGGCTGAGGGCAACCAGATGCAACACTTCGCGCGGCAGCACATTGCCGATCCCGGTGATCGCCCCGGTGGCGCCGCAATTGACAAAACCGTGGAAGACGGTGGTATCCACACCGATCATCAGCGTGACCTCATCATCCCGGCTGGTGATATTCTCCGCCGCATAGCGCAGATCATCCGCGCCGCCGAACTCCTTGAAGCCGACAAGGTTGGAATGCTCGGCCCGCAGCGCAAAGAAGAGATCGGCCCGGGTGGCAAAACCGTAATAGGGGCTGTTGTAGATCACGGCGGGAAGCTCAGGCGCCGCCGAGAGAACCTTTTTGAAGTGATCCTTCTGCGCGGCAGCCGACGTGCCGCGCGACAGGATGCGGGGGATCAACATCAGTCCCTTGGCGCCGACCTTTTGCGCATGCGCCGCATGTTCGGCGGCCAGCTTCGTATTCACGGCCCCCGTGCCCACAACTACCGGCACGCCCGCTTCGACCAGACGTTCGACACCTTCCATCCGCTCTGCATCGGTCAGCAGCGGCCAATCACCCATGGACCCACAGTAAACCACCGCGCTCATCCCATCGGCGATCAGCTTTTTGCCCATACGCACCAAAGCGTCGAAGTCAGGTTTCCGGTCTTCGGTGCAGGGGGTCATCAGGGCCGGGATGCAGCCGGAAAAAATCGAAGGGGTCATATATCTCTCCATCATAGAAACCGGCCGCGATACTGCCGGGCTTGGCTGCATCTTAGCTATTGTATTTTATTTGTCGACATAAAATCTGCACAGCCCCTATGACGGGCCGATAAAGGTGCGTTTTCCTATAATTAAAGGTCGATATGCTGCCGCCGATCCCGCGAAATCAGCGCCTGAATCTGCCCCACGATCTGATCTGCATGGGTTGCGGCCAAAGAATCCGCACGACCAATATCCCGCGCCTCAATCGCCGCGATCAAGTCCTCATGTTCCTGCACATACTCACTGGGAAGCTGATCGTCGAAGGACTGGTAATACATCCGCAGCAACCGGCGCCCCTCATCCAACAGCCGCAGACAAAGCGATTCGTAATAGGGGTTGCGCCCCGCCCGGGCGATCTCGGCATGGAACTCCCGGTTCGTCGCGATCATCGACAGCGCGTCCTGCGCCGACACGGCCTTGGCGAACTCCACCTGCCGCGCGCGAATATTGGCCATATCCGCCGGCGTATGAAACTGCGCCGCAAGACGCGTGGTGACACGGTACATCAAGGTCATCGCGTCAAAGAAGGTGTGCAGGTTCATGAAGTCGATATTCGACACGACCGTCGAACGGTTGGGCAGCGTGGTCACCAACCCCTCGCTCGCCAACCGCACCAAGGCCTCGCGGATCGGCGTGCGCGACATCGACAGCCGCTCGGAAAGGCGAATCTCGTCGATCGGACTACCCGGCAAGAGGGTCAGATCGAGTATCTCATCGCGCAGGATGGAATAGACAAATTGCGCCCCGGACCCGCGCTTGCGTTCCGCCGTTTTAGGTTTGCTGGTCATGCGGGGATGCCGCCCTTTCGATGTTCATGGCTCCCCCTCGATAAAGCAACAAATCCCCCGCCCTACAATAGCGCTATCGCCCCTAGAGCGCGCCACCCCCTTCATTTCATCCTTTCTCAAATACCTTCCGCACTCTCCCCAAACGCCACCCCGCGCCAACTGCGCACCCAACCGCCGCAACAAATCGCCCAAAAATCAGGCATCACCGCCGATATATCAGGCACTATTCCCGCCAAAATACTGACCCCAAATGGCTTTTTCAAAAACTGCAATCGCCGGATTGACAGCAAGAAAGTTGCAACCGCATACTCGACCAATCTGATATTGGTTCAAGAAAGCGGTCCATTGCCCAGCCCCGACACCGGTCCCGACAAGGTTTTGCTCGAAGTGCGTGACTTCAGCCTGCGCTTTCGCGGCGCGCCGAGCGACCAAATCAATCATGTGAATTTCACGGTCCACCCGGGCAAGACACTCTGTGTCGTCGGGGAAAGCGGCTGCGGGAAAAGCGTGACCTCGCTGGCGATGATGGGGCTGCTGCCGGCCGGTGCGGCGACAATCCGCTCGGGCGAAATGGTTTTCGAAGGTCAGAAGCTCGACCTTGCCGACCATACCGCCATGCGCAAGCTGCGCGGCAGTCGGATGACGATGATTTTCCAAGAGCCGATGACCTCGCTCAACCCCGCCTTCCGCATCGGCGACCAGATCACCGAAGCCGTGCTCGCCCATAGCGATGCCAGCAAATCCGAGGCTGAGGACAAGGCGCTGGCGATCCTCAAGCGGGTCGGCATTCCGGCGGCGGAAAAGCGAATGCGCGACTACCCGCACCAACTCTCCGGCGGCATGCGCCAGCGGGTGATGATCGCCATGGCCTTAGTCAACGACCCCGCGCTCTTGATCGCGGATGAACCGACGACCGCCCTCGACGTGACCATTCAGGCGCAGATCCTCGAATTGATCCGCGACCTTCAGGCCGAGACCGACATGGGCACGATCATGATCACCCATGACCTTGGCGTGGTGGCCGAAATCGCGGATACCGTGGCCGTCATGTACGCGGGCACCATTGTCGAAACCGGCCCCGCGGAACGCATTTTTAACGACCCACAGCATCCCTACACGATCGGCCTCATGTCCTCGATCCCGCAGCTTAGCGGTCCGCGCGGACGCTTGGCGACCGTGCCGGGCATGGTGCCGACGACGCAGAACATGCCCCAAGGCTGCCGTTTTGCCACGCGCTGCCCCTTCGCCCAGCCCATCTGCGCGCAGGAGCCGCCGCTTGCGCCGCTGGAGGGGGGCCATGCCGTGGCCTGTCATTTCGCCCCGCTGGAGACACATCTGGAGCAGAGCGCATGAGTGACACGATCCTGACAGCGCGCGGGCTGAAGAAGCACTTCAAAACTTCGGGCGGCGGATTGGCCAAGGGCGCCACGGTCAAGGCGGTCGATGACGTTTCCTTTGACGTGCGTCGGGGCGAAACCTTTGCCATCGTCGGCGAATCCGGTTGCGGCAAATCCACCCTCGCGCGCCTCCTGATGCGCTTGCTGACCCCGACCGAGGGCGACGTGCAATTCGACGGCAGCGATGTGCGCAGCCTCGCCGGGCGCGATCTGACCGCGCTCCGCCGGGACATGCAGTTCATCTTTCAAGACCCGTTCTCATCCCTGAACCCGCGGATGAGCGTCGGCAAGCTGGTCGGAGAACCGCTGGAGACGCATTTTCCGAAAATGTCCGCCACCGAGCGGCGCGGCAAAGTGGCCGAACTGCTGGCCAAGGTCGGGCTGCGCCCCGAACATGCCGAACGCTACCCGCATGAGTTCTCGGGCGGTCAGCGTCAGCGGATCGGGATCGCGCGGGCGCTGGCCTCGGCCCCGAAACTGGTGATCGGGGATGAGCCGGTCTCGGCCCTCGACGTCTCGGTGCAGGCGCAGGTGATTAACCTTTTGGGCGATCTGCGCGATGAGTTGGGGCTGACGCTTGTGATCATCGCCCACGATCTCGCCGTGATCCGCCACATGAGCGACCGCGTGGCGGTGATGTATCTGGGCCAGATCGTCGAACAGGGCGATGTCGATACGGTCTATAACCACCCGCGCCATCCCTACACCCGTGCGCTCTTGTCGGCCATTCCGGTGGCCGCCCATGGCGCGCGCACGCCGCAGACCGCACTTGAGGGCGAGATGCCCAGCCCGGCGAACCCGCCCGCAGGCTGTCGCTTCCACACCCGCTGCCCCTTTGCCAAAGAACGCTGCGCGAGCGAGCCGCCCTCATTGCGCGAGACCCGCGCGGGCGAGGGCCATGTCGCCGCCTGCCATTACTTCGAAGAGATCGCCGCCGCCACGCCGGACCTCGGCCTTGCCGATGCGCCCGAACGCGCCCCCGGGGCCGCCGCGCGCTTTGCGCTTTACCAAGACGCCATGCGGGACCGGACCACGCTCCGCCCCCGCCAAAACCAAGAATAACAGGCTGAACCAGACTCATTGAAACGACAGGAGAGTTCGACATGACACTGACCAAAATGACACTTGCCGCTGCATTGCTGGGGGCCACGACCCTCGGCGCGCAGGCGGCTGATCTGCGCATCGCGCTGCAATCCGATGCCGATGTGCTGGACCCCGACCAGTCGCGCACCTTCGTGGGTCGCATCGTCTACGCGTCGCTCTGCGACAAGCTGGTGGACATCACACCCGACCTCGAAATCATCCCGCAGCTGGCGACCGAATGGTCCTTTTCCGAAGACGGCAAACAGCTGACCATGAAACTGCGCGACGATGCGGTCTTCCATGACGGCACCCCCTTTGATGCCGAGGCCGTGGCCGCCAACATCGACCGCAGCCAGAACATGGAGACTTCGCGCCGCAAGTCCGAGCTTTCCTCCATCACCGGTGTCGAAGTGCTGGGCAGCCATGAGATCCGCTTTGATCTGGCCGATGCCGATGCCACGCTGATGGCGCAATTCGCCGACCGCGCAGGCATGATGGTCTCCCCCACCGCTGCTGAGGCTGCGGGCGATGACTTTGGCCTGAACCCGGTCTGCTCCGGCCCCTACCAGTTCACAGAGCGTGTGGCCCAAGACCGTATCGTGCTTGAGAAATTTGCCGACTATTACGATGCCGAGGAATACCACTTCGACACCGTCACCTATCTGCCGATCCCCGACACCACCGTGCGTCTGGCGAACCTGCAATCGGGTGACATCGACATGCTGGAGCGTCTGGCCGCGACCGACCTCGCGCAGGCCGAAGGTGACGACAGCATCAATGTCGAAAGCGCCGTGTCGCTCGGCTATCAGGGCATCACGATCAACGTGGCCAATGGCGAAAAGGGCGACAACCCTTGGGGCAACGACAAACGTCTGCGTCAGGCGCTGAGCTATGCGATCGACCGCGAGGCGATCAATCAGGTCGTCTTTAATGGTGCCTTCGCCGCGGGCAACCAGCCCTTCCCGCCGAACTCCCCTTGGTACAGCACCGATTATCCCGTGCCTGAGCGTGACGTGGAAAAAGCCAAGGAACTGCTGGCCGAAGCGGGCTTTGCCGATGGCATCGACCTTGAGGTGCAGGTGCCCAACACCACGATTCCGCTGCAACTGATGCAGGTCGTGCAGTCCATGGCTGCCGAGGCGGGGATCAACATCTCGATCACTTCCAAGGAATTCGCGACGCTGCTGGCCGACCAGTCGGCGGGTGACTATCAGGCGAGCCAGATCGGCTGGTCGGGCCGTGTGGACCCCGATGGCAACATCCACCAGTTCATGACCACCGAAGGCGGGATCAACGATTCCAAATATTCGAACCCGGAAGTGGATGAACTGCTCGACAAGGCGCGCAAGTCCAACGACCAAGACGTGCGCCGCGAGAGCTATACCGCTGCCCGCGCGATCCTGAACGAAGAGATGCCGATCGTGTACCTCTACCACCAGACATGGATCTGGGCGCTGGATTCCGACATCACCGGTTTCACCCCCTATCCTGACGGCATGATCCGCCTTGCGGGCATGAAAAAAGAAGAAGGCTAACCCTTCTGCATCCGCACCGCCGGGCCGGTTCCGGCGGTGCCCCTCCCCTGAGCGAGACGTTTCAAAATGCTGTCCTTCATCCTGCGCCGTCTGGTGATCGCGATCCCGACGATCATCCTGATCTCGGTCTTTGTCTTCACCTTGCAAAAGCTGCTGCCGGGCGACCCGGTGCTGGCCATGGCCGGCGAAGAACGCGACCCGCAGGTGCTGGAGTTCCTGCGCGAGAAATACCGCCTGAACGATCCTATTCCGGTGCAATATTTCACTTGGATCGGCAACGCGCTGACCGGTGACTTGGGCATTTCGCTGCGCACCAACCAGCCGGTGCTGGAACTCATCGGAGAGAAACTGCCCGTGACCATCCAACTGGCCACGATGGCAATGATTTTTGCCCTGTTGATCGGCGTGCCTGCGGGCATCTTCTCTGCCGTCAAGAAGGGCACCGTGACCGATTATGTGGCCAATGTCGTGGCGCTGTCGGGCCTGTCGATCCCGAACTTCTGGCTGGGTATCATGCTGATCCTGCTGGTCTCGGTGAAATGGAAGCTGCTGCCCGCCTCAGGCTATGTGCCGCTGAGCGAAGACCCCATCCGCTCCATCACCGTGATGATCATGCCCGCCTTCGTGCTGGGCACGGCGCTCGCCGCCACGCTGATGCGCCACACCCGGTCGGCCATGCTGAGCGTGCTGAGCAGTGACTACGTCCGCACCGCCCGCGCCAAGGGTCTGGTCGAGCGGCGGGTGATCCTGAAACACGCCTTTCGCAACGCGCTGACGCCGATCGTCACGCTGACCGCCCTGCTGTTTGGTGAGCTGATCGCGGGCGCGGTGCTGACCGAACAGATTTTCACCATCCCCGGCTTTGGCAAGCTGGTGGTCGATGCCGTGTTCAACCGCGATTACGCCGTGGTCCAAGGCATCGTGCTCGTCACCGCCGTCGGCTTCATCTTTATGAACCTGCTCGCCGATGTCGCCTATGTGCTGCTGAACCCCCGCCTGAGGAAGCAATAATGGCTCAACCTGCCACACCCATCACCATCGACGCGGAAAGCGCAGCCGATCCGGTCCTCTCCGCCCGCCCGGAAAACCGGGTTTGGAAGAAGTTCCGCACCCATCGCAGCGCCATGCTGGGCGGCGTGCTGGTGGTCTTCTTCTGCGCCATCGCGCTTTTGGCCCCATTGCTGCCGATCCCCGACCCCGCCGCCACCGATTGGGGCGCGGTGCGCAAGGGCCCTTCGGCAGCCCATTGGATGGGCACCGATGAGTTGGGCCGCGATGTGCTGAGCCGTCTGGTCTGGGGCGCGCAGGCCTCCCTGCTGGCCGGGGTCGTCTCGGTCGCCATCGCCCTTGGGCTTGGCGTGCCTTTGGGCATCATTGCCGGGTATTTCGGGGGCTGGACCGACGCGGTGATCTCACGCTGCACCGAAGCATTGCTTGCGGCACCTTTCCTGATCCTCGCCATCGCGCTTGCGGCCTTCCTCGGGCCGAGCCTGACCAACGCGATGATCGCCATCGGCATCTCGGCCACGCCGATCTTCATCCGCCTGACCCGCGGTCAAGTGCTGAGTGTTGCCGCCGAGGATTACGTTGAAAGCGCCCGCGCCATTGGCCTGAGCACGCCGCGCATCCTGCGCCGCTATATCTTCCCCAATGTGCTGCCGCCCGTGTTGGTGCAGGCCACGCTGACCGTCGCCACCGCCATCATCGCCGAGGCGTCGCTGTCGTTCCTTGGCCTTGGCCAGCAGCCGCCCGCCCCCTCTTGGGGGTCGATGCTGAACACGGCGAAGAACTTTCTCAATCAGGCGCCTTGGATGGCGCTTTGGCCCGGCATCGCGATCTTCATGGTCGTGCTTGGCTTCAACCTTTTGGGCGACGGTCTGCGCGACGCGCTCGACCCACGCGAACACTGACCGGAGACGACATGACCCCCTTCACCACCCGCCCTGAAATCCGCGGCTCCTTCGGTGTCACCACCTCGACCCATTGGATCGCTTCGACCGTGGGTTTTGGCATCCTAGAAAAAGGCGGCAATGCGTTTGACGCCGCCGCCGCTGCGGGCTTCGTCCTGCAGGTGGTCGAGCCGCATTTGAACGGCCCGGCGGGCGACCTGCCGATCATCTTTCACGACGCGGAGAAACAGGCGACTAAGGTCGTCTGCGCCCAAGGGGTCAGCCCCGCCGCCGCCAAGCTGGAGCATTTCGAGGCATTGGGGCTCAAGCTGATCCCCGGTTCGGGTCTTCTCTCCACCGTGGTGCCCGGTGCCTTTGACGGCTGGATGCTGATGCTGCGCGACCATGGCACGATGGGTCTGCGCGAGGTGATGCAACCGGCGATCGACTATGCCCGCGACGGGCATCCGGTACTGCCGCGCGTGTCGAACACCATCAAGGGGCTGGCCGAATATTTCGCCGCCGAATGGCCCAGCTCCGCCGCAGTCTGGACGCCCGGCGGTGCAGCGCCTGAGCCGAACGCCAACTTCAAGAACCCCGATCTGGCCGCGACCTATGAGCGCTTGGTCAGCGAGGCCGAAGCCACAGGCGAAGACCGCCGCGCGCAGATCGAAGCAGCGCGCAAAATCTGGTCCGAAGGTTTCGTGGCCGATGCGATTTTCGACTACCTCGAAGACGCCTGCGTGCATGACGTGTCCGAGCAAAAGAACAGCGCCCTTCTGGCGCGCGAAGATATGGCCAAGTGGCAAGCCAGCTATGAGGACACGCTGACTTACGAATACCACGGCTGGACGGTCCATAAGACCCACGCATGGTCGCAAGGTCCGGTGTTCTTGCAAACCCTCGCCATCCTCAAACATTTCGATCTGGCCGCGATGGACCCGATGGGCGCCTCCTTTACACATACGGTGATCGAGGCGATGAAACTCGCCTATGCCGACCGCGAGGCCTATTACGGCGACCCCGAGCAGAGCATCATCCCGATGGAAGAGCTGCTTTCTGATGCCTATAACGCGGAACGCGCGAAGCTGGTGAACGGCAAGGCATCGCTTGAGCAGCGCCCCGGCGTGATCGCGGGGCTGGAGCATCTGGCCGAGCGCTATATCGAACGGGCAGCCCGTGATTTCGGCGTTCAGAACGCCGCCCCGCAAGAGCCGACGATGGCGCATCTGACCGAGAAACGCGGCGATACCGTGCATCTCGATGTGATCGACCGCTGGGGCAATATGGTCTCAGCCACGCCCTCGGGCGGGTGGTTGCAGAGCAATCCGGTGGTGCCGGGGCTGGGCTTTCCACTGAACTCCCGCGCGCAGATGTTCTGGCTTGAGCGGGGTTTGCCCACCTCCCTCGCCCCCGGACGGCGTCCGCGCACCACGCTGACCCCCTCTTTTGCCCAACATGCCGATGGGCGGCAGTTGGTCTTTGGCACGCCGGGCGGCGACCAGCAGGACCAATGGCAGCTGATCTGGTTCCTGCGTTTCGTGCACCACGGCCTCGACCTGCAAGAGGGGATGGACGCGCCGCTGTTCCACACGCTGCACTTCCAAAGCAGTTTCTTCCCCCGCCAAGCCCTGCCCGGTGAGATGATGATCGAGCCCAATGTCGGCCCTGCGGTGATCGACGCGCTGCGCGCCCGGGGGCATATCGTTACCGTGGCCGAGCCGTGGTCGGTGGGCCGAATGACCGCCGCGCTGCGCAATCCCGATGGCAGCCTTCACGCCGCCGCCACCCCCCGCCTGATGCAGGCCTATGCCGTAGGACGCTGACCCATGACCTATTCCATCATCGCCCGTGATCCCGACAGCCAAGAGATTGGCATCGCCGTGGCCAGCCGCTTTTTCGCCTGCGGTGCCGCCGTGCCCTACATCGGGCGGCGCGTCGCCGTGGCCACGCAGGCTTTCGTCAACCCGCTCTGGGGGACCGAAGGCCGGCGCATGTTGGAAAGCGGCGACCCCGCCGAAGCACTGCTGAAGGAATTCGCCGCCCGCGATGCGGGGCGCGACATCCGCCAGTGCCACATGCTCGATGCCCAAGGAAACTTCGCCGCGCATACCGGTGCGGGCTGTGTCGATTGGGCCGGGCACCGTGTGGGGACCATTCACTCCGTCGCGGGCAATATGCTGACCGGGCCGGAGGTGGTGGAGGCCACGTTTGAGACCTACGCCGCGCGCCATGACCTGCCGATGGCCGAACGTCTGCTCGCCGCCATGCGCGCGGGCGAAGAGGCGGGCGGCGACATGCGCGGGCGCCAAGCCGCGGGGCTGGTAATCCACCGCGGGCAGGACCATGCCTATCTCGACCTGCGCGTCGATGACCATGGCGATCCGCTGAGCGAGCTTGACCGGCTGCTCGACGTCGCCGGAGAGCGCTATCTGCATGTGGCCGAAGCGATGCCGAGCCTCGACAATTTCTCGGGCACCTCGGACCGCGCGCCGATTGATGCGGCGATCACCCGCGCCGAAGAGACCCGCAAGGCGGCGGGCAAGCCCAGCCGGTCGCTGGCGACAGATTTAGAGACAAAGAAAGATTAACCATATGAACGCGCTCGATTTCAGCCAGCTTCTGCCCCTTCTCGCCATTGCGGTTTCCGCCGGGGTCTTTGGCGGCATCCTTGCGGGGCTGCTTGGTGTGGGCGGCGGTATCGTGATCGTGCCCGCGCTTTATCTTGCGCTGTCGACGGCGGGGATGGACCCGGCGATCACCATGCAAGTGGCGGTGGGCACCTCGCTTGCGACAATCGTCTTTACCTCGCTGTCCTCGGGCTATGGTCACTTCAAACGCGGCGCGATTGATATGGACCTTTTGAAACTCTGGGCGCCGTCGCTGCTGATCGGCGTCGTGATCGGCGCGCTTCTGGGGGGCTATGTCTCGGGGCTGATCCTTGTGGGCGTCTTTGCCACCGTGGCCGCACTCGTTGCCCTCGATATGATCTTTCGCAAGACCAAGGACGACCCCACGCCGCGCGGCTTTGCCAAACCGATCTGGGCGATCCTCGGCGTCGTCACCGGCGGGCTGTCTGCGATGATGGGCATCGGGGGCGGCACCATCGGCGTGCCGCTGTTGAACTTTCTGGGCTATGACATCCGCCGCGCCGTGGGCACCTCTGCCGCGATTGGCTTTATCATCGGGCTGCCGGGTGCCGTTGTCTATGCGCTCACCGGCCTTGGGGCCGAGGGGCTGCCGCCCTTCTCGCTCGGCTATGTGAACCTTGCCGCGGCGGCCATCATCATTCCGCTGACCTCCAGCTTTGCCCATGTGGGTGTGAAACTGGCCCATAGCATCCCGCGCCGGGCGCTTCGGTTTGCCTTTGGAATTTTCCTAATGGTAACCTCTCTGCGTATGTTCATTGATTTATTTGAAGCGTTTTCCATCTCATGACACAGACCCCCCAGTCCGCCCCAAGTGAAGATGAATTGGCCGAGCGGCTTCGCGGAGCGATCCGCCAAGGGGACATCCTGAACGACGGGCGGATGCCCCCCGAACGGGCGCTGGCCGAGCATTTCGGCGTGAGCCGGGCGCGGCTGCGGCTGGCACTTGGCCTGTTGCAAAAGGACGGCACGATCTACCGCCGCCACGGCCAAGGCACATTCGCCACGCCGCCGCCCGCGACCAATGCCGACAGTCTGCGCCACCTTGCCCGGCAGGTCACGCCAAGCGACGTGATGGAAGTGCGGCTAGAGGTCGAACCTGCCCTTGCCGCCCTCGCCGCCGATCGCGCCCGCCCGCAGGAGATCGAGCGGTTGGACCAGTTGATGCGCGCCACGCTCAACCTCAGCGACCCGGACGCCTATGAGGCCGCGGATGACATGTTCCACTACAAGATCGCCGAGATGGCGCGGAACCCGTTGTTCCTGACGGTCTACGAATCCATCCGCGCGGTGCGCCGCGAAGTGGCATGGACCTCCCGCCGCCGGACCTATCACGCCCCGGAAACCCTACAGGTTCTGGGCGAGCAGCACATGACCCTGAACGACGCCATCGCCCGGCGCGATACGCTCGGCGCTGCCGCCGCGATGGAGCAGCATTTGCTGACCGTTTCCAAAACCCTGCTGCGCGACCGGGTGCGCAAAATCGAACTCGATCTCTGAAGCCCCCGTTTCGACTGGTTAAACCGCGCCCCGGCCTTCCCCGCTTTGCGGCGGGAGATGTTACAGCTTTGTGACAATTTTGTCCGCCGACGCGCCGGAACAGCTTGCAAACGAAACTGTTCGATGTTCGTATCTGCGCATTATTGTATTTCGCGCCAGATGCGCGGATTCTCAGGGAGGAGAACGCAATGTCTCATAAATACCTATTCGCCGCAGGTCTCACCGCGGCCTTCACACTGACGGGCGGCCTTGCCTTCGCGCAAGAGGATTGCGAGCGCGGCGCCTTGGACAAGATGTTCTGCGACGCCGATGGCGATCTGGTCGCCGATGCGCCGACCGATCCTGATATGCTGAAAGACCCCTCGACGCTGGTTTTCGCCTACACGCCCGTCGAAGACCCGGCGATCTACGAAGACATCTGGACCCCCTTCATTGAGCATCTTGAAGACGTGACCGGCAAGGACGTGCAGTTCTTCGCAGTGCAGTCGAACTCCGCCGAGGTTGAGGCGATGCGCTCGGGCCGCCTGCATATCGCCGGTTTCTCAACCGGTCCGACCCCCTTCGCCGTGAACCTCGCAGGTGTCGAGCCCTTCGCGATCATGGGCGCCGAGGATGGCCAGTTCGGCTACAAGCTGCAAGTCTACACCCAAGCCGACAGCGACATCAAAGAGATGAAGGATCTGGCCGGCAAGCGCATCGCGCATACCTCGCCCACCTCCAACTCCGGCAACCAAGCGCCGCGCGCGCTCTTCCCCGATCTGGGCGTCGTGCCGGACGAAGACTACGAAGTGACCTATTCGGGCAGCCACGACCAGTCCATGCTGGGCGTTGTCGCGGGCGACTATGACGCGGCCCCGGTGGCCTCCGAAGTGGTGGACCGCATGGCCGAGCGCGGTCTTTACGACCCCGAGGACGTGCGCATCGTCTGGGAAAGCGATCCTTTCCCGACAACCTCCTACGGCGTCGCGCATGACCTCGCGCCCGAGCTGAAGGAAAAGATCAAGGAAGCCTTCTTCTCCTTCGATTTCGAAGGCACCGCACTGGGTGAGGAATTCGCGGGCGTGAGCAAGTTCGTCCCGATCACCTACAAGGACCAGTGGGCGGTGATCCGTCAGATCCAGAAGGCGAACGGCGTCGAATACACGCCGCAGGGCCTCGCGGCTGAATAATCGTTCAAAACCGGGGTCGGCCCACAAGCCGGCCCCGCTCTCAAGGTACAATACATGCTGAAAATCTCCGACCTCGTGAAACGCTATGGCAGCGGTGATCCGGTGCTGAAGAACCTCGACCTGACCATCGAGGGCGAAAGCGTCGTTTCGATCATCGGTTCCTCCGGCGCGGGCAAATCGACGCTGCTGCGCTGCATCAACCGACTGGTGGAGCCGACCTCGGGGTCGATCATGCTCAACGGCACCGAACTGACCAACCTGCGCGGCAAAAACCTGCGCGCCGCGCGGCGCAAGATCGGCATGGTGTTTCAGGGCTTTAACCTTGTCGACCGCCTCACGGTGATGGAGAACGTCCAGTCCGGTCGCTTGGGCTACATCTCGACATGGTCCGCCGTGACCCGCCGCTATGCCAAGGCCGACATCCGCCGCGCCTATGAATTGATGGAGCGGGTCGGTATCGCGCAATATGCCAACACCCGCGCCGACCAGCTTTCGGGCGGTGAGCGGCAGCGCGTCGGCGTGGTTCGCGCCCTGATGCAGGACCCCGACATTCTGCTGGCGGACGAGCCGACCGCCTCGCTCGACCCTAAGACCTCCGAACAGATCATGGGCCTGCTGCGTGACCTCGCCGGCGAATTGAAACTGCCGGTGCTGATCAACATCCACAACGTGACCGAGGCCAAGGAATACACCGACCGTATCGTCGGCATGCGCTATGGCCGGATCATTTTCGACGACGAGCCCGCCAAGCTCGACCAAGCGGCGATGGATCAGATCTACGCCGGCAGCCCCCATGCGGACCGCGCGAAAGATGGGGCCGCGGCATGAGCGCGCCACGGGACAGTTGGAAAAAGCCACCCTTCATCGCCAACCCGGTGCTGCGGTGGGCGGTGATCTTGGGCGCGGTGGCCTATTTCGGTTGGGTCGGTCTGACCATGCCGATTGACTGGAACCGCGTCGCCGAAGGGCTGGGGCGCGCCGGGCGCATTTTTGGCGGGGCGTTCCCGCCCAGTTTCGAACGCTCGGGCCTGTTGATCGACGGCTTTCTTGAGAGCCTCAAGATCGCCATCCTCGCCACCGCAGGCGGGGTGCTTTTGTCGATCCCCATCGCCTTTATGTCGGCGCGCAACGTGGCGCCGAAACCGATCTTCTACCTCGGCCGCGCCATCATCATCGTGGCACGCAGCTTTCATCCGGTGATCGTGGCGATCCTCTTCGTCAAGGCCGTGGGCTTCGGCCCCTTCGCAGGCGTGCTGACGCTGATCGTCTATTCCATCGGCTTCGTTGCCAAGATGCTGGCCGAACGGATCGAGGAGATCGACTTCGGTCAGGTCGAAGCCATGCGCGCCGCCGGTGCGCCCTATTTCTCGACCCTGATCTACGCGATCTTTCCCCAGATCATGCCGCGCCAGATCGGTCTCACGATCTACCAGCTCGACAGTAACCTGCGCGCCTCAGCGGTGGTGGGCATCGTCGGCGCGGGCGGCATCGGGGCGACGCTCGCCAATGCCTTTGGCCGCTACGACTATGACTTCGCGCTGGCGATCACCATGGTCATCGTCGGTGTCATCCTTGTCTCCGAAGCCGTCAGCGGCGTGATCAGAAAGCGCATCCAATGACGACGATTGCAGAGAAATTCGGCCGCGACGACTGGACCCGTTTCACCCTGCGCCAACGCCTCACCCGCTACGGCGTGCTTCTGGGCTGCGCCCTCGCCATCGCTTGGGCGCTGACCTCGATCGAGGTCATCTGGGCCTGGGTCTGGGGTGCGCCCGAGCAGATCGGTGACCTTTTTGGCCGCATGTATCCGCCCGACCCCAGCAACCTCGACACGATCCTCAAGGTGCTGTGGGACACGGTGAACATCGCCACTTTCGCCACCACCTTCGCGGTGCTGCTGTCGCTGCCGGTGGCCTATATCGCGGCACAGAACACCACGCCCAACCGGGCCACGCTCTGGCTCGGGCGGCTGATCCTCGTGACCTCGCGGTCGGTGAACACGATCATCTGGGCGCTTCTCTTCGTGGCAATCTTCGGCCCCGGCGTGGTGGCGGGCATTTTGGCGATCATGTTCCGCTCCATCGGCTTCATCGGCAAGCTTCTGGGCGAGGCGATCGAGGAGATCGACCGCCGCCCCGTGGAGGCTCTGGAGGCCACCGGTGCATCACGCTTCAAAGTCATCGCCTATGCCATCGTGCCGCAGGTCATGCCGACCTTCTGGGCCGTGTCGATCCTGCGGTGGGACATCAACCTACGTGAATCCACCGTTCTGGGCCTCGTCGGCGCAGGCGGCATCGGGATCATCCTGCAAGGTGCCATCGACACCTTCAACTGGCCCGAGGTCGCCACGATCCTCATCGCGATCATCGTGTTGGTGATCATCGGTGAGGTGATCTCGGCCTTCCTGCGCCGCCGCATCCTGTGAGTATCGCCATAGACCCCGCGCAGGCGCTGGCCGAATACCAGCGCCTGCGCCCCCGCCTGCCCGACTGCGACAAGCTCGGCCATGGGGTGGAGGCCGCCCGTTTCCTCGATATCGTCGCGCCCTATGAGTTGATCCTGTTCGACGCCTACGGCGTGCTGAACGTCGGCGAAACCGCGATCAAAGGGGCCGCGCAGACCATCGCCGCTCTGCGCGAGATGGGCAAATCGGTCATGGTCGTCAGCAACTCCGCCGCCTATCCCAAGGCGCATATGATGGACCGCTACGCGCGGCTTGGCTTTGATTTCGCAGCAGACGAGGTGGTTACCAGCCGCGAGGCGCTGCTGCACCGCGTCGCGGCAGAACCCGCGCGCCGCTGGGGCGTGATGCTAAACCCCGATAAGGACATGGGAGAGATCGCCGATCTCGGCGCGACCGTTCTGGCGGATGATCCGGCAGTCTATGACGGGGCCGAAGGTTTCCTCCTCGTCGGGGCGGATGGGTGGACAGAGGCGCGGCAGGCCCTGTTGGAGGCCAGTCTGAAACGCCAGCCCCGGCCTGTCTTTGTCGGCAACCCCGATCTCGTCGCCCCGCGTGAGGATGGTCTCTCGCTCGAACCCGGCTGGTTCGCGCATCGTCTGATCGACACGACCGGTGTGGCGGTGCATTTCTGCGGCAAGCCCTTCCCCGATATCTTCGACTTGGCCCTTGCCCGGGCAAAGCCCGTGGATCCGGCGCGCGTGCTGATGGTCGGCGACACGCTGCACACCGACATCCTCGGCGGCGCGCAGGCGGGTTTCGCCACGGCGCTGGTCACCGGCCACGGCTCCCTCTTGGGGTTAGAGGTTGCTGCGGCGATCCAAGGCTCGGGCATCGCGCCCGATCATATCGTCACGGAAATTTAGCGGGGCTTTGCTGTGGATTCATTGTCCACAAAGCGCCCCTCCCCCATTGCCATTCTGAACATCCGCCGCTAGCAGTTTTCGTGACCTTGTTAATAAGATCGCTGGAGGATACAAAATGTTCAAAATCACCAAGCCCACGGCAATTTTCGCCACTTTGGCCGCGCTCACCGGAGGAGCCCTGAGCGCCGAGACCGAAGTCAAGATCGGCTACGCCCTCGCCCCCGACAGCCACTACGGCGTCGCGGCGCAGAAGTGGCAAGAGGTCGTCGAGGCCGAGACCGACGGCAAGTTCAGCTTCCGCCATTTCCCCTCCTCCGGTCTGGGCGGTGAGCGCGAGGTCGTCGAGGGCCTGCAACTGGGCACCGTCGAGGCGACCATCGTCTCTACCGGCACGCTGAGCAACTTCGTCCCCGCCACCGGCGTCACCGACATTCCCTTCCTGTTCCGTAGCCTTGACCACGCGCGCCGCGTGCTCGACGGGCCGATTGGTCAGGACATCTTGGCCGAGTTCGACGGCGCGGGCATGGTTGCCTTGGCTTGGGGTGAGCAGGGTTTCCGCCACATCACCAACAACCGCAACGCCATTGAGACACCCGAAGACATCGCGGGCATGAAGCTGCGCACCATGGAAAACCCGGTGCACCTCGAAGCCTTCAACGCCGCTGGTGCCGCCCCCACCCCGATGGCCTGGCCCGAGGTGATCAGCTCGCTGCAGCAGGGCACCATCGACGGGCAGGAAAACCCGCTGTCGGTGATCGTCTCCGTGAAGCTCGACGAGGTGCAGAAATACCTGACGCTGTCGGGCCACGTCTATTCCCCCGCCATGCTGCTGGTCTCCAAACCCTTCTGGGAAGGTCTGTCGGATGAAGACAAGGCCGCCTTCGAGAAAGGCGCCACCGAAGCCGTCTCCGCCATGCGCGCCTTCGTCGATGACGTGGAGCAAAGCGGCGTCGAGACGCTGAAAGAGCGCGGCATGGAAGTGAACGAACTGAGCGAAGAGCAGAAGGCCGCTTTCCGCGCCTCCATCGAGAGCGCCTACGAGGGCTACTACGAGACCTACGGCAAAGATCTGATCGACCAGATCGCCGCGACCGAGTAAGCGCCGCGACGGAAAGACGGACGGCCGGGAGCAGCGCTTCCGGCCGTTTTGCACGGGAGGGAAACCATGCGCAGATTGGAACAGCTATTCGTCAAGGTGAACGCCGCCGTGGTGATCGCCTGTTTGACGGGGATGGTCTTGGTCGTGGGGGCCAATGTCGCCCTGCGGTTCAGCACCAACCATTCGCTGTCGTGGTCCGATGAATCCGCCCGTTACCTGATGATTTGGATGGCCTTTCTGGGGGCTGGCCTTGCCCTGCGGCAGGGCGGCCATGTGGCCATCACCAATCTGCATGATGTGATGAACACCCGGATGCAGCGCATCCTGCGCGGGATCATCGTTTTGATTTTGCTATTCTTCTTTGCCTTCATGGTCAAAGTCGGCTGGGACTATATGCAGCGCGCGCAGTATCAGATGACCCCCGCGATGCGCCTGTCGTTCCGCTATGTCTATGCCGCCATGCCAGTCGGCTTCACACTGCTGATCGTACATCTGTTGCTGATCGCGCGGCCCTTCATCATGGCGGGCCGCTATCACCAGCCCGAAGGTCAGACCGAGAACATGCCGGGAGCCGCCAATGGCTGACATCCTCTTTATCTCGCTTTTCGTGCTTATGGTGCTGGGGCTGCCCGTCGCCTTTGCCATGGCCATTTCCGTCTTTGCCGCCATCGGTCTGGGCAGTTCCTACCCGCAGATCGTGGTGGTGAAAGAGATGTTCTCGGGCCTCGACAGTTTCCCGCTGCTGGCCGTGCCCTTCTTCATCCTCGCCGCCGAGATCATGACCGGCGGGGCGATCACCCACACGCTTTTGCGCTTTGCCGCACAGTTCGTGGGCCATCTGCGCGGGGGGCTGGGCTATGCCAATGTGATCTCTTCGACCATGTTCGCAGGCATCTCCGGCTCGGCGCTGGCCGATGCGGCAGGCCCCGGCGCGATGATGATCCGCATGATGGAGAAAGGCGGCTATGACCGCTCCTACGCCGGGGCGTTGACGATTTCTTCGGCGGTGGTGGGGCCGATCATCCCGCCCTCGATCGTGATGATCATCTATGCGCTGCAGGATCAGGAAGTCTCGGTCGGGTCGCTGTTCATGGCGGGTGTCATTCCGGGGCTGCTGCTCGCCGGAGGGAGCCTTGCGGCCAACGGTTGGGTCAGTTGGAAACGCGATTACCGCAGCGACGAGGCCCGGCCCGAGCGGGCGCAGATGTGGCGCAACAGCCTAATGGCGCTGCCCGCGCTTGGGCTGATCGTGCTGATCGTTGGCGGTATCCGGGGCGGCATTTTCACCCCGACCGAAGCGTCGGTCATCGCCGTGTTCTATGCGCTGTTTTGCGGGTTCTTCGTTTACCGCGCCCTGCGCCTGCGCGATCTGCCGGGGCTGATTCTTCGCGCGGCACTGATCTCATCCGCGGTGTTGCTGATCCTTGGGGCCGCGCGGGCTTTCGCATGGGTCTTGGTGATCGAAGGCGTGCCGCAGTTTCTGGCCGAGACGATCATCGCGTGGGAGTTGTCGCCGATCCTGTTCCTCTTGGCGGTGAACGTGCTGTTGCTGCTCTTTGGTCTGTTCATGGATCCGCTGCCGGGGGTGATGATCCTCGTGCCGATCCTCGCGCCGATCAGTCACGCGCTCGGCATCGCGCCGGATCATTTCGCCATCGTGGTGATCGTGAACCTGACGCTGGGGCTGACGACGCCACCGGTGGGGAGCCTGATCTTCGTGGTCTCCTCGGCGGTGAACCTTAAGCCCGCCGCGCTGATCCGTGAGATGCCGCCGTTCTTTTTGGCGAATTTCGTCGTGTTGATGTTGCTGACGTTTGTGCCATCTTTGAGCACTTGGCTACCGAGCATCAGCGGCTTCTAACTAGGTTCCGCCCGGCTAAAAGCCGGGCAGCACCACCCCGCGGGCCGGCGCTGCCCTCAGCGTTCAATCACTCCGTCTGAATCCAAACCGCCTTGGTATCCAGATACGCCTGCAGGTGCTCCACGCCGCCTTCCTTTCCGTAGCCCGACATCTTCAGCCCGCCAAAGGGCACCGCCGGGTCGATCGCGTGGTACATGTTCACCCAGACCGATCCGGCCTTCAGCTTCTTCACCGTCCGATGCGCCACCCCGAGATCGCGGGTGAATATCCCCGCCGCCAGCCCGTAGGGCGTGGCATTGGCGCGGGTCACGACCTCCTCCATCGTGTCGAAGGGCAGGACCGAGATCACGGGGCCGAAAATCTCCTCCCGCGCGATGGTCATCTCGTCTTTCACATCGGCAAAGATCACCGGCTCAAGAAAGTTGCCGCCCGCATAGCCCTCCCCCTCGGGCCGACCGCCCCCCGTGACCAGCCGCGCGCCCTCGGCCTTGCCCTTGGCGATATAGCCCTCGACCTTCTCGGTCTGCACGGCGTTGATGAGCGGGCCGAGATCGGTGCCTTCGTCGAGGCCATGCCCGATCTTCAGTCCCCGCGCGAAGGCCGCCAGTTTCTCGATAAACTCATCCTGAATCTCCCGCGCCACGAAAAGCCGCGAGCCCGCGATGCAGATCTGGCCCGAATGCGCATAGACCGCCATCGCCGCCACCGGCACCGCCTTGTCGAGGTCGGCATCCTTGCAGATGATCAGCGGCGACTTGCCCCCAAGCTCCAGCGTGATCCGCTTGAGGTTCTCCACCCCGGCCCGCGCGATGGTCTTGCCGGTGGCGGTGGAGCCGGTGAAAACCACCTTGTTCACGTCCGGATGCTCGGCCAGCCGCGCCCCGGCCTCGCGCCCCGTGCCGGTGACCACATTGACCACGCCGTCGGGCACACCCGCCTCCTGCATCAGCCGCGCGATCATCAAGGGCGTCAGCGGCGCGTCTTCGGAGGGCTTCAACACCACGGTGCAGCCCGTCGCCAGTGCTGGCGCGATCTTCCAGATCGAGGCGGCGGTCGGGGCGTTCCACGGGATGATCGCGCCAACCACGCCGACCGGCTCGCGGGTGGTGAAGGACAGCATCGACTGCGAGATCGAATTCTCGATCACGTCGCCATGCAGCGCCACGGCCTGACCTGCGTAGAAGCGCAGCATCCCGATCACCCGCCGCTTGTTGCCGAGCGTCCGCGCCAGCGACAACCCCATGTCTGCGGTATCGGATACACAGAGCTTCTCCCAATCCCGCTCCATCACATCGGCGATGCGCAACAGCACCTCCTGCCGGTCGTAAGGCGTGAAGGTGGACCAGACGCCTTCGAAGGCCCGGCGCGCGGCATCCACGGCCAGATCGACATCCCGCGCCCCGCCGCGCGGCACTTCCGCCAGCTTGCGGCCAGAGGCGGGATCTTTCACCTCGATCACCGCGCCGGAGTAGGCGGGCACGTCCTGACCATCGATGAACATCGGGCAAAACTGCCCGTGGTAAAGCGTTTCGGCAATCTGGTGGGGGTCGCGGGTCAAAGTCATTTCAGCCTCATTCCATTAATGCGCCATTCCTATCAATCGAATTGTCGGTTTCAAATATACAAAGCCCTGTTTGGGCAAGAAAATCCGGCCCTGCCGCGTTGCACCGTGCTGGGTGGATCGCTAGAACTTTCCCCAAGGGAACCGCGCGCAGGGGTGGCGGTGGCAAGCGAAGGAAAATCCATGAAAATCGGTATGATCGGTGTCGGCCTGATGGGCCACGGAATTGCCCGCAACGTGATGCGGCGCGGGGGTTTCGCGCTTGGCTATTTCGACCACCCCGGCAACCAGCCGACCGATGAGTTGGACGGGCTGGGGGCCACGGCCTTCGACAGTCTGAGCGATCTGGCCGCCGCCTCCGATGTGATCATCCTCTGCGTCACCGGCTCGCCGCAGGTCGAAGGGATCCTGACCGTAGAGGGCGGCGTCATCGCGGGGCTGAAGCCGGGTGCTGTGGTCGTCGATTGCTCAACCTCCCTGCCCGCGTCGACGTTGAAGATGGCCGAGGCGGTGAAGGCGGCGGGGGGCGATTTCGTCGATGCGCCGATGACCCGCACGGCGCAGTTTGCCCATGAGGGCAAGCTGAACCTACTCGTCGGCGGTGACGCGGCCACGGTCGAAAAGGTCTCTCCGGTGCTCGCGGCCTTTACCGAAGAGGTCAAACATGTGGGCGCGGTCAGCGCGGGCCATCGGCTGAAGCTGCTGCACAACTATGTCTCGGTCGGCTTCATGTCTCTGCTGGCCGAGGCGGCTGCGCAATCGGCAGATGCGGGGATCGATCCGCAGAGCTTCGTGGATGTCTTGGCGGGCGGCGGCGGTGCCAGTGTCGCGCTTGATCGGCTGTCGCCCTTCATCACCAGCGGCGACCGCGAGGCGCTGCCCTTCGCGATCAGCAACGCGCTGAAGGACTTCGACTATTACCGCCAGATGTCCGCCCAAGCGGGCGCGCAGGTCGAGATTGCCGATGGGGTCTATCGCGCCCTTTCCCAAGTCGTCGAAAAGGGCGAGGGCGACGCCTATGTCCCTGAATTGGTGCAGCATTTCCGAAAGGGTTAAGCCCGAGGGGTCAGAGCGTCAGCGTCCCGATACTCGACCCGCCGCAGACGAAAAGCGTCTGGCCAGTGACGAAACTACTGGCCGGGTCGCAGAAGAAGAGGAAGGCGTTGGTCACGTCCTCCACCTGTCCTAACCGCCCCACGGGGATGCGCTTGGCCAGCGCCGCTTCGCGTTCGCTTTCTTTCGGGATGATGCCCCAGAAGTTATCCGTCTGCACCGGGCCGGGGGCCACGACATTGACGGTGATGCCATGCGGCGCAAGCTCCAGCGCCCAAGTGCGCGCCATGCCGATCATCCCCGCTTTCGAGGCTGAATAGGCCGTGCGCGTCGGGGCGCCTAAGGCGGCGCGGGAGGCGTTGAACATCACCCGGCCAAAGCCGCGTTCCTTCATCGCGGGCAGGAAGGCTTGCAGCAGCGTCAGGGCCGAACCGAGGTGCAGTTGCGCAAGGCCGGTGATGTCTTCGGGTTTCGCCTCTTCGATCAGATTGGGCCAGATCATCCCGGCGTTATGCACCAGATGGGTCACCTCATGGCGTGCGGCGATATCCGTAGCAACGGCGGCGACGGAGGCGGGGTCGAGCAGGTCGGCTTCGATATGCTCGCAGCCCTCCGCCTCCCATTCCGGCATTCCCCGCGCGATCGAGATCACGCGATAGCCGCGTTCCAGCAACCGCTGCGCCAGATCGGCGCCGATGCCCTTGCTGCCCCCGGTGATGACGGCGGTGTATTCGGTCATTGTCTCTCTCCCGGTATCAGCGCCAGCACCCGCAAGGGGCTGCCCGTGCCGCCTTTGATCTTGAGCGGCGGTGCGATCAGCATGGCCCCGGTGGGCGGCAGTTGGTCGAGGTTGCACAGGCATTGCATCCCATATTTCCCCGCCCCATGCAGCAGGTAATGCGCCGGGAAGGGCGGGTCATAATGCATCCCCTGCCCCGCGTCGGTGCCGACCGTTTCCGTGCCAAAGCCGCGAATGCCGCGCTCTAGCAGCAGTTCGATGGCGGCGGGTGTGGGGCCGGGCGAATGGGCGCCATCCTCGCGCATGTTGAGGTAATCCGCGCCGCTGCGTTTCGACCAATCGGTGCGCATCAACACCCAAGCATTAGCGGGGATCGTCCCGTGCTGGGCCTCCCAATCGCGGATGATCTCGGGCGTCAGCTCGAAGTCGTCGTTCTGCGCCGCCCCTTCGGAGCAGTCGATCACCACGACCGGGCCGATGAAGGCTTCGGGCGGGATTTCATCCACCGCACCATGGGCCACGTCCTTGCCCGACACCCAGTGAATGGGCGCGTCGAAATGGGTGCCGGTGTGTTCGTTCAGCGTGAGGTTGTGCCACTTCCACGCCGGGCCACGGTGATCATAGGCCGAGACCTCCTCCATCCGGAACCGCGCGCATTGGCCGAACTCTGGCGGCAGGACGATGACGGGAAAGTCCGGGTCGAGCCTGTGGGTCAGGTCGACGACCTTTGCCGCACCGCTTGACAGTGCTTCGGCCAGTGTCGTGATTGCGTCGCTCATGCGCCGCCCCCCCGCGTTTCGCGTTCCATCAAGGCCGGATCGTCCAGCCAGCGGGCCAGCGCGTCCTTAGCCACGTCACCGCAGGCGACCTCTTCCAACCCGTCGACCAGCCCGCGCACCACTGTCCGCGCCAGCGCGCGGGGGGCGACTTTGGGCGGCGGCAGAGGTTGGTGCCATTCGTCATCAACCGGGCCGGTGTAGACATTCATCACCCGCAGCCCCGATCCGGCAAACTCTGCCCGCATCGTCTGGCTGAGCGACCGCGCCGCCGCTTGTGAGGCATCAAAGCCACCGAACCCAGCCTCGGGCGCCAAGGCCCCGACCGACAGGAGATTGACCCAAGCCACCGCGGCATTGACCCCATCCGCCGTGCGCGAGGCCATCGCGGGGCCAAAGCCCTGCGCCAAGCGCATCAGGCCCAGCACATTGGTTTCCATCCCCTCGCGGGCAAAGACCGTGTCATTGCCCAACACCCCGCCGGGGCGGATGAATTGGGCGGTGTTGATCAGGATGTCGACCTTTCCACCGATCTCTGCGGCGAGGCGCGAGACCGAGGCCCCATCGGTGACATCGAGCGGCATGAGGCTGACGCTCTCCATCCCCTCGAAGGCCGCGCGGCCTTCCCACCGGCGCCAATGTTCCGGCTCGCCCAGGAATATCTCCGCCGCACCTGCGCTCAAAAGCGCCTGGGCCAGTGGCAGGGCCAAGGGGGAGCGGGCATCGGTGATCAACACCCGCCGGTGTTTCGGATCGCTCGACATTTCGCGCAGCATCGGATCGTCTTGCATCAATTCGCTTCCCTCTCGCGGCAGGGCCACCATGACCCCCTGCCCTGCCCGGTCCAGTTTCAACGCCAGCCGCACCGCATCACCGCGCCCGACGTCGCCGTGCAGATGGCATACCGCCACCGGCCCTGCGGCCAGTTGCACCGTGCCGATGCGCCAGGGTAGCCGCTCACGAAAATACGGGTCGGGCGAGACGCGGATCGTGGTTTCGGCCAAGACCTCGCCCGCGCGGTCCGTCTCGCGCCAGTCCAGCGCGACGGACAGGCATTTGCAGCAGGCATCGCGCGGGGGGTATTGCACCGCCCCGCAATCGGCGCAGTGTTGCAAAGCGAAGGTGCCGCGCCCGGCGGCGATGGCGAGGCCGAGGGCCGCGCGCGACCGCTGCGCGGGCGGCAGCGTCGGCACCCTGCTGCGCTTTTGCGGGTTCTTCTTTCGGGGCGGCGTCAATGGGTCGGTCATGGCGCGCCCCCCTCAATGATCGCCGCCGCCGAACAGACGCCCCGGTCATAGTTGATCATACCAAAGCCCGAGACCAAGGCCCGCCGGGCGTTGGCCACCTGTGTGCCCTCGGCCTGCCCGGTCACCTGCCGGATCGCCTCGACCAGCCCCAGATAGCCGCCCGCGGCCCCGGCTTGGCCGACCGACAATTGCCCGCCCGAGGTGTTGTGGGGGAAATCGCCGTGGATCGTCAGATCTCGCCGCCGGACAAAGGCGGCCCCCTCCCCCTTGGCGCAGAACCCGAGGTCTTCGAACTGCATCATCGAGATCACTGGGTAGTCGTCATAGGTTTGCAGCAGATCGATCCCCTCAGGCCCATGGCCCGCCATCTCGTAGAGCTCACCGATATCCACGCCCCAGCCGCCGCGCAGTTGCATCGGGTCTTCGGGGTAAGCGTTGTGCCGCTCAATGGTGCCGCTGATCCGCGCGAAGGGCAGGTCGCGGCGCAGGGCCTCATCCTCCCGCATGACCAAAAACGCCTCGGCCCCGGCGCAAGGCATGACGCAGTCGAACAACGCGATGGGGTCTGAGATCATGCGCGCATTCAGATATTGGTCAAGCGTCAGCGGGGTTTTCATCAGCGCATCGGGATAGCAGAGCGCATTGGCCCGTTGCGTCACGGCGATCTGGCCAAAGTCCTCTCGCGTGGCGCCGTATTCCTGCATGTAGCGGTCCATCAGCAGCGCGAAACTGGCGTTGGGGCCGCCGAACCCATAAGGGAAGGTGGCATCCATCGAAAAGCGCGAGAAGCCGCTGAGCAGGCTGCGAAAGCTGTCGATCCGGTTCGCGTCCCCCGCCACGCAGGCCACCACGTCGACATCGCCCGCCTGCACCGCCCGCGCCGCGCGGCGCAGCGCGATGACCCCGCTGGCCCCGCCCGTCGGCACGGTATCAAGCCACCGCGGGCTGAGCCCCAAATGCTGGATCAGCCCGACCGGCGTGTCCGGCGCGAGCGAGAAGCTGGAGACCGAGAACCCGTCCAACGCCCCCGGCGCGATCCCGGCCTTGCCCAGCATCGCGCGCAGCGCGCGGGCGATCCACCAATGGGCGGTCTCATTGCTATAGCGGGCATAGGGCACCGAGGTGGGCGCCGCGAGGACGACGCCGTCATAGCCCCTGCGCCTCATGCCGCCGTCCGCTTCTTTTGCCTGCGCAGGTCTTGCGTGGCGGGATCGTCCAGCAGGTCGGCGGCCAGCGTTTTCAGCACCCCGCGTTGCAGTTTCTGCGTCGCCGTCAGCGGCAGCGCCTCGACAAAGGCGATGAAGCCGGGGGCTTTGTAATAGGCAAGCTGGGTCAGGCACCATTCGGTGATTTCACGGGCCAAGACGGCAGGGTCAGCACCGGCGTCCTTCGGCACGATACAGGCGAAAACCTCATCCCCCCGCACCGCGTCCGGCACGGCGGCGACGGCGGCGCTGGCCACGGCGGGGTGGCGCATCAGGGTCGATTCCACCTCGACCGCCGCGATGTTCTCGCCCGAGCGGCGGATCACGTTTTTTTTGCGGTCGACGAAATACATCGCGCCATCCGGCGCGCGGCTCACGATGTCGCCGGTGTGGAACCAACCGCCCGCCCAAGCCTCATCCGTGGCTTCGGTATTTTTGAAGTAGCCCGCAAAGAACCCACGCCGCGGGTCGGCACCGGCGCGGCGCACCAGCAATTCGCCCTGATCGGCCTCTTCCCCGGCATCGTTGAGCAGCCGGACCTCCAGCCCCCCTTCGGGCGCGCCGAGGCAGCTTTCGCCCACGCGGCGCGGTTCGCGGTTGGCGCAGATCACCGCGCCCGCGCCGGTTTCGGTCATGGCCCAAGCCTCAACCAATGGAAAACCGAAACGCGCCTCGAAGGCGGCGTGCAATTTCGGGTCCACCCCCGCGCCGAAGCCAAAGCGCACGGCATGGTCGCGGTCGGCTTCGCTTGCTTCGGCCCCCATCAGCATGGATGGCATGACGCCTAGATAGTGCAGACAGGTCGCGCCCGAGGCCCGGACCGAGGCCCACCAACTGCGGGGGTGGAAGCGGTCAAGCGCGGTCAGGCAGCCGCCCACGGCGATCATCGCCATGAAGGAATAGGCCATCGCGTTCATGTGAAAGATCGGCAGCGGCGTGATCATCCGCTCTCCGTCTTGCGAGAGGGCGCAAAGCCCGCCGGTGTCGGCGTACCAGCGTCCGGCATCTAGGAAATAGGTGTTGGTCAGAATGCAGCCTTTGGGCTGGCCGGTGGTGCCCGAGGTGTAGAGCAATGCGGCCTCGGCCTCCTCTCCCCCGCCTCGCCGTGCCGTGATGGTCTCAAGCGTTGCGGGTGCGGGCAAGGAATCCTCCGGCGCGATCACCGGCATGTCGTGCCCCGCTTGCCGTGCCGCGGCGCGCAGGTCGTCGCCGCGCGCAGGGATCGCCACGGCCAAGACCGGTTCGGCATGGTCGATCATATAGCTCAGCTCAGCCGCACGCAGATCGGGGTTCACCGGCACGACCGACAGGCCCAGACCGTTCAGCGCCAGCCACCAAAGGAAGAAGGCCGGGCGGTTCTCCATCAGCAGCATGACGCGCTGCCCGGGCAGATAACCCGCAGCCGAAATGCGCTTGCGCAGGGTTGCAACCTCTCGCGCGGCTTCGGCATAACTCACCTCCCCCGCCGCGATGCCGTAGATGCCCGCTGTTTCCGGCAGGACATTCAGGAAACCCCGTTCGGGGTGCCGCGCGGCGGTGTCTTCAAAGGCCGCGAAGACCGTCTCAGTCTCTGCCCCGATCATGGCAGCAACTGGATGTTGCGGAAAGCCGCGTCGCAATTCACGATATCGACCCGTTTGTTAGCAATGCGCAGACGCCCCTCGACCAGCGCCAGCTCATGCCGCGCGGTGACGGCGAGCAACTGCTGCTCGTCCAGCCGCGTCTCGACGTAGTGCATGAAGGTGGTCGTGACGAAACGCCTTGCCTCCGCGTCCATCTCATCCACGAAAGGCCGTTGGATCACATGGTGGCAGCGGCTCTTGGGCTTTTGGCTGAAGGTGCGCGCGCCGTTCAGACGTTCGACGCGCAGCTTGAGCATGAACATATCCTCATACATCAACGAGGTCTCGTTGATCGGGTCTTTCTGTTGATAGTCCAATGGCATCCAATAGTGCCCGTCCGGCAGCCAGAGGTCGAGCCATTCGGTATAGCGCCCCTCGTCCAGCATGCGCACTTCGTCATAGATGAAGTCGATCAGGCTTTCGCGCGTCACAGTCATTCCGCCGCCTCCGTCTTTTGGCCCATGTTCATGAACTTGACCCATGCGTGGAATTGGTTGCGCATCTGGCGTTCGGTGGTGCCGTTCTCGACCGCTTCGACATCGAAGTCTTCGTCTTCTTCGATCAGGCGCTGGATGTTCACCCATTCCAGCCCGTCGACCATCAGCCCTTCCTGCGCGCGCTCGTACATCTCCAGATCGTCATGGCCGACGATGGAGGTGGGCGCGTTGATCATACGGTTGTACATCGCGGTGCGGGCGGTCAGCTCATCGGGCGCGTCGACAAGGCGGTAGATGTAGCTTTCCACCACGGTCCGGTCCGCGGCGATGGGGATGAAAACCCGCAATTGCTGGATCGGCCCCTTGATCATGATGTTGGGGAAATAGACCGTGTTGTGGCGGTTCTCATCGAGGATCGCCTTGGCCTTCTCCTCTCCATAGCTGTCGCAGAGCGCTTCGAAATACCCGGGGATGGCGGAATAATCCGAGTGGATAGAGTGGTTTACGCCGGTGTGCCCATGCCCGTTGGGCCATGTGCGGATGCCCATGCCTTCGAAGAAATCGTAAGGCGACATGAAGGGGGCGATGATCTCCATCGCGGGGGGTTTGGGCGCGTCCTCGGGCAGGCCCAGTTCTTCGTAGAGCTTCACCGCCGTCCCGGCGGAGCTTTCATGCGCCACCATCGGGTGGCAGGTGTCGGTCTGGTTTTCGACCAGCATCTTCCAGTTGCAATGATGCATGTAGCGCAGCGGCGGGCCGACCACTTCGAGCCGTCCGGCGGGGGAGCGGTCAACCATATTGTCGAGCGAGGACAGGCTTTCGCCAAAGAACTCTTCGAAACTCATGCCCTCGTCGGCCAGCCGGGCAAAGATGAAGCCGCGGTAGTTTTTCACATCGCCGACGCTGCGCATCCCCTTGCCGCTGTCGGTCTCTTCCAGCCCGGTGTTCTGGTAGCCCTTCTTGAGCGGGATCGCCAAGAGGCAGCCATCGGTCTTGAAGCTCCATGCGTGATAGGGACAGCGGAAGAACTTGCCGGTATTGCCCTGCCGGTCGATCACGATCTTGGTGCCTTTGTGAGGGCAGCGGTTCAGCAGAACATGGATGTCGCCCGTCGAATGGCGCACCTGAATGACGGGCTGGGTGCCGATATGGGTGCTGAAATAATCGCCCTTGTTCGGGGTCTGGCTTTCATGGCCGACAAAGACCCAAGCATTGGCGAAGAGATGCTTCATCTCCTGCTGGAACACCTCTGGGTCAGTGTAGATATCGCGGTGCACCTGATGTGGCTGCACGAGGGCGGCCAAGGCCGCCGGGCTGTCGTAACGTCCCATGAGTTCCTCCCTCAGATGTCGAGCACAAGGCGCGGAGATTTCGCGCGGCTGACGCAGATTTGCATGACATTGCCCGCCGCGCGCTCGGCCTCGGACAGGACCACGTCGCGGTGATCGGGGGTGCCGCTGAGCACATCGCATTGGCAGATGCCGCAGTCGCCGCGCTGGCAGTCGTACATGACGTCGACGCCGCCCGCCTCCAACACATCGATGATCGATTGGCCGGGGGGGATGGTGAAGACCTCACCGCTTGAGGCGACTTCAACCTCGAAAGCACTGTCGCCCTCTTGCTCCTGCGGCGCGTCGAAGAGTTCGAAATGGATGCGCTCAGCGGCGATGCCCGCGGCTTCGGCTTTCGCCTTGGTCGCGTCGATCAACCCTTTGGGGCCGCAGACATAGAGATGCGCATGGGCTCCGAGGCTGTCGATCACCGCGCCGAGGTCCAGCGCCGTGGCGTCATCATCGCAATGCAGATGCAGCGCATCGCCGAAACTGTCGCGTAGGGCATCGCGGTAGGCCATGACGGGCGCGCTGCGGCCCGTATAGTGAAAGGTGAAGTCCTGCCCCGCGGCCTTGAGCGTCGCCGCCATCGAGATCATCGGCGTGATGCCAATCCCCCCCGCCAGCAGCACGGCGGGCGCATCCGGGGACAAGGGGAAATCGTTCTTTGGCGCGGCGCAGGTGATCTCTGCCCCCGGCTTCAGCCCGTGCATATGGGTCGAGCCGCCCTTGCCCTCGGGTTCACGCTGGACAGCGATGCGGTAACTTTCGGGGGCCTCGGGGATCGGATCGAAGGTGATCAGGGAATAGGCGCGGCTGTCGCCATCGGGCAGATCGAAAAGCACATGCGCCCCGGCGTCCCAATGCGGCAACGGGCTGCCGTCGGCGGCTGCAATCTCGAACTCGCTGATACGGTCGGTCAGCGCTGTGACCCTGCGCACGATGGCGTTGATCTTCGACATGTGATGTCCTCCCCTGCCAAACAATATGATTTTTCATATAGTTTCGGTCAAGGGTTTTCTTGCCAAGCGCGAATTTGCCCGCCATTTAGAGAGGCCGAGGCGCAAGGAGCCCTCTTTCCATCAAAGGGTTAACTGGTGTGACGCAGCAAAAGACCGATGCAACCGCCCAAAAGGAGACGGGTCAGGAGGGGGGATTCGTCTCGGATTACCTGCTGTATCTCTTGGCGGCGGCCAGCGATGTGGCGAGCGCGCAGTTCCACGCGCAGGTGCGCAAAGCGGGGCTGCGGGTGCCGGAATGGCGCGTGTTGGCCTGCCTGTCGGACACTGATGGCGCGATGATCACGCAGCTCGCGCGCCGGGCGCTGGCCGAACAATCCCGCCTCACACGGATCATCGCCCAGATGGAGGAACGCGGCCTGCTGCTTCGCCGCAGCGACCCCGCCGATGGCCGCCGCGTGCGGGTGTATCTGACCGACGCGGGCCGCGCGCTGGCCGCCGAACTGGTGCCGCAAGCGCGCCGCCACGAGGCCGCCTTGATGGAAATGCTGAAGGGCAATGAGGGGGCACAGTTGAAGCCCGCGCTGAAATCGCTCCTCGCTGCCTTGGACGACACGGGCGATCTTCGCGGCTGATCAGCGCCCTTGCCCCGGGCGCAAAAAATGGTTCCAATCGTGCTGTAAATGTGAATACATGAAAAAGCATATACTTGGCGATACGGGTTTGGGAGAACCCCGCCAAGGCATATCGAACGGTATGGGGAGGAGCCCAAAATGACCAAATTCACCAAGTTTCTCACGACGAGTGCGCTTGCGCTCTGCACCGCGACCGGCGCTTTCGCCGCCGAGACGCTGACCATTTCCACATGGCTGCCGCCAAGCCACCCGGTCAACACCGGCATGTTCACCCAGTTGACCGACATGATGGCCGAGGCCAGCGATGGGCTGATCGAAACCGAGCTGAAAAATGGCCTCGCCCCGCCGCCCGCGCAGATGGACCTGCTGCTGGACGGGGCCGCCGATATCGCCATTCTGTTCCACGGCTACACGCCCGGTCGTTTCGTTGGGACAAAACTGGTCGAAATCCCCGGCTATGAAGGCAATGCCGAGGCCGCATCGGTCGCCCATTGGCGCGTGCATGAGGCGATGCTGTCTGAATTGGACGAGCACCGCGGCGTGAAGGTGATCGCGCTCACAACCCACGGACCGGGGCAAATCCACTCCAACAAAGAGGTGAACACCCTCGACGATCTGCAGGGGCTGAAAACCCGCCTCGGCGGTGGTGTCTCGGCGGATGTGGGGGCGGAGCTTGGCCTCGTCGGCATTCAGGTGCCCGCGCCCAAGGTTTACGAAACACTCGATTCCGGGGCCGCCGATGCCGTGGCCATGAACATGGGCGAGCGGATCAGCTTCAAGCTCAACGAAGTGGCCAAGAACGTCTATGAGATGCCCGGCGGGTTCTACCGCGGTTCCTTCTCGGTCATCATGAGCCAAGAGACCTTCGACAGCCTGCCCGAAGACGTGCAGCAAAAGCTCGACAGCGAAGTCTTTGGCGAGACGGCGAGCCGCATGATGGGTGCGGTTTGGGACCAGAGCGACGTCGACGCGCGTGAGGCGACCGAGGCCGCGGGCGACAACAAGATCGTCACCGCCTCGGAAGAGGATCAAGCCCGCTTTGCCGAGATGGCCGCCAAGGTGCGCGACAAGGTGATCGCAGAGCTCGACGAGGCCGGTGTCGATGGGCAGGCCGCCTATGAGATGATGCGTGAGGAAATGGCGAAGGCCAGCAAATAACCCCCACCGCCAAAGGGGCCGGGCGCAAACGCGGTCGGCCCCCAGCCAGGGAACCGCCATGCGCTCTTTAATCCGCCTAACCGCCGCCCTCTCGGCCCTGCCGATGACGATGGCCTCTCTCGCGCTCTTCGCGCTGATGGTGCTGACCTTTGCCGATGTCATCATGCGGTCGGTCTTCAACGCGCCCATCGAAGCCGCAACCGAGTTGATCCGCATCGGCATCGCGCTGATCGTTTTCTCTGCCCTGCCGGTCCTGTCGGGCCGCGAGGGGCATATCGCCGCCGATCTTTTGGACCGCCCCTTTGAGAACTGGGGGCTGCAACGCTGGCGCGACGGGCTGGTGACACTGGGCTGCGGGGTGATGCTGTGGTTTCCGGCGGGGCGGGTCGTCGACCTCGCCTACCGGGCGGCGAGCTATGGCGACGTGACCGAATATCTTGAAATCCCGACTTTCTACATCGGCATGTTCATCGCGGTGATGACCTATCTCACCGCCGTTGTGCTGATCCTGCGCGGGCTTTTGCGCCTTTTTGCGCCGCAACTTCTGGACCCTGCCACATGATCGCATCCGCCATCGGCTTTGCCGCCGTTTTCGTCCTCGTCTTGCTGCGCTTGCCGATTGCCTTTGCCATGGGCCTCGTCGGGATGATCGGGCTGGTCTATGAGACCAGCTACCGCGCGTCGATCTCCATGGTGTCGCGGCTGATCATCGACACCAGCCAAGACTACGGCCTGTCGGTGATCCCGCTCTTCATCCTGATGGGGCTTTTCGTCAACAAAGGCGGGATCAGCCGCGAGCTTTACCAAGTCTCTAACGCCTTTTTGGGCCACTTCCGGGGCGGTCTGGCGATGGCCACCATCGTCGCTTGCGGGGGCTTCGCGGCGATCTGCGGCTCATCGCTCGCCACCGCCGCCACGATGTCCAAGGTCGCCATGCCGGAGATGCGCAAATACGGCTATTCCGACAGCCTCTCGACCGCCTCCATCGCCGCCGGGGGCACGCTCGGCATCCTGATTCCGCCATCGGTGATCCTCGTGATCTATGGCTTGCTGACCGAGACCTCGATCGGCGCGCTGTTCATCGCGGGCATCGTGCCCGGCGCATTGGGCATCCTGCTCTACCTCGGCGCGGTGCGCTTTTCCGTCGCCATGAACCCCGAGGCCGGCCCCGCCGGCCCCCGTGCGACTTGGGGCGAGCGGCTACGCGCGCTCAATCACGTCTGGTCGGTGCTGGCGCTTTTCGCGTTGGTCATCGGCGGGCTCTATGGGGTCTTGGACTTCTGGCCGATCCACCTCGCCTTCTCACCGACCGAGGCCGCGGGCATGGGGGCGGCGGGGGCCTTCCTCATCGCTTGGGCGCGCGGCGGGCTCAGCTGGCGGGGCCTGCGTGAAGTGCTGGAGGAGACGACGCTCACCTCCGCCTCGCTCTTCTCTGTGCTGATCGGGGCGTGGATCTTCTCCAACTTCGTGAACCTCGCGGGGCTGCCCGAAGGGCTGCTGGCCACCGTCACCGCCCTCGACCTTGGCCCTTGGGTGGTAATGGGGCTGATCCTTCTAATCTACATCGCGCTCGGCTGCATTTTCGAGAGCATGTCGATGCTGCTGCTGACGGTGCCGATCTTCTTCCCACTGGTCACGAGCCTTGGCTTCGATCCGGTCTGGTTCGGCATCATCGTCGTCGTCGTGACCGAGATCAGCCTGATCACCCCGCCTGTTGGCCTTAACGTCTTTGTCCTTAAAGGCGTGGTGGGCGATGTTTCCACCGGCACGATCTTTCGCGGCGTCACCCCGTTCTGGCTGGTCGATATCCTGCGGCTGATCCTATTGCTCGTCTTCCCCGCGCTGGTGCTGTTCCTGCCGGGTCAGATGTAGCCCCCTGCCCTCTCAGCCTCATCGGGCCGCGTCTGTTTGCACTTCGGCAGGCGCGGCGCGATAGTGCGGCCAAATCACCAAGGATGAGGCCAGCATGAACATCGACCTACTCAAAGACCTTTGCGAAACCCCCGGCGTTCCGGGGCGCGAACACCGCGTGCGCGATCTGATCACCCGTGAGATCGAAGGGCTGTTCGACCATGTGGAGACCGACGCCATGGGCTCCCTCCTCTGCCGCCGGGATGCGACGGCGGGCGATGGCAAGGCGCCCAAGATCATGCTGCTCTGCCATATGGACGAGATCGGCTTTCTGGTCAGCCATGTGTCGAAAGACGGGTTCCTCTACCTGCAGCCCGTGGGCGGTTTCGATCCGCGCAACCTCTTCTCGCGCCGGGTGCTGGTCTGCACCGATCAGGGCGATCTGAAGGGCGTGATGAACCCCGGCGGCAAGCCCATCCACATCTCCTCCCCCGAAGACCGTAAGAAGATCCCCGAAGTCTCGGAATTCTTCGTCGACCTCGGGCTGGGCGAGAAGGCGAAGGAGATCGTCAAGGTCGGTGACTTCGTGGTTATGGACGAGCCATTCCTTGAGATGGGTGAGCAGTTCGTCTCCAAAGCGCTCGACAACCGCGTGGCCTGCTGGCTGGGGATCGAGGCGATCCGCAAGCTGGCCGACAAGGGGCGTGGCGCGGAGATTCATGTGGCCTTCACCTGTCAGGAAGAAGTCGGCCTGCGCGGGGCGCGCACGGCGGCCTATAACGTGCAGCCCGACATCGGCCTTGGCATCGACACGACGCTGGCCTGTGACACGCCCGGCGTGCCTGAGCACCTCTCGACCACGCGGCTCGGTAAAGGCTTTGGCCTGCACGTCCGCGACAGCAGCTTCATCGCCGATATGGACCTCGTGCGCGACATCGAAAAGCTGGCCGAAGCCCGCGACATCCCCTTCCAACGCACCATGCTTGCCGCAGGCGGGCAAGACGGTGCTGCGGCGCAGCAAGCCGCCGCTGGCGCGCGGGCCGTGGGGATCGTGGTCGGCACCCGCTACATCCACACGGTGACCGAGATGGTATCGAAAGGTGACCTGCAAGCCGCACTCGATATCCTCGTGGCCTATCTTGAGGGCTTTGACGGTAAGGCAGCCTAAAGCCCCCTGCCCCCCTCCGCGTCACGCGTGGACAGGGGGGCCCGCATCCTCGGGGGCTTGCGGCAGCCAAACGGTAAAGGCCGCGCCCCCTTCCGCCCGATTGCGGACCGTGATGATCCCGCCGGCCCGCTGGATCAGCGTCTGAGAGATCGACAGGCCCAAGCCCGTCCCCTCCCCCGGTTTGGTGGTAAAGAAGGGATCGAAAAGCGAGCCGAGCAACGCCTCAGGCACCCCCGGTCCGCTGTCATGCACCGACAACGCCACACCGGCCACGCCGTCGCGATCCTCAGGGCTAAGGTACAATGCCAACCGCCCTGCCCCCTGCATCGCCTGCACCGCATTGACCACAAGGTTCACCACGACCTGCTGGATCTCACCGGAGTCCGCACGCACCGCCAGCACCTCGTCCAGATCACAATGCACCTCGATCCCGCCCCGGCTGATGAGGTGATCGACCAGCACGAGACAGTCCTGCACCAAGGGCCGCAGCGCAATATTATGTTCACAATCAGAAAACTCGGATGGCGCGGCGAACTTGAGCAATTTGCCGACGATGACCTCGATCCGTGACAGCTGCCGGTCGATCAAGCCGAGTTCCGTGGCCACCGGCTCTGCATCCGGGCCGAGCGTCTCCCGGATGACATCTACATTGCCCATGATCACCGCGACGGGATTGTTGATCTCATGCGCGACCCCCGCGGTGATTTCACCGATGGAGGCGAGCTTCTCGCTCATCACCAATTGACGGAATGTCTGCTCCAGCTTCTCGTTCGCCTCGCGCAGTTCAGCAGTGCGCTGATCAACCCGCTGGTTCAACGCGTCATTCCAGCTGCGCAACTGCCGGTCGCGTTCCTGCACCTGCTCCAGCAACCAATCGAGGTGATGCGCCACCGCCCCGATCTCATCCCGTGCGGGGACCGCGCCGATCCGCGCCGAGAGTTCCCCCTTGCCGACCCGGTGCATGACTTTTGTCATCCGTTCAAGCGGCGAGAAGATACCGCGCGCCAGCCAAAGGAACACCGGCGCCGACAGCGCAAGCACGGCAAAGAAAGCAGCCAGCATCCACCAGAACGCCTCCCGCTTCGCCTGCGCAAAGGGTGCTTCGAGGAAGCCGACGTAAAGCATCCCTACCCGCTCGCCGAAACTATCCGTGATCGGCTGGTAGCCAGAGATGTACCAATCGTTCACTACGAAGGCCCGGTCGAGCCAAGTGCGCCCCTCAATCAACACGGCCTCCCGCACCTCTGCCGAGACCCGGGTGCCGAGGGCGCGCACATCTTCGAAAAGGCGCACATTGGTCGAGATGCGCAGGTCATCTAGGAAAAGCGTCGCCGTGCCCTGCCTGTCCCCACCGGTCACCGCGTTGAGATAAACGAGGTCATTGATCGTATCGATAAAGTCGAGGTTGCGGTTCAACAGCATCCCGCCCACCAAGACCCCTTGCTTTCCGTCCAAATCAACCGGGCTCGCAGCGTGAACCACCATGCCGCGGTCTTCGATCTTTCGGTCCGTCGGCACGGCGGCGGGCGTATCGATCACCGGCACCTGCGCGCGGACCGCGAGGGCGTCGTTCAACCTTGTCAGCCGTGCGTTGCTGAATACATCGATCTCCGCGCCGCTCTGGCCCCGCGCTGCGCGGGCGATCACCGGCCAATCCTCTCCGTCTTCGACGGCGACGTCGACGGGGAGGAATTGCAGAAAATCCAATCCCAGCCGGTCCTGTGTTACAGCAAAGAAAGCCGCTTGTTCTGCCGTCGGGCTATCAAGCTGCCGGGCGAATTCGACGGACCCGGCGACGGCGTCCAACTCATTGCCCGTCTGCGCCAACAACCGCGCGAGATATTGGTTGGCGATCCTCAGCTCGCTTTCAACATTCGCGATGAGGACTTCGTCATAATCCGCCGTCCAGCGTGACATGCCCAGAACCAACAGAAGCGGCATCAGCACAATGAGCGGTGTGAGCGCGAGGATAAGTAGGCGGAGGCGGACAGAGGTCATGGGTTTTCCCGGAGAGCTTCACCTAAGTTAGCCGTTGAGCCAAGGAGGGTGAAGCATATGGAGGGATTTTGCCGATAGAACGCTCAATTTCTTAAACTGCCAGGCGTAAGTTAACCTAAGTCACTGTAAAACATATGATTTTCAAATTGTCAGCTGACAATTTCGCCGGTTTGCCAAAGCTGAGACCATCGGACCAAGGGAAAACGCACCATTTCTGGCCATCTGCGTCAAACGCCTCAGATAAGCTCCGGGGCTACGGATCGTCGCGGCTTTCTCAAGCAAGCAAAGGACCGTCACAGCAGCGCTCTCCGGGCCCATGTCTCGTTTTGCCTCATTTAGCACGGGCGGGTCAATCCCCAGCATCGGCGCAATCCGGTCTCCGACCCGCACAAGGTCTCCCCAGTTACGCATTTCACCCGGGAAAAAGCTGCGGGCCTCTGCGCAGGCGTCCACGACATCCGCGAATGATACGCCTTCTTCTTTCTCAGAATAGTCAGGTTCGGCTTTGTCAGCCGTACGAGGGGCAACATCACCGTGGCCGCGCTCTTCAGAGACAAAATAGGATTTATCTGATTCCTGTATGTGCCGCTCAATTTCGCCGTCGTTGGCGCTCATTTGATCCGTAATCGGGGCAGGGGGGAGGGGTGCTATTTCGCCCGCAGGTTCTTCTCCACGGGCATTTCCAAGTGCCACACGGAGCGCCGTCTCAAGCTGAGACAACGCCCTTTCATCCGGTTTGCGCCGCAGAACCCGGCCCGCCTCATTAACCAATTCCTCGCTGCAACCCTCACGGATCAGCGCATGCCGTAGGACCAGAACGCGGTCCCTCAGCGCCTGCAAGCGCTCCTGCTCTGCCTCGGCAGCCTGAGCTGCTGTCTCGATCATCGCTGCCTGAACCACGAGGGGGGCGAGGTCAAATCCAAAGGCCAGCGCAATCGCGCCCCCTTGGTTTCGTGCAAAACGCTTTCGGTTGGGGCTATCATGCCGCGCAATCAGGCCCACGCGGACCAACTGCGCCAGATGCCGCCTCAGAGTGCTCTCGGGCATACCGTGAAGCCGTTCAGAGAGCCGGGCGTTTGAGGCAAATACAATGCCCGCCGCGCCATCTGGAATATGCCGGCTTGGCAGATAACTCAGCAAAGCCTTCAATACGGTGAGAGTGCGGTGCGACAGCTCGAAAGCCTCTGCCGCGGTTGTCAGCCGGTCGAGCAAAGCCCATTTGTCCGGCCCCTTGCATTCCACTTGGGTAGCCGATTTAGGCCGCCCGAACGTAGTTCGGAACGTGTTTTCCATCTAAAATCACAAAAGACAACAAAATACCGGCCCTATCCCATTGGGTAGAGTTGACATCGATAAATCTTTGGGGCTATCTCGAAGGTGCAAAGTTTGAGAAGGGCCTTCCGGGATTTATCCTGGGGGGCTTTTCTTTTGTGGTCTTGGATGTGCCTCCTGTTGCTACTTCCTCAATGTCTCACGCGCGGGTCTTCTGCCAGCGGTCGTGAATCTCCTGCAAAAGCTCTTCTGCATGTGCATCGAGCCATTTATCAAAACCTTCCGCTGCGCGGGCGGGCACGGTGACCGTGACACCACGCTTGCCGCTGCGAATGTCCGCGAGCGCTTTGCCATCTCGGCTCCGCAGCGTGCGGGGCTTGGCCGATGGGGCAGGGGAGGCGGCAGACTTTTCAGGGGTCGTCGAAGCCTCAGCGAAAATCGCCTCAAACCGCTCATCCGAGGTGAACCCGTCCCAATCGGGTCGCGCCATTCGTTTTTCTGCCCGTTCTTTCGCGCCCGGTTGTTCAAACAATTTGACCAGTGCCATCCAGCGATCACGCCCGATGGATGGCGCCGACCCGATCTGACGCAGAAAGGGCAGATCGAACGCATGGCCGACCTTGAGCATCCGGCTGACCATTGGCAGGTCGATCGAAAGCGCATCCGCGATTGTCTGCCGGTCATGGCCCCCCGTATCGAGTTGCGCTGCAAAACTGGCTTTCTCGATGAAAGAGAGATCCTGACGGGCCGTATTCTCTTGGCCCTGCGCCATTACCAAAGCGTGGTCATCCAGCTGACGGACCATCGCTTTCACCGGCATCCCAAGGACTTTCAGCGCCTGAAGTCGCCGCCGCCCGTAGACAATCTCGAACCTTCCCGGGGTTTGCGGATGCGGTCGAACCAGAACCGGGACCTGCTGCCCATAGGTCTTCAGACTGTCGTGTAACTGTTTTTGAGCCTGCGTATCAGTCCCTAAACGGTCTTCCACGCCGGCCATGTCAATCAGCCTGCCGTCCAATTCTTGAACTGCATTCTCTTGCATCCGGTTCAATGAGGACTGTAGCGCTCCAACAGCCCCACGAGGCATGAGGCTAGGCTTGCTCCGGCTCTTATTAGGCTCTAACGCGGGCGTTTTCGGCGGCTCCGTCTTGGGAGATTTCGCTGGTGCGGATGATAAAATACCTTTACGTGCCATTACCGCCCCCATGCTTTCTGGATCATGCTTTCGATCTCATCATTCACAAGATTGAGTGAATCCACCGCGCGGTCATAGGTCGTCCGATGAAACTGCGACCTGTCCACCTCATAAATGGTCTGATGGGTCAGCCCCGCGTCAGAAATCGCAGTGGATTTCAGCATCGGGGCCACCATGACTTCCTCGTCAAAGAGTTGCCGCAAGAAGGATAGAACCTGCTGCTGCGGCCCGTCATTCGGCTCATAGCGGTTGATAAGGAAGCGCAGGAAGTCGAACTCCATGCTTGCCCCCGCGTTAGAGACGACATCGAGCAGATCGGCGCTCATCTGAAGGAATTGCGACATGGATGCGACGTCGAGCATGTTCGGGACCACTGTGATCAACACACCCGTCGAGGCGCAGAGCGCCGACATGGTCAGATAGCCCAATTGCGGCGGGCAATCGAAGATCACCACATCGTAATTCTGCTCTACATCCTGCAAGGATGTCGCCAAACGCGCGAAAAACGGGGGCTGCGTGTTGTTGAGCAGTGCCTGAGGCGTTTCGTGCTCGAACTCCTGCAGCATCAACCCGCCCGGGGCCAAATCAATGCCCGTAAAGAAAGTGGTTTGGATCACATCGGCCAAGGGCACTGGATCATCATAGCGGATCGCATCGTAAATGGTGCCAGAGTTCAGGAAATCATACTCAGGCCGATAGCCAAATAGCGTTGTTAGAGACGCTTGTGGGTCGATATCGACACAGAGCACGCGATAGCCTTTGAGGGCCAACCGCTGTGCCGCGTGGATCGCGCTCGTGGTTTTGCCGCTACCGCCCTTGAAGTTCAAAAAGGACAATACTTGCAGTTTATCCCCTTCACGTCGGCCGCGTTTATAGGCGCCGCGGGTTTTTGCGGTGGATTCTAATGTCCGCCGGATCGACAGCAGATCGTCGGCACTGTAGTGCCGCCTCCCGCCGGGGCTGGTCTGTACATCGACGATCTTATTATCGAAATGGAGTTTGCGAAGGAAGCTCGTGGAAATGCCAAGCAATTCAGCCGCTTCCCCGGCGGAGAAGCGGCGCAACTCCTTGCGCGCGTCAGGTGCAAAGACCTTCAGCATGTGACTTTCCAACGCCTCGGAAAGCGTTTCCGCATTACGGCGGATCCGTGTATTGATGTGTACCGTGTCCGTCACATCTGCCCTCGCTCTCAGTAACGCTATTATTCGGTAGCGCTTTTGTTTCCGTTACTTAATGCGATTGGAGCGAAGCTTGCAATAGATTCTTGCGGAAGGAGAGGGTAAGGCGGCATTAATTATCTGGCCAAACGCAAAGATAGAATGTCCCACTCGACAGAAGTGATTGTAGATAAAGAATAAAACTATCCTTGCGGCAAAAGGCCCTCGCCAACCACGAGTTAACCCCACGCGCGCGTCCGCTCCCCCTTGTTAGAGCCACATCCTTCCTTTCGCGGGAATCACAGGTGGGTCAACTTGACCTTCTGTCCTTCTGAGCGAGGTAAAATCAAAGCCAGCCTGTCTTCCTAGGTAATTTCACGCCCATAGACTCTGGCGCCCGAAGGATAGTCCTGACACTCTGCGCGGGCGATGGGGCCGCGGGCTCCTATTCGGGGGAGGCCTCCGCGAGATGGTCGATATTTGGAGCGGTATGACGCAGGCCTTTTGGCTTGTCTTTACCTTCGATGCCGAGCTGGTGGAGATCGCCGGCCGGTCTCTTCGTGTCACCCTCTCTGCTTTGGCTGTCGCCTGCCTGATCGCACTGCCCCTCGCCGCTTTGGTCGCCGTCAAACGGTTCCGCGCAAGGCGGTTGGTCATTGCCATATTGAACGCGCTCATGGGGCTGCCGCCGGTCGTGGTGGGGCTGATCGTCTATGTGGTTCTCTCCCGTTCCGGGCCGCTTGGGGTGTTCGGACTGCTCTTCACCCCCCCGGCGATGATCATCGCGCAGGTGATCATTATCGTGCCGCTGATCGCTTCCATCGCGCATCAGTCGATCCGTGAGCTTTGGCAGGAATATCATGACCTTCTGATTTCGATGAATGTTACGCAGGGCCAGAAGATACGGACCCTCCTCTGGGACTCTCGCCGCGCGTTGCTGACTGCAGCACTAGCGGGGTTTGGCCGCGCGATTGGCGAGGTCGGAGCGATCATGATCGTCGGCGGCAACATCGACCATGCGACGCGCGTGCTGACCACGGCCATCGCGCTTGAAACTGGCAAGGGGGAGTTCGCCTTGGCGCTCGCCCTCGGGTTTGTGCTGATTGGGCTTGCGGTGGCGGTGAACCTCGCCATCCATTGGCTGGGCCGGACGGAGCGGGAGGGCCGGTGGTGACGCAGCTTTTCCCGATGCAGGCCAAAGCGATCGAAAGCCGCAGGCGTGGGCAGCGGCTGGTGGGGCCGATCGATCTGACGCTGGACGGGCAGGGCGCTACGGTTGTGATGGGGCCGAACGGCGCGGGGAAGACCACGCTGTTGCAACTGCTGCACGGCACCGCACGGCTCTCGGCTGGAGAGATCGAGTGGGCTTGCTCGACCGAGGAGGCGCGGCATCACCAAGCATTTGTCTTTCAGCGCCCGGTCATGCTGCGACGTACGGTGCTTGAGAACCTCATCTACCCCTTGCGTCTGCGCGGCGTGTCAAAGGCCCACGCGCGAAAAGAAGCCGAGGAATGGGCCAACCGCGTCGGGTTAGAGCCGCTTTTGGGCCGCGCGGCCCCGGTGCTCTCGGGCGGTGAGCAGCAAAAGCTGGCCCTTGCCCGTGCACTGATCTGCAAACCCAGATTGCTGTTTCTGGATGAGCCCTGTGCCGCATTGGACGGGCGCGCGACGCGAGAGATCGAGGCGATTTTGCAATCGGCGAAATCGACCGGCACGCGGCTGATCCTATCGACACATGACCTTGGCCAAGCCCGCCGTTTGGCCGATGACGTTTTGTTTCTGCTGGGGGGCCGTCTGCATGAGGCCGGTCCCGCAAATGTGTTTTTCAACCAACCTGAGACCGCAGAGGCTCAGGCATTTCTAAGAGGAGATATCGTAGAATGAAACATTGGATGATCGGCGCAATTTCCGCGCTGGCGATGAGCAGTGCCGCGCAGGCCGCGGATGTGATGAAGATGGCGGTGACCACCTCGTTCAACAACTCGGGCCTTGCGGACGTGCTCTTGCCCGAGATCGCGGCGGACCTTGATCTGGACGTTCAACTGCTGGTCGTCGGCACCGGGCAGGCGATCAAACTAGGTGAGGCGGGCGACGTAGATGCGATCCTCGTCCATTCGCGCAAGGCGGAAGAAGCCTTTGTCGAAGGCGGCTTTGGCAGCCACCGGACCGAGATCATGTATAACGATTTCGTTTTCATCGGGCCGAAAGACGATCCGGCGGGCATCGAAGGGTCGGAGGCGGCCACGGCCGCCTTGGGCGCAATCGCCGAGGCGGAGACTGCCTTCGTGAGCCGCGGGGACGACAGCGGTACGCATAAGAAGGAACTGTCCCTCTGGGCCGAAGCGGGCCTTGACCCGGCGGCATTCGGGGATTGGTACAATGCTGTCGGTGCGGGCATGGGCGCCGCGCTGAACACCGCGTCGGGGATGCCCGCCTATGTCATGTCGGACCGCGCGAGCTGGCTGAACTTCGGAAACAAAGGCGATCTGGCGCTGCTCTACGCGGGCGATCCGGTTCTGTTTAACCAATATGCCTATCTGCCGGTGAATCCCGAAATGCATGGGCATGTGAAAAACGAACTGGCCTTGAAGTTGGAGGATTGGCTGACATCAGACCGCGCGAAAACCTTGATCAATGACTACAAGATCAACGGTGAGACGCTCTTTGTCTTCAACGCGGCAGAGACTGAATAGCCTTTGTTAGAGACCATCCGCGCCTGCCGGGGCGCGGGTGGTTCATTCGGGCAAGTCGCCGTGGATGGCGAATTGCTCGAGGCCTGCGTCCTGCGGCTGGATCATGCGAAAGCTTTCGCGCACGCCCGCCTCGGTCAGCTCGCGCGCCACTGTGAGCAGGCAATTGGGCGCGTGATCGGCGCAGAGATCGACCATCTGCGCCAGTTCCTCCTTCGCCACGGGGCGTGCCGCATCGACCGAGGGCGCGCCGTAGTATGTCACGAAATGCTGCGCCAGCAGGGCCGTGAGTGCTTCGACCTCGGCCTCTTCGATCTGGGTGACAGCGACGAAGGTGACGCGGCCAAAGGTTTCCAGCCCCAGCCAGCCGTTGGCGAAGGCTTGGCGTGCCTTGCCGGTAAGATCACCCTCGGTCCAGTCCGAGAACTCGAACCCGCCCGAGATGCACCATTCGCCGGTGCGGGCGGGGGAGGCGAAGACGTTGCGGTCGCTTTCGTCGAAATGGATCGCGCGGGCGAGTTTGAGGGTCATGGGGCGGGCTCCAATAGGGTGGTGAGCGGGATGAGACGGGTGGTCTCTTTGTCCCGCAGTAACATGCCGAAATCCTCGTCGACACCGATGAATGTACCGCTTTGGCCCTGTACGGTCACCTGTGTGTCGAGGTCGAAGACCAACCCGCGCCATTCACCGTGCAGCGATTTCGGGCCGAGGTCCTCCCAGCGGTTGATCCAATGCAAGCTGTGCCGCGCCCAGGATTCCACGAGGGCAGGGGGCTGGATCTCGGCGCAGCCTTCGGCATAGAGCGCGGTTTGGTCGGGGGTGAGGCCGGTCCGGGTCATCTCGGGATCGTCTTCAGGGTAGAGCGGCAGGGTGAAGCCCACGACGAGCCAGTCGGGCACCGCCTGAGCGTCACTCGTGGATGCTACCATGCGAAAACGGCCACAGGAAGCGCCGTTGAGGCGAATGCCGCCGTCCCAGTCCAGCTGAACCGCCACCTCGGGCGGCGACAGCGCGCCGAGGGCGTTTTGAAATCCGACGCCGCAGAGCGGCAGCATCGTCACGGCGCGCGCCAGCGGCACCTCGGGGGCGAAGACCAGCGCGGCCTCGATCTCCGTCTCGCCCAAGCGGTAGCAAATCAGCCCCGCGTCGCAGCCCTCGGCCGCGCGGGCGCAGGCGGCGGCGAGGGCATCGCCCGTCACCGCCTCGCCCGACATCAACGGGGGAAAGGACAGGGTCTCGCTCATGCCGCGCCGCTGTCGACCAATGTCTTGGCGATGACGTGGAAAGCCGCGGCCTGCTTGCTGTCGGGCTGGCTCACGGTGATCGGCGCGCCGCCGTCGGAGGCAAGACGGATCTGCAGGTCGAGCGGCACTTCGGCCAAGAGCGGCACGCCCCATTTCTCGGCCTCCGAGGCGACACCGCCGTGGCCGAAGACATGCTCTTCGTGACCGCAGTTGGAGCAGACATGGGTCGACATGTTCTCGATCATGCCGAGGATCGGCACCTTGAGTTGGTTGAACATGTCGATGCCCTTGCGGGCGTCGATCAGGGCCACGTCCTGCGGGGTAGAGACGATCACCGCGCCGTCGACTTGCGCCTTTTGCGCCAGCGTCATCTGCACGTCACCGGTGCCCGGCGGCAGGTCCACGATCAGCACGTCGAGCGCGCCCCATTGCACCTGCGTCATCATCTGCTGCAGCGCGCCCATCAGCATCGGCCCGCGCCAGACCACGGCCTGATCCTCGTTGGTCATGAGCCCAATCGACATCATGGTGACGCCGTGGTTGCGCATCGGCAGGATGGTCTTGCCATCGGGCGAGGCGGGCCTGCCCGAAACCCCGAGCATGCGCGGTTGGCTGGGGCCGTAGACATCGGCATCCAGGAGCCCCACGCGGCGGCCTTGAGCCGCCAGCGCGCAGGCGAGGTTCGCCGAAACCGTGGATTTGCCCACGCCGCCCTTGCCCGAGGCCACGGCGATGATCCGCTCCACACCGGGGATCTTCTGCGGGCCCGAAGGCTTCGCTTTGCGCTGCGGCTTGAGGTCGGGGGGCGGGGCCTTCTCGCTGTGGCCGGTCAGCACGATGGAGACTTTCGAGACCCCCTCGACCTGTGTCAGCGCGGCTTCAGCCTGCGCCTTGGCCTCCTCATAGGCCTTGGCTTGCGCGGGCGGAATTTCCATCACGAAACGCACCGCGCCTTCGGCGTCCACGTTCAGCGCGCGCATCACGCCGCTGGCCACGATATCGGTGCCCGTGGCCGGATCGGTCACGGTCTTCAAGGCGGTCAGGACCGCTTCCCTGCTGGCAGTCACGTCGCTTATGCCTCGCCCTTGTCCGCGCCGGCGATGGTGCCGTCGATGGTGTGTTCAAGACCGAGTTCCGGGATCGAGATCACGGCCTGAACCGGGAAATTTTTGCCGGCGGTGTCGTGTTCGCGCATGGCTTTCTCGATGGCCTGCTGCGAGGTCACGCCGACCTGCTTGAGAAACTTGCGCATCGACATGTTGAAGTCTTCGCTCATGGGGTGGCTCCTGTGCTTGGGGGCGGCCTAGTGGTCGCGCCGTTTGGAGAGGTAATCGTCGGTGGTGCGGGGCCGGGGACGTTCGCCGCCCGTCATCGGGTTGTTCGTGCTGTGATACTGCGCATTGATGCGGCAATCATCGCACATCTGGATCATCCGCAGCTTGGCCTCGTCGGCGAACATGGAATGGCTGCGCAGCTTGTCGGTGATCCGCTCGACGGTGGATTTCACGCCGAAGAGGCTGCCGCATTCCACGCAGGCAAAGGGTTCTTCCTCGTTCAGCACACGCTGGCTCAGCGCCGTCTCGGTCAGGTCGAGCCGCGGCGCGAGGGTGATGGCATCCTCGGGGCAGACATTGGCGCAGAGGCCGCATTGCAGGCAAGCGTCCTCCTGAAAGCGCAGCTGCGGCAGGTCCGGGTTGTCGCCAAGCGCCCCCGAGGGGCAGAGCGAGACGCAGGAGAGGCAGAGCGTGCAAGCGTTCTTGTCCACCAGCACCGCGCCGTAGGGGGCACCGGCGGGCAGGTCCAGCACCTCCGCCTCGGGGTTCAGCGCGCGCGCGGATTGGCGGGCGATCTGGCGGCGGCTGCCCATGGGGCGCACGGGCTGGGCGACGGGGGCAGGGGCCGCGCCATCGTAGAGGATATCGGTCAGCGCATCGGGGTCGGGCGTGTCGATCAGGGACATGCGCGCCTCGCCCGCGATGGCGCGGGCCAGCGCGGTCTGGGTCTCGATGGCGTCGCGGTCGGCCTTGGGGCCGAGGAGCAGGGAGACATGGGCGAAACCGGCAGCCAGCGCGGCCAGCGCCTCGGCATGACCGAAGGCGGCGAGGGCGTCGAGTTCCATCGGCACCACGTCCGCCGGCAGCCCGCGGCCGTGGCGCGCGGCGAGGCGGATCATCTCGGCGCCGTGGGCATCGTGGACTAGCAGGCGCGGTGCTTCGCCGCCCGCTTCGAGATAGGCGCGCGCCAGCGTCTGGACCCGGCGCATGGTGAAATCCACCGGCGGCGCATCATAGCTGATCGCGCCCGAGGGGCAGGCCGATGAACAGGCGCCGCAGCCCGCGCAGATCATCGGATCGACGGTGATGTGATCGCCGTTGGGGGTGATCGCGCCGGTGGGGCAGAGATCGAGGCAGGCGGTGCAGCCGGTCTGCCCGGCGCGGGAATGGGCGCAGAGCAGCGGCTCGGTGCGGACATAGAGCGGCTGCTCGAAGGTGCCGGTGAGATGCGAGGCCGCCAGAATGGCGGCGGCCACGCCCGCCGGATGGCCCGGATCGGCGCGCAGGTAGCCTTCGCGTTTTTCGTGCGCGGGGAAGAGCGGCGTCTCGCCGCGCAGGTCGAGGATGATGTCGCATTGGCTGCGCGCGCCGTCGCGCGGCGCGGTCCAGGTCAGCGGGCCACGGCCGCGCGGGTCGACCTGCCGGAGCGCGTCGATCACCACCTCGAACTGACCAAGTGCGCCCTTGGCGCGACGCAGCTTGCCGGAGATCAGGTCGAAATCGCGGACCTCGGGCAGGTTGTCCTCGGCCTCGGTCACCGCGTCGTCTATCAACAGCGTGACGCTGAGGTGGTCCTTCAGCTGCGCCGCCGCTTCCAGAGCCGCCGGACCGCGCCCGACGATCAGACAAAGCCCTTCGGAGGCGACGTCGATGGTTTTTTCAGCCGGAACGTCCAACAGCGCTTCCGTCGCGAGGGCGGACATTTTGGGTAGTTTGCCCCGGGGGTCATCGGACCATCCGGCCCGGTCGCGCAGGTCCAGAAGGGGGGCAGGCGGCAGGCCCAATTCCTCCGCCAATTCGGTAAAGACCCGCTCCTCTTGGGTGCAGCATAAAATGGCATCCCCGGCGGTGAGCGCATTGGCCGCACGGTCGATCTGGGTGGTGCAGAGGGCCGAACAGGGGGGGGTGACCGCCAAACCTGTACGTTCGGCCAATGCATCGGAATCGATACGCTGCGACCCTGCGCAATCGCATGTTATCAATGTCTTGGCCATGAATTTTCCCTTGTTTCGCACGTCAATCCGCGGCCTCTCCGGCGACGGCTGAGGCCCCAAGCTAGACGGGATTTGCCACCTCCTACAACCGGAATTCGCCGCGCGACCGCGTCGCGACAGGGGCGATCGGCGGGGCGGCGCGGCTCCTTGCCGCCCGGGTGATTCGATATCGGCGATTTGCCGGTTTTCCGATCAAAATACTCAAGTTAGACAAATAGGCCGAGGCGCCATTGACGGGCAGAACCGGCGGGCCATCTTGTCTCGAAAGCCGGGTTTTTCGGGCCTCGGCGCGGATTAGCGCTTCCCCCGGACCGGGCTTTCCGGCGAAGGTCTTCGAAACGGAGGAGCGACTTGATTCACAACCCGACAATGTATCGGACGATGCCCTTGGGCATTGTGCTGCGGCGCGCGCCGGGGGTGACCCGTTGGGCCAAGTGGAGCTGGAAAGCGACCGCCGTGCTGCCCGGTGCCGGGGAGGCGGATTGGCGTGAGCTGCGCCGCGAAGGTGAGATCGTCGAATACCACGCCGCGACCCTCAAGCTTGAACTGCACGGGGCCGAGACCGAGGCCTATGTGCACGGGCTGGGCGCGGATGTGCCATGTGTCTATGTCGTCATGCGCCCCATTCCCGGCGCGACAGACCGTCCCTTCAAACTCGCGCTGGTTACCGCTTCGCCCTATGAGGCGCAGGACTATTGCGACAGCGCCGAAGAGGTCGTGGAAAAGGTCGCGATGACGCCGGGGCTGATCGCATGGGTGCAGGAATTCGTCGAAGAGTTCCATCAAGAGGAAGCCTTCGTCAAACGCCGCCGGGATCGTCTGCGCACCGATCGAAAGCAAGACGGTATCGGCGACCCGCGCATCGAAAAGCCCGCTGACATCTACGCCTCGCCCGCGTTGAAACGAAAGCGTCTGGCATGAGCGGTTTCTGGCAAAAGCGCCGCGCCGCCGTCGCCGCCGAGGCGGAGGCAGAAGCGCGGCTTCACGAAGCCCGCGCAGCCGCCGCCGAAGAGGCCGCGCTGGCCGAGCGCAGCGATGATGATCTCTTGGCCGAGTTCGACCTGCCCGCGCCTGAGGATCTGGTGAGCGGCGAACAGCTGCGCGCCTTTCTCAAGGCGCAACTGCCGCAACGGCTCAAGACCCGCGCGCTGCGCAGCTTTTGGAAAACCAATCCGGTGCTCGCCTGCCTCGACGGGTTGAACGACTATGACGACGATTACACAGCGGCAGCCACCGCTGGAAAGCCGGTCAACACGATCTACAAAGTGGGCCGGGGCATGGTCGCTAAGGTCGAAGAGGTGCTGACCGCCGAAGCTGACGCGCCGGAAAAGGCTGTTGAGGCAGAAGCGCCCGCGCTGGCGCCGACCCATGATGTCGTCGTGCCGGGCCCGCGGCGCACCGAAACGGCTCTGGCTCAAGACGCGCCTTACGAGGCGCAGACGGTGACCCCCGAAGAAGACGCCGAGGCGCAGCCTGCGCCGACCCACCGCCGCATGCGGTTTCACTTCGCCAGCGATCTGGCACAGGACATGGAAGGTAGCAGCGCATGACCCAATTGGCCGCGACGCCCCTGCCCGAAGAAGACCGCCTGCGCGCGGACCTCTACAACTTCATGGGGCTTATCCTTTCCGGCCCGCCGGATCAGATCCTGCTGGATCAATGTGCCGCCCTGTCGGGCGACGACAGCGAATTGGGGCAGGGGTTCAAAGCGCTCTCCAAACTGGCGGGCAAGACCAAACCCGCGGGGGCCGAGAGCGAGTTTAACCGACTTTTTATCGGTTTGGGCCGGGGCGAACTGTTGCCCTATGCCAGCTTCTACCTCACTGGCTTTCTCAACGAAAAGCCGCTGGCCGCACTGCGCCAAGACATGGTCGCACGCGGCTTGGAGCGGGCGTCGAATGTGTTCGAGCCCGAAGACAACATCGCCTCATTGATGGAGATGATGGGCGCGATGATCGCAGGCCGTTTCTCGGCCCCCGCCACGGTGGCACAGCAAAAGACATTCTTTAACCGGCATATCGCCCCTTGGGCCGGGCATTTCTTTGCCGACCTCGAAGGCGCGAAAAACTCGGTCTTCTACGCCCCGGTGGGCAAGATCGGCCGCGCCTTCATGCAGATTGAGGCCGAAGCCTTCCGGCTGAGCAAAGACGACTAGACCAAGCGGGATGAGACAGGCGGGGCCGCGCGCCCCTGAACAAGAGACGTAACAGGAGAGAGAAGATGACACGCAAGCCAGAGGGAACCACCGACACAGCCGTTCGCAAGGATCGGCGCGACTTCCTGAAATTCGCGGGCAGCGCCGCGCCTTTGGCCGCCGTCGCCGTGGCCACCACCGGGACCGAGGCCGAAGCGGCCAAGGCGCCCGACCTGTCGTCGGACCGTATCCAAGACACCGAACACACGCGCGCCTATTACGCCGCTGCGCGGTTCTGACCAGATAACCGGGGCGCGGCCCCGAAAATTGGCAGGGCGACAACGCCCGCCGTTCAATAGCCACCTCAGGCGGGGCCAGCCCGCGCATAGGGAGTGAAGATATGTTGAGGAAAAAGACCAATGGGGTCGCGCGGTCTGCGCAGCGGACAGGCATCATGTCCGATGTGGCGCGCAGCGGTATTGACCGGCGCGCGTTCCTGCGCGGCTCGGGACTTGCCATCGGTGGGCTTGCCGCAATCGCGGGCACCGCGGGCAGCGTGCAACAGGCCAGCGCCGCCACCGCCGCCGTCAGCGGCAAGATGGAAGTCAAGAAATCCGTCTGCACCCATTGCTCGGTCGGTTGTACCGTCATCGCCGAAGTGTCGGACGGTGTTTGGCTGGGTCAGGAACCCGGTTGGGACAGCCCCTTCAACCTCGGCGCGCATTGCGCCAAGGGCGCCTCGGTCCGTGAGCACGCCCATGGCGAACGCCGCCTGAAGTACCCGATGAAGAAGGTCGGTGGCGAATGGCAGCGGATCTCTTGGGATCAGGCGATCAATGAGATCGGCGACAAGATGCTGTCGATCCGTGACACCTCTGGCCCGGATTCTGTCTACTGGCTCGGTTCGGCGAAACACTCTAACGAACAGGCCTATCTGTTCCGCAAGTTCGCGGCCTACTGGGGCACCAACAACGTCGACCACCAGGCGCGGATTTGCCACTCCACCACCGTGGCGGGCGTGGCGAACACGTGGGGCTACGGCGCCATGACCAACAGCTACAACGACATCCACAAGTCGCGTGCGATCTTCATCATCGGCGGCAACCCAGCCGAGGCGCACCCGGTCTCGCTCCAGCACGTGCTGAAGGCGAAGGAAGAAAACAACGCGCCGCTCATCGTCTGCGACCCGCGTTTCACCCGCACCGCCGCCCATGCCGACGAATATGTGCGCATGCGTCCCGGTTCGGACGTGGCGCTGGTCTGGGGCATCCTCTACCACATCTTCGAGAACGGCTGGGAGGATGAGGAATTCATCCGTACCCGCGTTTGGGGCATGGATGAGATCCGCAAGGAAGTCGCCAACTGGACGCCCGATGAGGTCGAGCGCGTCACCGGCGTGCCGGGCTCCCAGCTTGAGCGCGTCGCGCGCACGCTGGCCAACCACCGTCCCGGCACCGTGATCTGGTGCATGGGCGGCACGCAGCACACCAACGGCAACAACAACACCCGCGCCTACTGCATCCTGCAGCTGGCCCTTGGCAACATGGGCACTGCGGGCGGCGGCACCAACATCTTCCGCGGCCACGACAACGTGCAGGGTGCCACCGACCTTGGCGTTCTGGCCGATACGCTGCCGGGCTACTACGGTCTGTCCGATGGCTCTTGGGCGCATTGGGCGCGCGTTTGGGGTGAGGATCTTGAATGGATCCAGAGCCGTTTCGCCGCTTGGACCGATGGCGCAGGCGAAGAGCAGCGCATGATCAACCTCACCGGCATCCCGGTGTCGCGTTGGATCGACGGCGTGCTTGAGGATCGTGAGAACCTCGAACAGCCCGACAACACCAAAGCGATGGTGCTCTGGGGCCACGCGCCGAACTCGCAAACCCGTCAGGGCGAGATGAAGACGGCGATGGAGAAACTCGACCTCTTGGTTGTGGTCGACCCATACCCCACCGTTTCCGCCGTTCTGCATGACCGGACCGAAGACACCTATCTGCTTCCGGCATGTACGCAGTTTGAAACCTCTGGCTCGGTCACAGCATCGAACCGCTCGCTCCAGTGGCGCGAAAAGGTCGTGGAGCCCCTGTTTGAGAGCCTGCCCGACCACACGATCCTCTATAAGTTCGCCAAGAAGTTCGGCTTTGAAGATCGCATGTTCCGCAACATCGAGGTGAATGGTGAAGAGCCGCTCATCGAAGACCTGACGCGCGAGTTCAACAAGGGCATGTGGACCATCGGCTACACCGGGCAGTCGCCCGAGCGGATGAAGATGCACATGCAGAACCAGCATACTTTCGACAAAACCACCCTGCGCGCCGTTGGGGGCCCGGCAGATGGTGATTACTACGGTATGCCATGGCCCTGCTGGGGCACGCCCGAAATGAAGCACCCGGGCACGGCGAACCTTTATGACATGTCGCTGCCGGTGGCAGATGGCGGTCTGACCTTCCGCGCCCGTTTCGGCGTGGAACGTGATGGTGAGAACCTTCTGGCCGAGGGCGTCTATTCCAAAGGGTCCGAGATCAAGGATGGCTATCCCGAATTCACCATGCAGATGCTGATGGATCTGGGTTGGGACGGTGACCTGACAGCGGATGAGCGCCGCATCATCGAAGCGGTCGCCGGCTACGAAGCGCCACAAAACGCGGATGACGGGCAAGCAGAAGTCGGCGAAACCTCGCAGCAGGGTGAGATCGATTCCGATTATGTGGCCCAAGTCGGCGGCATCAACTGGAAGACCGACCTGTCGGGCGGCATCCAGCGGGTGGCGATCAAACACGGCTGTGCCCCCTTCGGCAACGCCAAGGCGCGCTGCGTGGTCTGGACCTTCCCCGATCCGGTGCCGAAACACCGCGAGCCGCTTTATTCCAACCGGCGTGATCTGGTGGCGGATTATCCGACCTATGACGACAAGACCTTCTGGCGGGTGCCGACGCTCTATGCGTCGATCCAAAAGAACGACTTCTCGCAGGAATTCCCGATCATCCTCACCTCCGGCCGTCTGGTCGAATATGAGGGCGGCGGGGATGAGACCCGGTCGAACCCATGGCTGGCCGAGCTGCAACAGAACATGTTCATCGAGATCAACACCCGTGACGCCAACAACCTCGGTGTCCGCGACGGGTCCGATGTCTGGGTCGAAGGCCCGGAGGGCGGCAAGATCAAGGTGATGGCCTTGGTCACCGAACGAGTGGGCGAGGGCGTGGCCTTCATGCCCTTCCACTTCGGCGGGCACATGGGCGGCGTCAGCCTGCGGGACAAATACCCCGACGGGGCCGACCCGATCGTGCTGGGCGAAAGCACCAACACCGTGCAGACCTACGGCTACGATTCAGTCACACAAATGCAGGAGACCAAAGCGACTCTCTGCAAGATCATGCCAGCGTAAGGAGACAAGAGAATGGCAAGAGCAAAGTTTCTCTGCGATGCCGAGCGCTGCATTGAATGCAACGCATGTGTCACGGCTTGTAAGAACGAACACGAGGTGCCTTGGGGCATCAACCGCCGCCGCGTGGTGACCATTCAGGACGGCCAGCCGGGCGAACGCTCGATTTCGGTCGCCTGCATGCACTGTTCGGACGCGCCCTGCATGGCGGTCTGCCCGGTGGATTGTTTCTACCAGACCGACGACGGCATCGTGCTGCACTCCAAAGACCTCTGCATCGGCTGCGGCTACTGCTTCTACGCCTGCCCCTTCGGCGCGCCGCAGTATCCGCAGGCCGGCAACTTCGGCAGCCGTGGCAAGATGGACAAATGTACCTTCTGCGCCGGCGGCCCCGAAGAGAACCACTCCCAAGCCGAGTTCCAGAAGTACGGTCGCAACCGGATCGCGGAAGGCAAACTGCCGATCTGCGCCGAGATGTGCTCGACCAAGGCGCTGCTGGCCGGTGACGGGGACATGGTCTCGGACATCTACCGCGAGCGCGTGGTCGCACGCGGCTTCGGCTCCGGCGCTTGGGGCTGGGGCACGGCTTACGAGCAAAAGGGCCAGTAACGGCTTTCGGGGGCGGCCTGATCGGGCCGTCCCTTTTCTCCATATCTGTCTAGCCGGGGGATTTCCCATGCTGCGCCACCTGATGGCTCTTTTCATTCTCGCCTTGGCCGCGCTGCCGGTCAGCGTCACGGCGCAGGACGTGCGCCTGCCCGAGAACGCGACCCCCTCGGCCATCGACCGCGCCAGCACCGGCGGCGCGCAGAACTTGGCCGATATCGAACGGCGTCAGAACGGCGCAGAGATCGACGATGGGTTCAGGCGCAACAATCTGGGCGGCGATGCGGCCACGGTGCCAAGCCTTGGCCCGCTCGGCGGACGCTCCGACCCCGACCTTTGGCGCGGCATCCGCTATAACGAATTGCCCGTGCGCGTGAGTACGATGAACAAGACGGGCCGCGTCCTTGTTCAAGACAACGGGATGTGGTGGCAGCAATTCCGCGAAGGCCCACTGGCGACCTATGGCGCTTGGCTGCTCGCCGGGACGCTGGCCGTTCTGCTGCTCTTTTACCTTTTGCGGGGCCGGATCCGCATCGAGGGCGGCAAGGTCGGGCGCACCGTCACCCGCTTCAAAGCCATTGAGCGTTTTGCGCATTGGATGCTGGCGGGGTCTTTCATCCTGCTCGCGCTGACGGGCTTGGCCACGCTCTTTGGCCGCAAGGTCGTCATCCCTCTGCTGGGGCATGAGTTCAACTCGACCCTGTTGACCGGCTCGAAGTTCATCCACAACAACGTTTCATGGGCCTTTATGATCGCGCTTGTCATGGTCTTCGTCATGTGGATTTGGCACAATATCCCGAACAAGACCGATTGGGTCTGGGTCAAACAGGGCGGCGGTTTCATCGGTGACAAACACCCGCCCGCCAAGAAGTTTAATTTCGGCCAAAAGATCGTCTTTTGGGCCGTGATCCTGCTGGGCTTCTCGGTCTCGCTCTCGGGGCTGTCGCTGCTCTTTCCCTTCGAGATCCAGCTTTTCGGTCATACGTTCAACATCATCAACGACATCGGCATGGCCGAGGCCGCAGGCTTTGGTCCGCTTCAGGGCGATCTGACCCCACATGCCGAAATGCAATATGCCCAGTTGTGGCACGCGATCATCGGCTTTTTGATGATGGCCGTGATCTTGGGCCACATCTATATCGGGACACTCGGTATGGAGGGCGCCTTTGACGCCATGGGCAATGGCGAGGTGGATGAGCGGTGGGCCGAACAACACCACTCGCTTTGGCTCGATGAGGTCAAACAAGACAAACGGACCCCCGCAGAATGACGGGCGGCGGCGTTCAAATCAAAGGAGTCGCGCGATGAAAGCCATGTTGGCAGGGTTTCTGGGCGTCGCGGTGATCGGCGTCGTGGCCTATTTCGGGCTGCATGAGATAGGCTTTTCCTCCGCCGAGGTCTATTCTGGTGAAAACGTCCGGCTGGACTGACACCAAAGAGGCATATCATGGCGGCAGGCGATGAATACGGCGGCACGCTCGAAGGCGCGTCGATCCTTGTGATCGACGATGAACCGGGGATGCGCCATTTCCTCACCAAGATATTGGAGCCGCGCGTCAAACGCGTGGCCCAAGCGGCTTCTCCTGCGGAGGCCACCAAGCTCTTGGACGAGGCGCATTTCGATGTGGTCGTGCTGGACAATGTCATGCCCGGCAAGACCGGTCTGGAATGGGTCGTCGAACAGCGCCGCAAGGGGTTCTACGCCGACACGGTCCTGATCACGGCCTATGCAGATCTTGAAACTGCCATTGCCGCGCTGCGGGCAGGCGTCAGTGATTTCGTGCTGAAACCTTTCCGGGCGAACCAAATCCTCGGCGCGGTGTCGCGCACATTGGACCGCAAGAACCTGCGCCGCGACAACACCCTGCTCAGGCGCGAGTTGCAGGGTGGTGCCGCGGTGCAGATGCTCGGTAAATCCGAGGCGCTGTCGAAAGTGCGCGGCATGCTCAACCGTCTTGCCCCGGTGCCGACGCCGGTGCTCTTCACCGGTCCCAGCGGCACGGGCAAGGAGTTGGCCGCGCGGCAGTTGCACCAAATGTCTGACCGCGCCGATAATCCCTTCGTCGCGGTGAACTGTGCCGCCATCACGCCAGACCGGATCGTGCCCGAACTCTTTGGCGCGGTGGAGGGGAACGAGACCCTGCAACCGGGGCTGTTCCTCCTGGCCGACGGCGGCACGTTGTTTCTGGACGAAGTTGTGCAGATGCCGGAACAGCTACAGGCGGCGCTTTTGCGGGTGTTGGAAGACCAGCGCATCCGGCCCGAGGGGGCGGAGCGGGAGATCCCGCTGAACCTGCGGTTCCTGTTCGCCACCAACGCCGACCTGCCCAAGGCGGTGGAAGAGGGGCGTTTCCGCGCCGACCTCTATCACCGCATGAATGTGGTCGAAGTCGCGATGCCGCCGCTCAAGGACCGGTCTGAGGATATCGTCGAACTGGCGGCGATGTTCATGCAGCAGTTTTCGACCGCGCTCGGCATGCCCGCGCTGCGTTTGGATGCGGAGACTTTGCTGAAATTGCGCCGTTACGACTGGCCGGGGAATGTGCGCGAATTGCGCAACCTGATCGAACGCTCGGTGATCCTCGGCAGCCTGCCCGAAGCCTTTGCGGGCCATGGCGCGGTCGATGGCCCGCGGGCGATCGAAGACCTCGAACTGGTCACGCAGCGCCATATGCTGCACATCCTTGATCTGTCGAACGGCAACCGGGCCGAGGCCGCGCGCCGCTTGGGCGTGTCGCGCAAAACCGTCGACCGTAAGCTCGCCGCTTGGGCTGCCGAAGGGTTGGATATCGAGGCGTTTTGACGGATAAAGCTATGCCAATTGCGCATATCTGTTCCGCATGTGAGGAATCTGCTTCAAATTCGCAGAATATTGTTCCGTCACATACACTGTGACTGGGAGGGTATTCCCGACGGGGCGCTCTCCTAAACCCGTTATTCCATCTGAACCGATCCTGCCCGTCAAACGTTCCTGTTTCAGCGACGGTGTTGAAGCGGGCGGCACCCAGTGACATCTGAAGCGCAAGCGTTAGAGGAGTAAATTCAATGCTGAAACAGATCGTTACCGCCACCGCGCTCGCCGCGGTCACCGGCACCGCAGCCTTTGCCCAAGACAATGACACGCTCCGCGTCGGCATGTCGGGCGGCTATTTCCCCTTCACCTTCGTGAAGCAAGACGTGCTTCAGGGTTTTGAAGTCGATGTCATGAACGCCGTCGGCGAAGAGGCGGGTTTTGAGGTCGAGTTCGAGACCATGGCCTTCTCCGGCCTGATCGGCGCGCTGGACGCAGGCCGCATCGACACGATCGCCAACCAGATCACCATCACGCCCGAGCGTCAGGAAAAATTCGCCTTTACCGCGCCTTATGTCTTTGACGGTGCACAGGTCGTGACCAAAGAGGGCAACGAAGAGATCGGCGGCGTCGAAGACCTGCGCGGCAAAACCGTTGCGGTGAACCTTGGGTCGAACTTCGAGCAGCTATTGAACGAACTCGCCTTCGCGGATGAGATCGAAATCAAGACCTATGAGTCCAACATTGCCCAAGATACCGCGCTTGGCCGGGTCGATGCCTTTGTGATGGACCGGGTTTCTTCGGCGCAGCTTATTCAGGAAAGCCCCCTGCCGCTGCAACTGGCGGGCAAGCCCTTCTCTGAGATCCGCAATGCCCTGCCGTTCCAAGACAACGACGAAGGCCGCGCGCTGCGTGACCGTGTCGACACTGCGCTGGAATCCCTGCGCGAAGACGGTACACTGGCCGAAATCTCGGACAAGTGGTTCGGCACAGACATCACCAAAGCGGAGTAACCCATGCGGGCGCTAGACCTTGACTACATGCTGGGGCTGGTGCCCGTCATATTGGGCTACGTACCGCTGACCTTGTTCATGGCGGTGGCGGGGATGGTGTTCGCACTCATCCTCGCCTCGCTTTTGGCGGTCGAACGGGTTGTGAAAGTGCCCGTGCTCGACTGGTTCGTGATCGTTTTCATCAGCTTCTTCCGCGGCACGCCGCTACTGGTGCAACTGTTCCTCTTTTACTTCGGTCTGCCGCAGGTGCTGTCGTTCCTGACCAATATCAGCGGTGTGACTGCCGCCATCATGGGGCTGACCCTGCATTTTGCCGCCTATATGGCCGAAAGCATCCGCGCCGCGATCATGGGGGTGGACCGCAGCCAATGGGAGGCCGCCCAGTCCATCGGCATGACCCAAGGTCAGATGATGTGGCGGATCATCCTGCCACAGGCCGCCCGGATCGCCGCGCCGACGTTGGTGAATTATTTCATCGACATGATCAAAGGCACCTCGCTCGCCTTTACCCTCGGCGTGACCGAGATGATGGGCGCCGCGCAGAAAGAAGCCGCAGGGAGCTTCCTTTATTTCGAGGCCTATCTAGTGGTGGCCATGATCTATTGGGTCATTGTCGAAGCGCTGAGCCAAGTGCAAAAGCGGCTTGAAACCTATCTGAATAAGGCGTTCGTGCGATGATTGATATCACTGGCCTGACCAAAGATTTCGGCGGCGCGCCGGTTCTGAACGGCATTGATTTGCAGATTGCCGAGGGCGAGCGGGTGGTCGTGATAGGCCCCTCCGGGACCGGCAAGTCGACCCTGTTGCGCTGTCTCAATTTTCTCGACGTGCCGCAAGAGGGGGTCATTCGCATCGGCGATGTGACCGTCGACGCCGCCAAGGCACGCAAGGCGGATATTCTGGCGCTGCGGCGTCGGACGGCGATGGTGTTCCAGAACTACGCGCTTTTCGCCAATAAGACGGCGAAAGAGAACATCATGGAAGCGCTTGTCACGGTGCAGAAACGGCCCAAGGCCGAGGCCGAAGAACGCGCGCTCGCGGTTTTGGCCGAGACCGGCTTGGCCGATAAGGCTGACAGTTTTCCGGCGGCGTTGTCTGGCGGGCAGCAACAGCGTGTTGGCATCGGTCGCGCCATGGCGCTCGGGGCGGAACTGATGTTGTTCGATGAGCCGACCTCGGCACTCGATCCGGAATGGGTGGGGGAGGTGCTCGACCTGATGCGCGCGGTGGCGGAGCGCAAGCAGACCATGCTGATCGTGACCCATGAGATGCAATTCGCGCGCGAGATCGCGGATCGGGTGATCTTCATGGACGGCGGGAAGATTGTTGAGAGCGGTGCGCCGTCAGAGATCTTTGGCGCGCCGAAGGATGCGCGGTTGCAGAAGTTCTTGAAACGGGTTGAGGGGTAGGGTGATTTTGCCACCGGGGCCGGAATCAAGCCGCAGGCGCCGGGCCATCGTCTGGCCGCCCGGACGGGTAGGCGATTTGGTGAGGCTGGGTGCAACCTCGCGAAAGCACATCATGGCTGAGGGATAAAGTGGCAGCGTCTAGCGTTTGATCGCTGACCCGCGGGCAGGCGATTGACCTCGATCTTCTTCCCCAAACGCAAAAAAGGCCCGCCATTTGGCGGGCCTTTCCGTTTAAACCTAACGGCTCAAATCATTCCGCGCAGGCGCGGATTTTCTCGATGTCCGGTCCATTCGGCGTGCGGCCCAGGTTGAACGGCGCCGAAGCGTCACGCCATTTCGCGTAGTCGTTCAGATACTCCAGCTGGCTCAGGTAAACCTTGGCGGAATCGGGGTTCTCGCAGGCGGTCTCCTCGATGGTCTCGTTCGCCATCTCCTGAACCTTGGTCAGCGTCTCGTCATCGTAGCGGTTGATTTCGATGCCCGCGTCGAGGAACTGCTGGTAGGCTTCGGTCGCGCGCTTCTCGGTGAAAGACAGCGACCAAACAAGGTTGGCCTGCGCCGCAATCTCAAGGGCTTCGCGGGTCTCGTCCGACAGGGCGTCCCATGCGCCTTTGTTGATCATCACACCGAAGATCGACGCCGACTGGTGCCAGCCCGGTGTCGCCCAGTATTTGGTGACCTGCTGGAAACCGCCCGAGAAGTCGACGTTCGGGGTCGAGAATTCCGCGCCATCGATCACGCCGCGCTCAAGCGACTGATAGATTTCGCCACCGGCCATGGAGACCTGCGACCCGCCCAGTTTTTCCAACAGACGGCCCTGCTCCAGACCCGACAGACGCAAACGCTTACCCTTGAGGTCCTCCAGCGTGACGATCTGTTCGTTGGTGCGGAAGCCGGATTCGTTGTTGGTCACGCCGTAGGGCAGATAGACCATGCCGAACTTGCCGTAGATCTCGTTATAAAGCTCTTTGCCGCCCCATTGCTCGATCCAGTTGACGTAGTCGACCGCGTTGAACAGGCTCGCCGTGGTCGCCAGCGGCGAGAAGGCAGAGTTGCGGCCCGCCCAGTAACCGGGCCAGTCGGCACCAGCCTGCACGGTGTTGGATTCAACCGCGCCGAACACTTCGCCCGCGGGCACGAGGGAGCCGCCTTCGAAGAATTCGATGGTCAGGTCGTCGCCGGTCAGCTTGTTGGCCAGATCGACGAAATGCTTGTCGATCTCGATCAGTTCCAGCGAAGTGGGCCATGTGGTGGTCATGGTCCAGCTGTCTTGGGCCGCGGCCTGCGTGGCAACGCCCGCGCAGAGTGCCAGACCGGCAAGGGTTGATTTCAATTTCATAATCTCTCTCCTCCGTTGATTATTTTGTATAGAGCGTTTCCGGCAGCCAGGTGACAAGCTGCGGGAACAGGGCGATGGCCACGCACATCATCAGGATCAGACCGATGAAAGGCAGCACGCCGACGATGATATGCGACGTCTTGACCTCACGCGGGGCAATGGCGCGCAGGTAGAAGAGCGCATATCCAAAGGGCGGGGTCAAAAAGGACGTTTGCAGAACCACCGACATCAGGACGACGAACCACAACAGGCTCACGTCCATCTCCTGCACGATCGGCAGGAAGATCGGGAAGGACAGCAGCACGATGCCGGTCCAGTCAAGGAAGGCCCCGAGGATGAAGACGATGAACATCATCATCGCGATCAAGAGCCAAGGCGCCATGTCGAGGTTGCGGATGATCTCCTGCGTCGCGCGCAGACCCCCGGTGATGTTGAACACGCCGGTAAAGGCCGTGGCGCCCACGACGATAAACAGGATCATCGCCGAGGTGCGCCCGGTTTCCAGCATCGCGCCGTAGAAGGATGCCCAGCTGAACTTGCCGCGCATGATGACGATCACCAGTGCCAGCGCCGCGCCGATGGCGGAAGCTTCCGTCGCCGTGGCGATGCCCGCGAGCAGAGAGCCCAAGATGCCGAGTATCAGCACCAGCGGCGGCACGGCTTCGATCAGCAACATGCGCAGGAGGGCGGGTTTCGAGATTTTCTCATCCGGCTCAACGGCGGGGGCCATGTCGGGTCGGACCACAGCGACAACGAAAACCCAGACCGCATAGAGCAGCCCCAGCACCACGCCCGGCACCATGGCGCCCGCGAAAAGCTCTCCCACCGAGAGGGGGGAATAAGAGGCCATGAGGATCAACATGATCGACGGCGGGATCAGAATGCCCAAACAGCCCGAGGCGGCGATGACCCCGGTAGTCAGCGTGGGGCTATAGCCATATTGCAGCATCGGGCGCAGGGCCATCACGCCCATCACGGTGATCGAGGCGCCGATGATACCCGTGGTCGCGGCGAGCAGGATCGAGATGAAAACCACCGCGAGCGCCAGACCGCCGCGGATGTTGGACATCAAAAGCCGCAGTGATTCGAACATCTTATCCGTCACGCCCGAATCGGACAGGAACCTTGCCATCAAGATAAAGAGCGGAATCGCGATCAGCGTGAAGTTGTCTAGCACATCGCCGAAAATCCGGTTAATGACGATGCCTAGCACCATCGGTTTGCCGGCGATGACAGCGCCCAAAACGGCGGTGCCGCCCAGAACGAAGGCCAGCGGGTGGCCCATGAAAAGGCCCAGCAGAAGCAGGCCAAACATGGTGAGTGCAATGAGTTCAGGCGTCACGGGGCAGTTCCTGACGGTTAAGTACGAGTTTCAAGAATTCCGCCACGCCTTGCAGCAGCAAAAGACCGGCAGCGAGGGCCATGGCCATTTTCAGCGGATAGACCGGCAGCTGGACCGAGCCATATGTCGTCTCACCTTGGGCATAGGAGCGCATGGCGAATTCATAAGAGCGGGTGGTGAAGATCCACGCGAAGGGGAAGAAAAAGATCACATAGCCCGCCGCTTCGACCCAACGGCGCAGGTTGGGGCCGAGGGTTTCGGTGATCAGATCGACCCGCACATGGGCCTGATGGCGCAGCGCATAGCCGCCCAGCATCACGAAATAGAAGCCATAAAGTTGTTTCGTGACGTCAAAGGCCCAGCGGGTCGGGTCATTCAGCGCATAGCGCATGAAGACGTCATAGATGATGATTGCGGCGAAAATGACGGCGACGACCGACACGATGCGCCCGACGAATTCGTTCATCTGGTCGATGAATTTTATCAAGATCTGAGCCCTCCCTGGCAGCTCGCACATTATTGGCCTTTCTGCCGAAAACAAGGCAAAAGACCATTAATAATGCTGCTTTAAGTAGCACTACGTATGCGGCTTGGGGCGGGATTGTCCAGAAGGTGAGATTTCAATTTGCCTAAGCCATGGACATTTTCGAAAAGCGACGATTATCTGCTGCGCATGGCCCTCCGCGTCGACGTCGGGGGAGGCTAAGCAAATATCCGTTTGGGAGGAAAAACATGGATCGTCGTTCATTTATCCGCAAGGCAGGTGTGATGGGGGCAGGTGCCGCCGCCACGACACTTGCAGCGCCCGCTATTGCGCAGGGCAACATCACATGGCGCATGGTTACCACATGGCCCAAGAACTTCCCCGGTCTGGGTGTCGGCGCGCAGCGTCTGGCCGACCGGATCACCGCTGCCTCGGGTGGCGAGCTGACCATTCAGGTCTTCTCGGCTGGTGAGATGGTGCCCCCGCTGCAATCGCTCGACGCCGTGATCGACGGCACCGCTGAGATGAGCCACGGCGCCGCCTACTACTGGCAGAACAAATCCCCCGCGCTGTCCTTCTTCACCGGCGTTCCTTACGGCATGACCACGCCGGAACTGACGGCATGGATGCGCTACATGGGCGGTCAGGAGATCTGGGACGAGATCTATGACCAGTTCGGCGTCCAGGGCTTCCTGTCGGGCAACACCGGCACGCAGACCGGCGGCTGGTTCCGCGATGAGCTGAAGAGCCTCGACGACGTCAAAGGCGTGCGCTTCCGGACGCCGGGCCTCGGTGGCCGCGTGTGGGAGAAACTGGGCGCGACCGTGACCAACATGGCCGCGGGCGAGATCTTCCAAGCGCTTCAGTCAGGCACGCTCGACGCTGCGGAATTCGTCGGCCCCTACAACGATCTGGCGCTCGGTTTCCATCAAGTGGCCAAGAACTACTACATGCCGTCCTTCGTGGAATCGGGTCTGGCGACCGAGCTTGTCGTCGACAAGAAGAAGTATCAGGAACTGCCCGAGAACCTGCAGGCGATCATCCGTGACGTCAGCCAAGCGGAATACGATCAGGTAGCTGCGGACTTCTACGCCAACGACCCGCGCGCGCTGAAGACCCTGCAGGAAGAGCATGGCGTGACCGTGCGCAACTTCCCCGACGACATCATGGAAGCCGGTGCCAAGGCCTCGGTTGAAGTGGTCGAAGAACTGCGCAACAGCGACGACCCGCTGGTCAAGAAGACCGCCGAAAGCTTTGTCGAAGCGCTGAACCTCGTCCGTACCCGGACCGAGAACATCGACAGCCCCTATGTGCAGGCGCGTCAGAAGTTCCTGAAGTACTGAGCTTCGCGCTGAATGTGATTGGAAAGGCCCGGTGGAAACGCCGGGCCTTTTTCATGGGCGAACCCCAAGAAATCTGTCCCGCCCGGTGGCACACCGGGCATCGCCCTCCCTCCCCCCGGAGGGCGATTTTGCGACGTAGCCCGCGCCGGATCGGTTCGCGAGATGGGCACCGGCGCAGCCCCCTTCACGGGTTCGATCGCCCACCAGGGAGGGCGATGCCCTTACCGCTCAACCAAAAAGGCCCGGCGTTGCTGCCGGGCCTTTGAACGTCGAGGGGGGCTATCTCACCCCGCGATCAGCTTCGGCAACCAAGTCACGATCTGCGGGAAGGCAAAGAGGATCGCAATCGCCACCACCTGCAACATCACGAAGGGCAGGATACCTTTGTAAATCGCGCTCGTCGGCAGATCCGCCGGGGCCACCCCGCGCAGATAGAACAGCGCAAAGCCGAAGGGCGGCGTCAGGAAGGATGTCTGCAAGTTGACCCCGACCAAGACGCCCAGCCAGATTGGATCGATGTCCAGCATCAACAGCACCGGTGCCGTGATCGGGATCACGATAAAGATGATCTCAAAAGTATCGAGGATGAAGCCCAAGAAGAACATGATGATCATCACCACCGCCACTGCGGCCAAGGGGCCACCGGGCAGGTTGCTGAGGAACTCATGCACCAGATTGTCGCCGCCCATCATGCGGAACACGATGGAAAAGACCGAAGCCCCCAGCAGAATGACAAAGACCATGCTGGTGATCGTGGCCGTGGCGATCATCGTCTCCCGCAGGATGCGGAAGGACAGACGCCAGCGCATGGCCGCAAGCACCATCGCCCCCACAGCACCGACAGAGGCCGCCTCGGTCGGGGTGGCAATGCCGCCGAGGATCGACCCCAGCACGGCAAGGATCAGCAAGAGCGGCGGCATCAGGGCGACAAAGAAATCTCGCACCAGCTGGCTTTTCTCATCCGCCGGAACCGGCGTCGCGGGGCAGGAGGCGGGCGCGGTCGCGGCTTTGAAGAGAACGTAGCTGAGATAAAGCGAAACTAGCAAAATCCCCGGCAGCAGCGCCCCGGCGAAAAGATCCCCCACAGAGACGGGCGTGGGGGCAAAGTTGCCCTTGGCCATCTGCACCTGAGAGTTAATGCCCGAAAGCATATCGCCCATGAAGATCAACACGGTGGAGGGTGGAATGATCTGACCCAAGGTGCCGCTGGCGCAGATCACCCCGGTTGCAAGCTTGGGGTCATAGCCCGCCCGCAGCATGGCGGGCAGAGAGATCAGGCCCATGGTGACAACCGTGGCCCCCACGACGCCCGTGGATGCCGCGAGCATTGCCCCCACAAGCACCACCGAAATCCCCAAACCGCCGCGCATATTGCCGAAAAGTTTGCCCATGGTGAGCAAAAGCTGCTCGGCGATCTGGCTGCGTTCCAGCATCACCCCCATGAAGATAAAAAGCGGCACGGCGACCAAGACTTCGTTGGTCATGAAGCCGATATAGCGGTTCGGCAGCGAGCCGAAGTTCGAGGGATCGAAAACGCCGAACCCCATGCCCACGGCGCCAAACAGCAGCGACACGCCCGCAAGTGTGAAAGCCACCGGAAAGCCGAGCAGCAAAAAGCCGATCACGCCAAAGAACATGAGCGCGGCGAGCATCTCGCCAATGAAAATCGGATCCATCAAACGGCTCCCTGCGGATGGTCTGCGGGGATTTGGTCCCGGCTGTATTGCATGGATTTGGGCACCAGCTCAGCATTGCCGCTGAGCACGAGGATGGAGCGGATGATCCATGCAATCCCTTGAATTGCGAGTAGAAATGCGAAGCCGATGATGAAGGCTTTGAGAATGTAAAGCCCCGGCATGCCGCCCACATTGGCCGACCCTTCTTGATAGCCCCAAGCCCGGATCACGAAGGGGATCGAATAGGTGTAGACGATCCAGCAAAAGGGCAGCAGAAAGACGATGACACCGATCAGGTCAATGAGCGCGCGGCGGGCCATGGTGGCGGGGCGGTAGAAGATGTCGACGCGCACATGGTCATCGCGCAGCAGCGCAAAACCGGCCACGGCCGTGAACATCGCGCCGTTGAGCCAGATATAAAGGTCTTGCATCCAAACGAAGCTGATCGCGAAGACATAGCGCTGCACAACCACGGTGAAACAGACCAAGACGATGCCGAGTGCGAGCCATGAGAAAAGATTGCCGATGACCAAGTTCACCGCGCAGATCACCCTGGCAATTGCTGCTAAAAAACGCACATTGTCCCCTCTCCCGTCAAGTTCGTTTGATCGTCAATCAAAGGGAGGGGACAAAATGTCAAGATTTAGATGGCGGGCGGCTCTTCCCGGCGGCATTTGTCGCCTTCCCGTGGCAGGAAGGCAACCGAAGGGCCGCGCCGCTCAATAGATACTGGTTTCGGGCGCGCTGCCTTTTCGCACCATGCCGCGGTACATGCCCTGCGAGTTAAACGGCATGGCGATATTGCCCGCGGCATCCACCGCGATGATCCCGCCCGAGCCGTCGTTGGGTGCCAGTTCCTGCATCACCACATGTTCGGCGGCGGTGGCCAGATCCTCGCCCGCGTGGCGCATCCGCGCGGCGATCTCCCCGGCGGCGTTCCAGCGGATGAAAATCTCGCCATGCCCGGTGGCAGAGACCGCGCAGGTCTCGTTGTCGGCGAAGGTGCCCGCGCCGATCATCGGCGTGTCGCCAACCCGGCCTGGGGCCTTGGCGGTCATGCCCCCCGTTGAGGTGGCGGCGGCAATGTTGCCCGCCGCGTCGCGCGCCACGGCCCCCACGGTGCCATGCCGCCGCGCCGGATCGTCCGAAACCTCGCCGCGGGCGCGCATCTCGAGCGTCTCCTGCAAGGCATCCCAGCGGGACTGGGTGAAGAAATAGTCACGGTCGGCGAACTCAAGCCCGGCCTGCCGGGCGATCTCCAGCGCGTTTGGGCCGATAAGGGTGACATGCTCGGTCCGTTCCATGACGGCGCGCGCCAGTTTCACCGGGTTCTTCGGCCCGAAAACACCGGCGACCGAGCCCGCGCGCCGGTCGGCGCCATCCATCACGGCGGCGTCCATCTCCTGCACGCCCTCGGAAGTATAGACCGCGCCGCGCCCTGCGTTGAACAGCGGCTCATCTTCGAGCGCGCAGACCGCGGCCACCACCGCGTCCATCGCGCTGCCACCGTCGCGCAGCACCGCTTCGCCGGCTTCCAGCGCACGGGCGAGGCCGTCGTGATAGGCGGCCTCCTTCTCGGGCGTCATGTTTTCCTTGAGGATGGTTCCGGCACCGCCGTGGATGGCAAGGGAATAGGTCATGTTTGTCCTTTCAATCCGGCCTGTTCGGCGCAATAGCCGGCGATCTCGGCATGGGTGGCGATCCAGCAATCGCCGCGGGATTTGATGTGGTCGATCAGCTCGTCGAGGATGAAGATGCGCGAGCGGTAGCCTGTCACATGCGGGTGCATGGTCAAGAGGAAGAGCCCGCCCTCGTCATAAGCGCCGTCGAACTCGCGCCGGAAAATGTCGAGCACATCCGCGGGCGGCGTATAGGGCCGCTGCGCGCCAAAACGGTTCATCATGAAATAGACGGCATCGTCGCGTATCCACTCCACCGGCAGTTCCACGATCCCGGTCGCCTCGCCCTTCTCCACGATCTCGTAGGGGTCGTCGTCCGAGAACAGGGAGCTGTCGTAGAGTAGCCCCATCTCGCGGGCGATCGAGAGCGTGTGGGCGCTGTAGTCCCAAGACGGCGTGCGCATGCCGACGGGGCGGGTGCCGGTGATCTTTTCCAGCGTGTCCGAGGCGCGCAGCATCAACTCGCGCTCGGCCTCCGGCGGGACCTGCGTATTGCGCTCGTGGATCCAGCCGTGCAGGCCGATCTCGTGGCCCTCCTCGGCGAGGCTGCGCTGCTCTTCGGGGTGCAGCAGGGCAGAGACGGCGGGCACGAAGAAGCTCGCCTTCACCCCATGCCGGTCGAGCACGCGGCGAATGCGGGGGATGCCACGCCGTGCGCCGTATTCGCCCCAGCCGAGGCGCGCAATGCTTGTCCCCCCGTCGCGCAGCTCGTTGGTTTCATGATCGCTGTCGAAACTCAGCGCCACGGCGCAGCGCGCGCCGCCGGGCCATGTTTTCGGCAGCAGGTTCTGCCCGGCGCGGACCTGTTCGACCAGCCCGCGCCAGTGCGGCTCGTCCCATTCATGCGGCTCGCTCATGCGTGGCCTCCGTCGACGGAAAGGATTTGGCCCGTGATCCAACCGGCGCGGTCGGAGCAGAGGAAGGTGACCGCATCCGCGATGTCCTGCGCGCGGCCCAAGCGGCGCATGTGGATGCCGCCGATGATCTGCTTCTGCCGCTCGGGGCCGAAGGCGTCCCATTGCTTTTCCGTCGAGGGGTTCGACAGGACAAAGCCGGGCGCCACGGAATTCACGGTGATGCCCTGCGGCCCAAGCTCCAGCGCGAGTTGCTTGGTCAGGCCCACAAGCGCATGTTTCGCCGCCGCATAGGCTTGGATGCCGGTAAGGCTGGGCTTCAGCCCCGCGCCAGAGGAGATGGTGACGATCCGGCCCGATCCCGTTTCCTTCATCGCGGGCGCGAAACCTTGGGCGCACCACATGGCGGCATCGACATTGGCCTGAAAGATCGCCTGCCAGTCGTCCTCGTTGATCTCTTCCAGCGGGCGCCCGACCTGACCGCGCACGCCGCCGGCGGAGGTCACCAGCCCGTCGATCCGCCCGTGCCGTTCGAGGATCTCGGCGCAGAGCGCGAGGGTCGTTTCGCGGTTGCCCAGATCGCCGCTATGCAGCGTCACGCCCTCGACCTCCAGCGGGGCGAGGCCCGCGGCGTCGATGTCCATCGCGGCCACGGCGGCCCCGGCGGCGCGGAGCTCGGACAGTATCGCGGCGCCGATGCCCTGCGCCGCGCCGGTCACGGCAAAGACCTTGCCGGTCAGATCGATCCTCATGCCGCCACCAACAGGTCGACGAGGTCGGCGGATTGTTCGCGCTTGCCGTCCTCGATGTCGTGGATAAGCTCAACCATGCGCGCCAGCGTCGGCACCGCGATGCCTGCTTCACGGCCCAAGTCGACCATGACGCCGATCTGTGCGTCGACCTCGGTCTTGCGCTTGCGCACCGCGAGGTCGCGCCAGATGCCGGAGTGGGTCTTGGCGGTCTTGCGGTTGTGGGCGATCATCTTCTCCATCGCGGCGTCGATGGCCGCGGTATCGTTCTTGCGGAAGGCTTCCGGGTCGAACCCGTTGAAACCAAGGGGGGACACGCCCTCATGCGCGGCCAGTGTCATCACCTCGTGCCCAAGCGCGCGGTAGGCGGCGCGGTGCTCGTCGCGCGCCATGGCGTCGGACATGCTGTCGGGGGTGAGGGCGGTACAGAAGAGAAGCGCACCGTAGCCCATCTTGCCCCAGAGGTAGCCCCAGATGTTGTCGGTGGCGACGGCCTCGGGTTCGACCAGTTGCAGAAGGCTATGCACCTCGGCCACGCGGTCGCTCATGCGCCCGTCGAGTTCCCCCACCGCCACGGCGGCGCGGTTGCCGAAGAGGATGCGGCCCGGCTCCAACCAGTCGGCGCCGTAGTTGACGAAACAGCCGACCGTGTTCTCGGCCCCGATGCGCGCGGCGATGACCTTTTCGTTGAGCCCGTTCTGGGCCGAGACGACATAGCCGCCCGGCGCGAGATGGGGGGCAAGCATCTCCAAAGCGGCGGCGGTGTGGTGCGCCTTCACGCAGAGGAAAATGTGATCGTATTGGCCAGTCAGTTCGTCCGGCGTGCTGGCCGGGAGGACTTGGGTAAATGCTTCGACCGGGCCTTCAATGCGCAGCCCGCTGCTGCGCATTGCTTCGACATGCTCTTCCACGACATCGACCATATGCACGGCATGACCTGCGCGGGCGAAATAGGCGCCGAGGATGCCGCCGATGGCACCGGCGCCCCAGATCAGGATCGGCGTCTCGCTCATGCCCAGTCCCCCTCAAGCTGCGCGCGGGTCTCGCGCACGGCGATCTCCCACAGGCGGTCGGTATCGGCGTCAGGCTTCTGGTAAACGCCGCCGTAGTTGCCGTCCCCGATGAGCGCGCGCACGCCGGCGGCGTTGCGGTCGCGCAAGCGGTCGAAATCGACGAAGGGTTTCTGCTCGTCCGGCAGTTCGCGGCCGGGCAAGCGGGTCCAGGGGAAGTTCTCCATCCAGGACGCGTGGGAGGCGACGGGGTCGATCTCCTGCACGCAGTTCCAGGTCTCGGGCGCACGCCACCAGTCATGGAAACGGCAGCGAGCCCCTTCGTTGGCCTCCATCCACTCCATCGTGACGGGCTGCACCGGGCTGTTGCCGCCGTGACCGTTGACGATCAGCACGCGGCGGAAGCCGGTGGCATAGAGGCTGTCGAGGATGTCGCGCAGAAGCGCCGCATAGGTCGAAAGCTTCAGCGAGACGGAGCCGGGGAAACCCATGAAATAGGGTGTCAGACCATAGGCCACCGCCGGAAATACCGGAACGCCCAGAGGTTCGGCGGCATCGGCGGCGACCTTTTCCGACAGGATCGAATCGACCGAGAGGCTGAGGTAGGCGTGCTGCTCGGTGCTGCCGAGGGGCAGGACACAGCGGTCGTCGGTCTTGAGGTATTCTTCGATCTCGAACCAATTGCTTTCGGATATCTTCATTCTTCGGCGGCCTTTGTGGATTTGAGAGAGGCCCGGCATGTCTCAATGGCGGGCAGGATTTCTGAACGGATGGCGTGCACGTCTGGGGTGTGACGGTATTCAAAAGCGGTCTGCTCGGGGCGCAACGCGCCACGAAGGTAGTCGGCACCGGTGGCATAGATGACCACATCTGCCTCGCGCATGGCCGATGACAGGCCATTCTCGTCACGAACCTTCATGGTCAACTGCGTGACATGCGGGGCAAACCGCAGGATGCCCGCTTTCATGATCGTAACGAAGCCGGGAAAATAGGAGTAAGCGAGCGTCTTGGCGTCAGGCGGGATCGAGGCCAGCGCCACGCGGGTCGCCTCGTTGGGGATGAGTGTCAGGCCCAGCACTTCGACATTCGGCAAAATTTCTCGCGTTTTGGACAGCAGGGTTTTGGGCGCGATAATCAGGTCGATGTCCTTGGGCGGATTGGGTGCGATCTCATCCAGAACGGCGGCGTCGATCTCATCGCCCTCGGGCAGATGCTGGCGCAGTTCATCTGCATAAGCGCGGGTCGCGTCGATGAAATTGCCGACCATCAGAATGCGCAGCGGGCGCGGGCTGGCGCTGCTGGCCATGGAAATGCGCACAGCCAGTTCCGACGCGCTGACACCACAGGATTTCGCAAGGCTCAACAGTTCAGCGATCTGTTGATCAAGCTGCCGAAAGCGCCCGTCGTGGGCGCGGCTGCCACCGCCGCTGACGAATGTACCCGAGCCGACGCGCCCCTCGACCAACCCCGAGGATTGCAGCGCGGCGTAGACATTGCTGACCGTGACCGGGGAAATCTTCATCCGCGCGGCCAAAGCGCGGACCGAGGGCAGGCGCGCGTCGGAGGGCAATTCGCCCGACGCAATCCCGAATTCCAGCGCTCCGCGGAGCTGAACGGAAAGAGATACGGACGAGCTGCGATCCATCGCCTGTACGATTCGATCCATTGCCCGTTCAAATTTTGCCTGTTTGTCACTCATGTCTGTAACACTGCCTCAAAAGCCGTGGCGCGACAAGCTTATATATTGGGCTTATACGGCATGCGAATGTTGCAATGTTACATATTTGTGTTGACCGTCACAATTATAGCTGTCTAGTGTAACTGCAAGATATAACACATGGAGGTTTTTGACCAATGAAGAAGCTTACCCTGAAATCCGCCGTCGCCGCATTGGCGCTGATCGCTGCCGCGCCAGCAGCGATGGCCGCCGATCTGGTGATCGGCCTGCGCGCCGGCCCGGATTCGATTGACCCGCATTGGTCGACCTTGGGCTCGCAGGCCGAAGCCCTGCGCCATGTCTTCGACACGCTGGTGGACGTTGACGAGAAGCTGCAGCTCAAGCCCGGCCTCGCCGTCAGCTGGGAGCCGATCGACGACACCACATGGGAATTCAAGATGCGCGAGGGCGTGAAGTTCCATGACGGCACCGACTTCACCGCCGAGGACGCGAAATTCTCGATCGAGCGTATCCCGGAAGTGACCGGCCCGATGCCGATGACCCTCTACACCAAATATGTCGACAGCGTCGAAGTGGTCGACGACTACACCCTGCGCGTGAAGACCAAGGGCATGGCGCCCTCGCTGCCCAACGACTTCACCCGTCTCTTCGTCGTGCCTTCTGAGACCGGCATGGAAGCGGGCAACGAGCAGTTCAACTCCGGCGAGAAGGCGATCGGCACCGGTCCCTACACCTTCGTCTCCTGGCAGCCCAAAGGCGATCTGGTGCTCGAGCGTTTCGACGACTACTGGGGCGGCCAGGCCGCGTGGGAGACCGTCACCCGCCGCGAGATCCCTGAGGACACTTCGCGCGTTGCGGCCCTGCGTTCGGGTGAGGTTGACCTGATCAACTACGTTCCCGCCTCCGACTACCTCGCGATGAAGAACGATGGCGACATCGAAACATTCGTGTCTGACTCGGTCTATATCCTGAACATCGCGCCGTCGGTGAAGGACGAAGAGCCGCAGCCGATCAAGGTCAACGGCGAAGAGGTCGAGGGCAACCCGCTGCAGGATCTACGCGTGCGCAAGGCGCTGGACCTGGCGATCAACCGCGACGTGCTGGTCAACGTGGTGCTCGAAGGTCTGGGTACGCCTGCCAACCAGCTGATGCCCGAAGGTTTCTTTGGCTACAGCCCGGAACTGGGCGAGCGCGAATATGACATCGAGAAAGCCAAGGAACTGCTGGCCGAGGCCGGCTACCCCGAGGGTTTTGAGATCGATTTCACCTGCACCAACAACCGCGTGCCCGGCGATGCCGTGGTCTGCGAAGCGCTGGCGCAGATGTGGTCGCGTCTGGGTCTGAAGGTGAACGCACAGGCGCTTAACGGCACCGTCTTCTTCCCGGCTGCGGCGCGCGAGGAATACACCATGACCATGTCCGCATGGGGCACCCTGACTGGTGAGGCTGCCTATACCTACGGCGCACTGGTGCACACCAAGGATGCCGAGAAGGGCTTTGGCAACTTCAACCGCGCAGGCTATTCCAATCCCGAGTTCGACCGGGTCTTCGGCGAAGGCGCCCAGACCCTCGACCCCGAAGCGCGCCGCAAGCTCTATGAAGAGGCCTCCTACATCGCGATGGAAGACCGCGCGCTGATCCCCACGGTGATCCTGCAGACCGTCTGGGCGGCGGACGCTGATACGATCAACATGACACCGCGTGTCGATCAGGAAACCCGCGCCTATGCAATCACACCGGTCGAATAAGACGCGATAACATCCCGGGCGCCCGCTGCTTGCCGGCGGGCGCCTTCCTTTTTCTGCTGATGGGCGAGGTCGAATGCTCAGCTATTTTATAACCCGGTTGGCGCAGGCGGTTGTCGTGGTCTTTGCCATGTCGGTGATCGTCTTTGTCGGCGTCTTTGCCATCGGCAACCCGATCGACGTGATGATCGACCCCGGTGCCACGCAGGCAATCCGCGAGAAACTAATCGCGCAATACGGGCTCGATCAACCACTGGTCGTGCAATACTGGACCTTCCTCAAGAATGTGGCGCAGGGCGATCTGGGCACTTCGATGGTCTATAACATCCCCGTCGTCGACCTCGTCTTCTCGCGCTTCCCGGCGACGCTGGAACTGGTGCTTGTCTCGGTGCTGATCGCCGTGGGCGTGGGCATTCCCGCCGGTCTTTGGGCAGGCTACCGCCCCGACAGCATTGGCGCCAAGATGATCATGGCGCTCTCGGTTCTGGGCTTTTCGGTGCCGACCTTCTGGATCGGCATGCTGCTGATCATGGGCTTCGCGGTCGAACTGGGTTGGCTGCCTTCGGGCGGGCGCGGGGATGAGGCGACGGTCTTCGGCATCACGTCCTCGCTCTTTACCCCCGATGGCTGGAGCCATGTCATTATGCCCGCGATCAACCTGTCGCTGTTCAAGATGGGCCTGATGATCCGCCTTACCCGCGCCGGCATGGTTGAGGCGATGGGCACCGACTACGTCAAATTTGCCCGCGCGCAGGGGCTGCCGGACCGGCAAATCGTCTTCCGACACATCCTGCGCAACATCTCAATCCCGATCGTCACCGTGCTGGGGCTCGAGCTCGGCTCGACACTGGCCTTCGCCGTGGTGACCGAAAGCGTGTTCAACTGGCCCGGCGTCGGCAAGCTGATCATCGACTCCATCCTGCAACTCGACCGGCCGGTGATGGTCTCTTACCTGATCATGGTCGTGATCCTCTTTGTCCTCATCAACCTCGTGGTTGATCTGGTTTACGCCCGTCTGGACCCGCGGGTCCGTCTGAAAGGAGGCGCATGATGCCCGAGATCGTCGCTGAAAACATCGCCGCCGTCCCCTCGGCCCCGCCGGTGGAGACGCGCGCTGAGCGGTTGCGCAATTTCTGGTCCGACTTCCGCGAAAGCTGGGTCGCCGTTGGCGCGCTCATCGTGATCGGGGTGCTGCTGTTCCTCTCCTTCGGCGCGCCGCTGGTCTCGCCGCAGGATCCCTATGACATGGCCGCGCTCGACTGGCTCGACGCTTTCCTGCGCCCGGGCACCGAAGGCTCTGGCGGCTATGTCCATCTGCTGGGTACCGACAACGCGGGCCGTGACATGCTCTCGGCCATTTTCTACGGGCTGCGCACCAGCTTCGTGATCGGTCTGTCAGCGGGCGCGCTGGCGCTTCTGGTCGGCATCGCCGTGGGTCTTACCGCCGCCTATTTCGGCGGCCGGATCGAGGCCCTGCTGATGCGGATCGTCGATCTACAACTCTCGATGCCCGCGATCCTCTTGGCTTTGGTGCTGGTGGCGATGCTGGGGCAGGGGGTGGCGCAGATCATCCTCGCGCTGGTCGTCGCACAATATGCCTATTTCGCCCGGACCACCCATGGCGCGGCCAAGGTCGAACGCGGCAAGGACTATATTGAGGCCGCGCGCTCGACCCCGCTGCCGACGCATCGCGTTCTGTTCAAGCACCTGCTGCCCAACGTCCTGCCGCCGCTGATCGTGGTTGCAACGGTTCAGGTAGCAAGCGCCATCGCGTTGGAGGCGACGCTGTCCTTCCTCGGCGTGGGCCTGCCGCTGACCGAACCTTCGCTGGGGTCGCTGATCTCCAACGGGTTCAAATACATCCATTCGGACCGCTACTGGCTGTCGATCTATCCCGGGTTGGCGCTGATGGTGACCGTAGTTGCAATTAACCTCGTGGGCGATCAGGTCCGCAAGGTGCTCGACCCGAGGAACAGCCGATGAGCGCCGCACTGGAGGTCAGGGGACTGACCACGCAATTCAGCACCCGAAAGGGGGCCGTCACCGCCGTCAATGACGTGAGCTTTTCGGTCCAGCCGGGGCGCATCCTCGGGCTGGTAGGGGAGAGCGGCTCGGGCAAGAGCGTCACCGGTTTTTCGATCATGGGGCTCATCGATGAGCCGGGGCGGATCACCGCAGGCGAGGTTCTGGTGCAGGGCACCGACATGCGCAGCCTCAGCGCCGAGGGCCGACGCCAGATGCGGGGCCGCAACGTCTCGATGGTGTTTCAGGACCCGATGATGACCCTCAACCCGGTGCTGCGGGTGGGCGACCAGATGGCCATGGCCGTGCGCGTGCACGACAAGGTCAGCAAGGCCGCCGCATGGGACCGCGCCCGCGAGGCGCTTGAGATCGTCGGCATTCCGGCCCCCGCCGAGCGGTTGCAAGCCTATCCGCACCAACTCTCGGGCGGGATGCGCCAGCGCGTGGCGATTGCCACGGCCCTGCTGCACCGGCCTGCCGTGATCCTCGCCGATGAGCCGACCACCGCGCTCGACGTCTCGATCCAAGGCCAGATCCTCGCCGAGGTGCGGCGGCTGGCGGATGAGACCGGCACCGCGATCGTCTGGGTCACCCATGACCTCGCCGTGGTCTCTTCGCTCGCCGACGACATCGCGGTGATGTACGCAGGCCGGATCGTCGAAAGCGGCAGCGCCGAGGCGGTCATCGCCCATCCGCGTCACCCCTATACGCGCGGGTTGATCGACTCGGTCCCGGGCCTGCACGAACCGGGCCGCGACCTGCCGCAGATCCCGGGCTCCACCCCGCAGCTGGCGAATCTGCCCTCGGGCTGCCCGTTCCGCCCACGCTGCCCGCGCGCCACGGACATCTGCGCGACGATCCCACCCAACACTGGAACCGAGGCACATTCCGTCCTGTGCCACCATCCGATCGAGGCCACATGACCGACCCCATTTTGAAAATCGACGGCGTCTCCAAGCGGTTCACCCGCAAGCCGGGGCTGGTGGTCCGGGGGCTGGACCGCCTGTCGGGGCGCGACTCCACCCAGACCGTGCATGCGGTTAACGACGTCACCTTGAGCGTCCCGCGCGGCGAGGTGCTGGGCATCGTCGGCGAAAGCGGCTGCGGCAAGTCCACGCTGGGGCGTGTCGTCTCGGGCATCTATGCGCCGAGCGCGGGCAGCGTCACGCTCGAAGGCAAGCCGGTGGCGCGCGAGTTGCGCGGCAATGTCGACAAGCTCACGACCCGCGTGCAGATGATCCACCAAGACCCTTTCGCGAGCCTCAACCCCCGCATGAAGGTGGGCGAAATAATCGCAGAAGGCCCGCGCATCCACGGGCTGATCCCGGCGCGTGAGGTGCAGGAACGGGTGCGCAGCCTGCTGGAGCAGGTCGGCCTGGAGGGCGCCTACGCCAACCGATTGCCGCACCAGTTCTCGGGCGGGCAGCGCCAGCGGGTCGCCATTGCACGCGCTCTGGCGATGCAGCCCGAGCTTCTGGTGCTGGACGAGGCCGTGGCCTCGCTCGACGTGTCCATCCAAGCGCAGGTGCTGAACCTCTTCATGAAGCTGCGGCGCGAGTTGGACCTCACGGCGCTGTTCATCAGCCACGACCTCTCGGTCGTGCGCCACGTCTGCGACCGGGTGGCGATCATGTACCTCGGCCGCGTGGTCGAGACGGCGCCGGCGGATGAACTCTACGCCAAACCGCTGCACCCCTATACCGAGGCGCTCTTTGCCTCCGTGCCGACCCTCGGCACCGGGCGCGCCCATTTTCACCCGATCAAGGGCGAGATCCCCTCGCCGATCGACCCGCCCAAGGGCTGCGCTTTCCATCCGCGCTGCCCGCTTGCAGGGCCGCGCTGCAAAACCGAGGTGCCGCGCCTCGTGAACCCGAAAGACAACCGCAGCGTCGCCTGCCACCTGCATGACGGGGGCACCGGCGCCGAAACAGGAGCCGCCGCATGAGCCTGACCCTGACCGACCGCGTGGGGCGGCTGAACGACGTGCTCGTCTCGGTAAACCTGCTGAACTGGGACGCGCGGGTGATGATGCCCAAGGGCGGGGCCGAGACGCGCGGCCACCAGATCGCCACGCTCATGGGTATCGCGCGCGAGATGATCCTCGACCCCGAGATGGGCAAGGCCGCCGAAGCCGTGCTCAAGAGCGACGCGCCCGAGATCGAGCGCCGCGCCGCGCAATCAGTGCAGGAGGCGCGCACCCATCACGCCCGCATCCCCGCAGCCTTGCTGCGCCGACAGGCCGAGCAATCGATCACCGCCGGCGCCGCCTGGACCGAGGCGCGCCGCACTGGCGACTTCGCCCTGTTCCAGCCGCATCTTCAAAGCATCGTCGATCTGGCGCGCGAGAAGGTTGAGGCGCTCGGCCATGACGGCCACCCCTACGATCCAATGGCCGATGTTTTCGAGCCCGGCGCCACCGCGGTGCAGCTCACCCGGTTCTTCGACCAGCTCCGCGACGGCATCCGCCCGATCCTCGACGCGGCCCTCGCCCGGCCCGCGCCGCGCAGCGATTTCCTGTTCCGCGACTATCCCGTCGCCGGCCAGCAGGCCTTCTGCGCCTATATCGCCGAGGCCCTGGGCTATGACATGGACCGCGGGCGTCTCGATACGGCGGTGCATCCTTTCGAGATCTCCATGACCCGCAACGACGTGCGGATCACCTCGCGCTGGAACCCGAACTACCTGCCAATGTCGATCTTCGGCACGATCCACGAGGCGGGCCATGCGCTCTACGAGATGGGCGCCGATCCGGCGCTCACGCGCGGGGCGCATGCGACCGACATGATCGGGCTCTATGCCGTGGCGGGGACCAGTTTCGGGATGCACGAAAGCCAGTCGCGCCTGCTGGAAAACCACATCGGCCGCTCGCCCGCCTTCTGGGCGGTGCACTACGGGCGGCTGCGCGACACCTTCCCCGAGCAGTTGGGCGACGTGAGCGAAGAGGAATTCGTCGCCGCGATCAACCGCGTCTCCCCCGGCCTCACCCGGGTCGAGGCGGACGAGCTGACCTATGATCTGCACGTCATGTTGCGCGTGAAGATCGAGATGGCGCTGATGGACGGCTCGCTGAAGGTCGCCGACGTCCCCGAGGCGTGGAACGCGGCGATGGGCGAGGATCTGGGGTTGAAGGTGCCGGACAACGGCGCGGGCTGTCTGCAGGACGTGCATTGGTCGCACGGCTACATCGGCTCCTTCCCGACTTATACCGTGGGCAATTCGACCGCCGCGCAGATCATGGCGCATCTGGATGCCACGCAGCCCGAGGTGCGCGCGGGCGTGACGGCGGGCGACTACGCGCCGCTTCACGCGGCATTGGGCGATCTTGTCTGGCAACACGGCCGGTCGCGCAGCCGGGCCGAGGTCCTCGCCGGAATCGGGGCAGGGGCCTACGACCCGACGGCCTATCTGGCCTATCTGCAAGCCAAGTTCGGCAGGTGGTGAGGGGGGCAGTTTGCCCCCCTTCGAACCTTAGCCCGCCACCCGGTGCAGCATCTGGCGCCCCGGGGTCAGCCCCTGCACCTTTTCCACAATCGAGCGGGCGTCGATCCCGAAATGCCGGTAGAGGTCGGCGATGGTGCCGGTCTGGCCGAAATGCTCGACCCCAAGCGGCACCGTCTGATGCCCCACGACCGCGCCCAGCCAGGACAGCGTCGCTGGATGGCCGTCGATCACCGTCACCAGCTTGCAGTCGCGCGGCAGCTGACCCAGCAGCGTTTCGATATGGCTCTGCGCCGCGTGGTTGCCGCGCGCCCGGGCGCGCTGTGCCGCGGTCCAGCCGGCGTTCAGCCGGTCGGCGGAGGTCACCGCCAGCACGCCTACGTCGCGGCGGCCCTCGGCGATGCTGCCCGCGGCCTTGATCGCCTCGGGGGCCACGGCACCTTGATAGGCGATCACCACGTCGCAGTTCGGCCCCGGCTTGCGCAGCCAATAGGCTCCGTCGATGGCGCCTTGGCGGAAGTCCTCGTCGACGCGTTTGCCGGGCTGTTCGATGGGATTGGTGGTGAGCCGCAGATAGACCGAGCCGCCGGTCTCGTCGCGCAGCCATGTGCGCTCGTCCGGGTCGCCCTCGCCGTCGCGTTGCAAATAGTCGAAGGCCCACTGCATGATGACAGCAAGCTCATCGGCGAAGGCGGGCTCGAAACTCGCCAGCCCATCCTGACTCATGCCGATGAGCGGCGTGCCGATGGATTGATGCGCCCCGCCTTCGGGCGCGAGTGTCACGCCCGAGGGGGTGCCCACGATCATGAAGCGCGCGTCTTGGTAGCAGGCGTAGTTCAGCGCATCCAAGCCGCGCGCGACGAAGGGGTCATAGACCGTTCCGATGGGAATGACCCGCTTGCCGAAGAGCGAATGCGACAGGCCCGCGGCGCCCAGAAGCAGGAAGAGGTTCATCTCGGCGATGCCCAGCTCGATATGCTGGCCCTCGGGGGTGAATTCCCATTTCGCGGTGGAGGGGATTTTCTCGTTGATGAAAGTGTCGGCCTGTTCGCTGCGGGCAAAGAGCTTGCGGCGGTTTACCCATGGCCCGAGGTTCGTGGTGCCGGTCACGTCCGGAGACATTGTGACAATGCGCTGCGCCAGATCGCTGTCGCCCTTGGACAGATCGTCGAGGATCTTGCCGAAGGCCATCTGCGTGGAGATTTCCCGGTCGCTCGACAGTTCGATCTGCGGCACCGGCAGGCTGGCGTCACTGTAGCGGCGGCGGCCTTTGGCGAAAAACGGCACGCGGTCGAGCGCGGCTTGCAGGGAATCGGGGTCGTCGACGGTGGCGAATTTCTCCCATTCCGCGCCCTCATCCACGCCCATGTGCTTTTGCCAGTCGGCCATCTGGGTCTTAGTCATCAACCCGCCGTGGTTGTCCTTGTGGCCCGCGATCGGCGTGCCCCAGCCCTTGATGGTATAGGCGAGGAAACAGACCGGGCGGTCGTGGTCGATGGCGGCGAAAGTTTCGGCCATCGTCTGCACACAGTTGCCGCCGAGGTTCTCCATGAGCTCGGCCAGTTCGTCATCCGAGCGCGCGTCGATCAGCGCCGTGACATCGCCCTGATCGCCAAGCGCTTCCATCAGCCGTTCGCGCCAGACCGCGCCGCCCTGATAGGTCAGCGCCGAGTAGAGCTGGTTGGGGCAATTGTCGATCCAGTCGCGCAGCTTGTCGCCACCGGGTTCCTCGAACGCCGCACGCTGCAGGGCGCCGTATTTCACCTTCACCACGTCCCAGCCGAAGGCGTCGAAAATCTGCTCGATGCGTTTGAACAGACCCTCGCGCACCACCCCGTCGAGCGACTGGCGGTTGTAGTCGATGATCCACCATGTATTGCGCAGGTCGTTCTTCCAACCCTCCTGCAAGGCCTCGTAGATGTTGCCCTCGTCCAACTCGGCATCGCCCACCAAGGCCACCATGCGGCCTAGATCGACATCCGCGCCCCATTCCTTCGCGGTGATGTAATCCTGCACCAGCGAGGCGAAGGAGGTCACCGCCACGCCGAGGCCCACCGACCCGGTGGAGAAATCCACGTCGTCCACGTCCTTGGTGCGGCTGGGGTAGCTCTGCACACCCTGAAACCCGCGGAAATTCTCCATCTTCTCGCGGGTCTGGTTGCCCATGAGGTATTGCATCGCATGGAAAATCGGCGAGGCATGCGGCTTCACCGCCACCCGGTCCTCAGGCCGCAGGGCGCTGAAATAAAGCGCCGTCATGATCGACACCATCGAGGCCGAAGACGCCTGATGCCCGCCCACTTTGATGCCGTCGACCTTGGGCCGAATGTGGTTCGCGTTGTGGATCATCCAGTGCGACAGCCACAGCAGACGCTGTTCGATGGTCTTGAGGTGGGCAAGGGCGAGAGCGGTCATGGCAGGTCTTTCATTCTGAGGATCCCTTGGGCGGTGCCCTCCTCGACACCGCCCGCGACTGGTCCGGTTCGTGCCGGATCAGGCCGCTTGCATGTTATGCGCCCCAAGCGCGGCGTAAAGGTCATCAATGATGTCTTCCGCCGATTCAAGCCCGACCGAAAGCCGCACCAACCCCTCGGCGATACCATGTTCGGCGCGTTCCTCGGGCGAATAGGTGGAATGGGTCATGCTGGCGGGGTGCTGGATCAGGCTCTCCGCGTCGCCAAGGCTCACCGCGCGCTGAATGAGGTTCAGCCGGTTCATGAAGGCGATGCCGCCCGCCTTGCCGCCCTTGACCTCGAAGGGGATCATGCCGCCGAAGTTGCCCATCTGCCGCCGCGCGAGTTCGGCCTGAGGGAAGCTTGCCAGCCCCGGGTAGGCGACATGCAGCACCGCCGGGTGCTGCTCCAGCGCCTCGGCGACCTTGGCAGCGGTGGCGCAGTGGCGTTCCATGCGCAGTTCCAGCGTCTTGATCCCGCGCAAGAGCAGCATGGCGGTGAGCGGCGACATCACTGCGCCGGTCATGTCCTTCAGACCCACGAGGCGCACTTGCATCATGTCCTCGGCATTGCCCACCACGAGGCCCGCGACCACGTCGCCGTGACCCGAAAGGAACTTCGTCGCCGAATGCAGCACGATGTCGGCGCCATGTTCGATGGGCCGGGTGATGACCGGCGTGGCATAGGTGTTGTCGACCACCACCTTGGCGCCCACGCGATGCGCGATCTCGGAGATGGCGGCGATGTCCACCAGCCGGTTGTTGGGGTTCGCGGGGGTTTCGAAATAGACCACCTTGGTCTGGTCGCTGATCACCTCGGCGAGGTTTGCAGGCTCGGTCATGTCGACCAGCGTCACCTTGACGCCAAAGCGCGGCAGGCCATGCGTCATGAAGGCGAAGGTGCAGCCATAGAGCGTCTTGTCGATGATGATCTCGTCGCCCGCCTGTAGGAAGGTCCAGAGCGTCGAGGTGATCGCCCCCATGCCCGAGGCCGTGGCGAGCCCCGCCTCGGCGCCCTCGAGGTTGGCGATACGCTTTTCCAGATGGTCGAGCGTGGGGTTGGAAATACGGGTGTAGAAATGTCCCGCGCGTTCGCCTGCGAACATGTCGCCACCGGCCTCGGCGGTCTCGAAGGTGAAGGTCGAGCTCATGTAGATCGGCGGGTTCAGCGCGCCCTGTTCGCTCTGCGCGTCATAGCCGTGGTGGATCGCGCGCGTGGCAAAGGATTTCTGGTTCTCGGTCATGGCTGGCCCCTGTATGATTTTGCAGCATGATCCGATGGCGCAAAGGGCATTTGGTTGCTAATATATGCGCAGATTACAGGAGATTTGGCATATCATGCCCCAAACGCCCCGATTGGACGCTACCGACCGCCGGATCATCCGCGCGTTGCAGCGCAATGGCCGGATGACCAACCTCGATCTGGCGGAGGAGGTCGGCCTCTCGCCCTCGCCCTGCCTGCGCCGCTTGCGGGCGCTGGAGAAGAACGGCGCGATCCGGGGCTACAGCGTGGAGGCCGATGCCAAGGCCTACGGCCTGCCGGTGACGGTCATGGTGCGGGTGACGCTGGACGGGCACGACGAGGGCACGGTGCAGCGTTTCGAAAGCCAAATCCGCGCGATCCCGGAGGTGCTGGAATGTTTCGTAATGAGCGGGCTGTCGGACTACCTGCTGCGCGTCGTGGTGGGCGATCTCGAGGACTATGAGCGTTTCGTGCGCGCACGGCTGCATCCCATCGGCGGCATCGGGTCAATCGACACCAGTTTTGTCTACGGCGTGGTCAAACGCTCCCAAGTCTATCCCGACATCGGCGATTGAGGCGTAGGGAGACATTTAACCGGTTTACAATTCTGCCCCCCTTGGGAAATGTTCGCCCGAAGCCCCGAGGAGCCCCCATGACATTCGCCGCCACCCCCGCCCTGCAAACCGTCGTCGACCATGCGCTTGCGCATAAGACCGACTGGCCCCGCTCGATGTACCATCCTGACGGCACCTATGTCGGCAACCGCGAGTGGAACGAGAGCGGCCCCTGGACCGAGATCGTCGGCCCCGTCAAACCGCGCGGTGGCCCCGCCGGGGTGATCCTGCATCGCGGCCAACGCGTGGCCGATTGGGGCGATACGACGCGCGCCGACATGACCTTCTCCATCGCGAAAAGCTACCTGTCGGTGCTGGCCGGGCTTGCGGTGAAGGACGGGCTAATCGCCGACCTCGACGCATCTGTGGGCGACAGCGTGCCGGGGCCGCATTTCGCAGGCGATCACAACGGGCGCATCACTTGGCGGCATATGCTCCAGATGAACAGCGAATGGCGCGGCGAGATTTTCGGCAAGGACGATCAGGTCGACCACTACCGCCAGATTGGGCCGGGCGCGGACAACAGCAGCAAGGGTCAATTGCGGCAGGTCGGTGCGCCGGGCAGCCACTATGAGTACAACGACGTGCGGGTGAACGCGCTGGCCTATGCGCTGATGATGCGCTTCCGCCGGCCCCTGCCCGAGGTGCTGCGCGCGCGGGTCATGGACCCGATCGGGGCCTCCGCTGACTGGCGGTGGGAGGGCTATTCGACCTCATGGGTCGAGCTGGATGGCACCCGAATGCAATCGGTCACCGGCGGCGGGCACTGGGGTGGGGGCCTCTTCATCTCTGCCGAGGATCACGCGAAATTCGGCCATTTCATCTGCCAGAACGGGGTGTGGAACGGCGAACAAATTCTGCCCGAGGACTGGATGCAGCGGTCCCTGACGCCCACGCCGACACTCGACAAATACGGCTTTCTGTGGTGGCTGAACCGCGGGGCCGAGGCCGATCCGAAACTGCCCGAGAGCGCCTTCAGCGCGCAGGGCGCGGGCGGCCATACGATCTGGATCGCGCCCGAGCAGGGCATTGTCGCGGTGATGCGCTGGCTCGCCCCGACCGCCACGCCGCAATTCCTCCGCCGGCTCTTCGCCGCGCTGGCCGATAGCTGACACGAAAGGAAACACCATGCATATCAAGACCTTTGGCGTCGAAATGTGGATGAACGAATTCGAGAACCACTGCCGCTACAACCTCGCCGAGACCTGCGTGGACTCGATCACCTTGGGCGAGTTGATCGACATGGCGGGTGTCGACAATTCCGTGCTGGGCGAATTGCGCGGCATGCGCATGGGCTATGGCGCGATCGAGGGCTCGGACCGGCTGCGCGACGCGGTGGCGGGGCTCTACGAGAACCAGTTCCGCGAGAACGTGCTGACAACCCACGGCACCATCGGGGCCAATGCGCTGGTGCATCAGACGCTGGTCAGCCGCGGCGATCATGTCATCGCCATCGTGCCGACCTACCAGCAGCATTACTCGATCCCCGAGAGCATCGGTGCCGAGGTCGAGCTGCTGCACCTGCGCGCTGAGAACGGCTTTCTGCCTGACCTCGACGAGCTGCGCGCGATGATGCGGCCCGACACGCAAATGATTGCCACCAACAACCCCAACAACCCGACCGGGGCGCTGATGGATCGGGCGATGCTCTCGGAGATCGCCGAGATCGCACGGGGCAGCGGCGCATGGGTGCTCTGCGATGAGGTCTACCGCGGCACCGATCAGGCCGGGAGCGGCTATACCGCCTCGATCTGCGATCTCTACGAGCGTGGCATCAGCACGGCGGGCATGTCCAAGGCCTATTCGCTGGCCGGGCTGCGCTTGGGGTGGGTCGCGGGGCCGAAGGCCCTGCTCGAAGACATCATGATCCACCGCGATTACAACACGATTTCCGTCGGGCGGATTGACGAGTATTTCGCGGCCCTTGCCCTCGAAAACCGCGCCCAGATTCTCGACCGCGCGCATCGGATCACGCGTGAGAACCTCGCAATCCTGTCGGATTGGGTCGAGGCTGAGCCGCTGATCTCATGGGTGAAGCCGCAAGCGGGCACCACGGCGCTGCTGGAATACGACCTGCCGCTGCCGAGCCGTGATTTCTGCACGCAATTGCTGGAGGAAGAGGGCGTTCTTTTCACCCCCGGCAGCGTCATGGACATGGAGGGCTGGCTGCGCATCGGTTTCGCCAATTCGACGGCGGACTTGCGCGACGGGTTGGCGCGTGTTTCGGCTTTCCTCGCGCGTCACGACGCAGCACAGCCAAGCTAGATGGCGCCCGTCATGCCGTCAGCCTCAGACCTGATCGCCAAAAGCGCCGCCCGTTCCTGCGTGGTTCATCGCAAAATCGCGGGCGCGGTTTACCGCACGCCGGTGATCGCCTCCCGCTTGCCAATGGCAGAGGGTTCGCGGCTGTTCTACAAGACCGAGAACTTCCAGCATACCGGGTCATTCAAGCTGCGCGGCGCCAGTGCAAAGCTGACAACGGTGCCGCTCGACCGGCCTGTCATCACCGCATCTTCCGGCAACCACGGCATCGCCTGTTCGCTTGCGGCCCAGACCACGGGGCATGAGTTGATCGTGGTACTGCCCGAAACCGTCGTCGCCAAGAAACGCGAAATCATCGAAAGCTACGGCACGAGGGTCGTGATCCATGGGGCCGATGCCTCGCTTTCAGAGCTGCATGCGCAGAGTTTGGCCGAGGCAGAGGGCTATACCTATATCTCACCCTACAACGATGCCGAGGTAATCGCGGGGCAGGGCACCGCCGCGCTGGAACTGCTCGACCAGATCGAAGGCATCGACAATGTCTTCGTCTCGATGGGCGGCGGTGGGCTGATCTCGGGCATGGGATCGGTGATCAAGGAATTCTCCCCGCGGACCCGCGTGATCGGTGTGAGTGCCGCGAATAGCTGCGCGCTGGCCGCGTCGATCAGAGCAGGCAAGATCGTCGAAACGGAACATCTCGACACGCTGGCCGATGGCGTGGCGGGCGGGGTCGATGCGGACTCGATGACCCTGCCGCTCGCAAGCGCGGTGATCGACGAGATCGTCCATTGCGACGAGGGTCAGATCGCCGAAGCGTTAAAAGTGTTAGCTTGGGAAGAGAACATGCTGGTCGAAGGGGCCGCCGCTTTGGCGCTGGCGGCCTATCTGGCAGGGCCGCAGAACTACGCGGGCCAGACCTCTGTCGTTTTGCTATGCGGTGGCAATTATGAGGTCGAGCAGTTGCGCGGAATCATCTGACGGCTGCCCGGCCATTTCCCCTCAGCGCATGTCGAACCGCAGGTCGACCCAACGGCCATCAGGAATGTCACGAGGCGCACCGCCGGCCCAGCCGTCCTGCCAGATCACCTCGCGGGTGCGGATATCGAGCGCGCCCGCATCATAGCTGCACGCGACATGAACCAGCCGATTGCCATTCGCATCCTGCGGCGCTTCGATCTGCCAGCCGCGGCTGGCGAGCGGCGGCACATTCGACAATCGGTAATGGCCGAGCCCGATCCGTTCGAACCCTGCACCCAAAGGCACCGCAGGCTCTTCACTGCCATCGCGGAACAGGCGCACGATCGGGCTGGCTTCCTTGATGAACCCATTGGCATCCACGGTCGTATTCGCCCCGGACCACAGGGGCTGCCACGCGCCCCATGTCCCCGTCGCCCGGACACGAAAGGCCAGACCCGGCGTGTCGATCCCCAAGGCGAACTGCCACAGATAGGCGCTCTGCCCGCCCAAGGTGCTATTGCCGCAGAGCAGGCCGAAGACCCCATTCAGCGCCGGGAAAGGGTTGGCCCCGGAAGGCGCCTGCGCATGAGCGCCGCCATAGCTTGAAAAACTGCCCGAAAGATCATGCGCGTCGAGGTCCGTCACCAGCGGCCCCGCGTCAGCGCCGATGCCGAAATCCCCGACCCGCAGCAGCCGACCCACGGTCGCATCACCTACGTCCTGCGTCAGCGCCGCGCCTGAAGCGATGCCGCTGGCCGCGTCAAAGGCCAGTGCGGTGGTCCAACTGCTGCCATCGGCGCTGACCTTGATGGCGAAATCATCTCGCCCCGCCGTGCCCATCTCGGCACGGCCAGACCAATCGGTTTGGAACAGCAGGCTCGCGGTATCGGCGGCGCTGGCCTTGTTGAGCTTCAGCTGATGCCCCGCCCCTTCGTGGGTAAACAGGCTCGCGGGGGAGGAGACCGACAATCGATTGCCACTGTCGTAATCCGTATTAACCCCCAGCCCGGAGAGGTTCGCCAGATCGGGGGGCGAGACCTTGGCCCAAGCCCCAGCCCCCCAACGGTGCAGAATCCCGGTCGATTTATCCAAAGCGACCCAGCCGTCTTGCGGGGCGGTGAACTGCCAGGTCTCTCCGACCCAGGCGGCCAGTTCACCGGGATGACCTGCCCAAGCCTCTGTCGGTGCATCACCAAGCGCATGAACCTCCCCCGCCTGCGGCAGGGCGGGCGGCGTGTTGGCCTCAAAGCCTTCGACCGCAAGCTGCACCAGAAGATCGAGCCGTTGCAGCGCTTCGTTATGGGTCACATGTTTTTGCGCCTGTGCGGGCATCAAATAGGGCAGGGATAGGCGCTCAGAGGTGTCGGGCATCGGGGCTCTCCGCATTATGGGTTGCCTGAGACTGTGAGAAGGAAGTCTTGCCAGCCTGACAACCCACCGTTCGGGATACGCGCAACAAGCGGCGGTTCTGCCCCATGGCACGGCGCGGGCGGAAGGTTCACGATGCGGCTTTCACTTTCGCCCAACCGCCCTAACTCCCTGTCAGGCGGTGCCTTTTCAAAACGAGAGCCGCAGTTTAACATCACGCCACGCCGCGCAAGAAAGGCCCACGCTTATGTCCAAGACCAAGATCGCCGTTGTCGGTATCGGCTACGTCGGGCTTTCGAATGCGGTGCTGCTGGCGCAGCACAATGAGGTAACAGCGGTCGATTTGAACGCAGAACGGGTGGCGCAAGTGAATGCCCGCCGCGCGCCAATCGTCGATCCGGAGATCGAGCAATATCTCGCGGAAAAGCCCCTCACCCTCCGGGCCACGACCGATGCCGAGGCGGCATATCGCGAGGCCGATTACGTGCTCATCGCTACGCCGACCAACTATGACCCACGCACCAATGTCTTCGACACCTCCAGTGTTGAGGCGGTGGTGCGGGATGTCTTGGCGGTCACGAAAACGGCCACCATCGTTATCAAATCCACCGTCCCGGTGGGCTATACCGCGGGCCTCTCCGCCGAGTTGAACAGCGACCAAGTCATCTTCAGCCCGGAATTCCTGCGCGAGGGCCGCGCGCTCTACGACAACCTCCACCCCTCGCGCATCGTCGTCGGCGAAGACAGCCCGCGCGCCCGGCGCTTCGCGCAACTGCTGGCCGAGGGGGCAATCGACGACGACATTCCCATGCTCTTTACAGGCCCATCCGAGGCGGAGGCGGTCAAACTCTTCGCCAATACCTTCCTCGCCATGCGGGTGGCCTATTTCAACGAATTGGACAGCTACGCGCTGACTAATGGGTTGGACACGCGGCAGATCATCGACGGTGTCTGCCTCGACCCGCGCATCGGTGGGCATTACAACAACCCGTCGTTTGGTTATGGGGGCTATTGTTTGCCCAAGGATTCCAAACAGTTACTGGCCAATTACTCTGACGTGCCGCAAAACCTGATCAACGCCGTGGTCGAGGCGAACCGCACCCGCAAGGATTTCGTCTCGGAGCAGATTCTGGCGCTTAGCCCTCAGCGGGTGGGCATCTACCGGTTGGTGATGAAGGCTGGGTCGGACAACTTCCGGCAAAGCTCGGTCCAAGGGATCATGAAGCGGCTCAAGGCCAAGGGCATCGAGGTGATCGTTTATGAGCCGGTGCTGCAAGAGGAACGCTTCTTCGGCTCCGAAGTCTCCCGCGATCTGGAAGCGTTCAAGACGCGCGCGGATGTGATCGTGGCCAACCGCAATCACCCCGATCTGGCGGATGTCCCCGACAAGGTCTTCACCCGCGATCTTTTCGGCGCGGATTGACGCACCAACGGCACCCCAAACTCTCGAAGGCAAAATGCGCAATACGATCGACAGCAAGAACTGGTGGACCCTGCCCACGGGGCCACGAAATACCATCTGCGATGTCGCGGGGGTTCGTGTGGGCAGCCAAGACCTACGCGGGGAGGGGCTTTGCTCCGGGGTGACGGCGGTTCTGCCGCATGAAGGTGATCTCTTTCGCAATCCGGTGCCTGCGGGCGTCGCCGTGTTGAACGGTTTCGGCAAAAGCGCGGGCCTGATGCAACTGGCCGAACTGGGTCAGATCGAGACGCCGATCCTGCTGACCAACACCTTTGGTGTCGGCCCCTGTAGCACGGCGCTGATCCGGCGGGCGATTGCAGAAAATCCGGAGATCGGGCGGGGCCTTTGCACGGTCAACCCGCTGGTTTTGGAATGCAACGACGGCACGGTGAACGACATTCAGGCGCTGGCGGTGACCGAGGATCACGCGCAGGCGGCGATGGCGGCTTGCGGGCCAGCGTTTGCGCAGGGCACGGTCGGGGCCGGCAGCGGGATGAAGACCTTCGGCTATGCTGGTGGTCTCGGCTCCGCTTCGCGGCGGGTCACCCTGCCGGGCGGCGCGGGGTTCGACATTGGCGCGCTGGTCTTGTCGAACTTCGGCCAGCAAAGCGCGCTGCGGGTCTTTGGCCAACAGCTGCCGCCGCCGGGGCCGGGGGATGACCCCGACAAGGGCTCGATCATCATCATTCTGGCGACCGACGCGCCGATGGGGTCGCGGCAGTTGACCCGCATGGCCCGGCGCAGCGCCGCAGCCTTGGGCCGGTTGGGCAGCCATATTGGCCATCAAAGCGGCGACATCGCGCTGGCCTTTTCGACCGCCAACCGCATCACCCGTGGCGGGGCTGATACGCAGAGCGTCGAGCGGCTGAACGAAGACCGGATGGATGCCTTCTTCAACGCCGCGGTCGAAACGGTTGAGGAGGCGATCCTCAACGCGCTTTGGCATGGCGTCCCGCACCGGGGCTATGATGGCAGCCTTTTGCCCGCCTTCCGCGACCAGATGGCCGAGGTCTACCGCGATTAAGCCGCGCTCACCGGGTCCATGGGGGCGAGGTCGAGCCCCCCGACCTGCGCCAGATGGGCCAGCAGCGCGTCGATCCCCTCGCCGGACTTCAACGCACAGAAGACCGTCGGCAGGTCCGGGCGCATCCGCGCGCTGTCGCGCTGCATGACCTCGAGCGAGGCGCCGACATAGGGGGCGAGGTCGGTCTTGTTGATGACCAGAATGTCGGATTTGGTGATCGCCGGGCCGCCCTTTCGGGGGATCTCCTCCCCCGCCGCCACATCGATCACATAGAGCGTCACATCCGCCAGTTCAGGGCTGAAGGTGGCCGACAGGTTGTCGCCGCCGCTTTCGATCAAGACCACTTCCACATCCGGGTGCCGCGAAACCATCTCCGCCACGGCGGCAAGGTTGATCGAGGCATCCTCGCGAATTGCCGTATGCGGGCAGCCGCCGGTCTCGACCCCGATGATACGATCTTGCGGCAGCACCTGCATGCGCATCAGCGCCTCGGCATCCTCTTGGGTGTAGATGTCATTGGTGATCACGCCGATCGACAGCCGATCACGCAGCGCGCGGCTGAGCGCGGCGGTCAGAGTGGTCTTGCCCGCGCCCACCGGGCCGCCGATGCCGACGCGCAAAGGGCCGTTGTTGCGTTTCATGTGCGGAAAATCCTTGAATATTGGGTTTCGTGTTTCATCGCGGCGATGTCGCAGAGAAAGGCGGTGGAGGAGAGATCGTCGAGCGTGCCTTCCTCTGCCGCTGCGGCGACCTCAAGACAGAGCGGCGCGAGGTCGCGAATGACGATCTGCCCCTCGGTCTGCCCCAAGGGGATAAGGCGCATGCCCGCGGTGGCGAGGTTGGCGGTGAAGGCGTGCAAGAACATCTCAAGCGTTTGGCGCAGCGGCAGCCCTAGCAGCCGTGCGGCGCGTCCGACGGAGACGGGATAGCAAAGTGGCGGCATGTCGTGCTGCCAGATCGCGGCGCTGGCGCGGGCAAAGGCTTCGCCCTGTAGCACGGTCTCTTTCAACCGCTCGGCAGAGGCGGCAAAGGCGCGGGCCTGCGCGTCGATCTCCGACGGGTCATCCACGCGATAAGCCGCCGCAAGAAACAGCGCATCCGCCTGTCCCGCCCCATGCCGCAACACGCCGCCCAGCCAGTCGGCCAAGCTGTCTTGCCCCGTTACATCCCCGTTCTGCACCGCCCATTCCAGCCCATGGCTATAGGCGAAGGCCCCCACCGGGTAGGAGGGCGACAGCATCTGCACCAAGGTCAAAAGGGCGTCGGCCTGTAGGGTGTCAGCCATGCGCATGATCATGCGGGTGGTCGTGATCGTGAACGGCGTGGTGAACATGGCCGTGGTCATGCCCATGGGTGCGCCCATGGCCATAGGCACCGCCTTCGGGGCGGAAAGGGCCGGTGATCTCTCGCGTGGTGGCACCGATCTGGCCGAGCATCTTGGCGATCACATGGTCGCGCTGAATGACCAGCCGGTCGGCGTCGATCTGGCAGGGGGTATGGCGATTGCCGATGTGCCACGCGATGCGGGGCAGGTCGGGGCCGGTCACCTCCAGCAGAGCTTCGTCGGCGGCCACAACTTCGATGAGACGCCCGTCGGCCAGCACGAAGGCATCGCCGTGGTCGAGCGAGGTGGTCTGCGCCAGATCGACCAGGAACGCCAGCCCGTCCGCCGTGGTCAGCACCTTGCGGCGTAGAAAGCGCCCGTCATAGGTCAGCTCGACCCGGTCACTGGCATCGGACCACGCTCCGGCGCGGCGCATCTCTTGGCAAAGGATTGGGGTCATCTCGGTCTCTTCAAAACAGGAAATAGCGCTGCGCCATCGGCAGCACGGAGGCAGGTTCACAGGTCAGCAATTCACCATCCGCGCGGACCTCATAGGTTTCGGGGTTCACCTCGACCTCGGGCAGCGCGTCGTTCAACTTCAGGTCGCGCTTGCCGATCTCGCGGGTGTTGCGCACCGCAAGCGTCTGTTTGGCAAGGCCGAGGCTGCCGCCCACCCCCGCGGCCTCTGCCGCTTCGCTGACAAAGACCACGGCGGAATTCTCCACCGCCCGGCCATAGGCGCCGAACATGGGCCGCGAATAGACCGGCTGCGGCGTGGGGATGGAAGCGTTCGGGTCGCCCATCTGCGCGCAAACGATGCTGCCGCCAAGCAGGACCATCTCGGGCTTCACGCCGAAAAAGGCGGGGTTCCAGAGCACCAGATCGGCGCGCTTGCCCTCTTCGATGCTGCCGATATGGGTCGAGATGCCATGAGCGATGGCGGGGTTAATGGTGTATTTCGCGATGTAGCGGCGCACACGGAAATTGTCGTTGTCGCCCGTGTCTTCGGGCAGCCGCCCGCGCTGCTTTTTCATCTTGTCGGCAGTCTGCCATGTGCGGATCAAGACCTCTCCGACCCGGCCCATGGCCTGACTGTCAGAGGCGATGATCGAGAACGCCCCCATGTCATGCAGAATGTCTTCGGCGGCGATGGTCTCTCGCCGGATGCGGCTTTCGGCAAAGGCCACATCCTCGGGGATCGATTTGTCGAGGTGGTGACAGACCATGAGCATATCCAGATGCTCTTCCAACGTGTTGACCGTGAAGGGCCGCGTGGGGTTGGTCGAGGAGGGCAGCACATGCTCTTCGCCGCAAATCTTGATGATATCCGGCGCATGACCCCCGCCCGCGCCTTCGGTGTGGAAGGCATGGATCGTGCGGCCCTTCATGGCTTTCACGGTATGTTCGACAAAGCCGCTTTCGTTCAGCGTGTCGGTGTGGATCATCACCTGCACGTCCATCGCATCGGCCACGCCAAGGCAGCAGTCGATGGCCGCCGGGGTGGTGCCCCAATCCTCATGCAGTTTCAGCGCGCAGGCGCCTGCGTTAATCTGCTCTTCCAGTGCGGCGGGTTGCGAGGCATTGCCTTTCCCCGCGAAGGCAAGGTTCATCGGAAAGGCATCGGCGGCCTGCATCATGCGCCCGATATGCCAGCCGCCCGGCGTGCAGGTGGTGGCCAATGTGCCATGCGCAGGGCCAGTGCCGCCGCCGAGCATGGTGGTCAGCCCCGAATGCAGCGCGTCTTCGATCTGTTGCGGGCAGATGAAATGGATATGGCTATCAAAGCCCCCGGCGGTGAGGATGCGCCCCTCGCCCGCAATCACCTCGGTCCCCGGCCCGATGATGATATTGACCCCCGGCTGCGTATCGGGGTTGCCTGCCTTGCCGATCTTGGCGATGCGCCCGTCTTTCAGCCCGACATCGGCCTTGTAGATGCCGGCATGATCGACGATCAGCGCATTGGTGATGACCGTGTCCACGGCGCCGCCCGCGCGGGTGACCTGCGACTGGCCCATGCCGTCGCGGATCACCTTGCCGCCGCCGAATTTGACCTCTTCGCCGTAGGCCCGGCCCTCGCCGGTGGTCAGGTCACGCTCGACTTCGATAATAAGGTCCGTATCGGCCAGCCGCACCCGGTCGCCCACCGTGGGGCCGAACATGGCGGCATAGTCACCGCGTTTGATCTGTGCAGGCATCAGAGGTCTCCCATCACCGCGCTGTTAAAGCCAAAGACCCGCCGCGCCCCGCTGATCGGGATGAGCGAGACCTCGCGCCGTTGGCCCGGCTCAAAACGCACCGCAGTCCCCGCCGCGATGTCGAGGCGCAGGCCCCGCGCGGCGGCGCGGTCGAACTCAAGCGCGGGGTTGCTCTCGGCAAAATGGTAGTGGCTGCCGACCTGCACCGGGCGGTCGCCGGTATTGGCGACCATCAGCGTGATCGCCGTGCTGTCGGCATTGAGGGTCAACAGGCCCTCCGCCGGAATGATCTCTCCCGGGATCATGCTTTGGCGGTCTTCAGACGCCGCAGGACGAGGATCCCCCCCGACAGCGCAAAGGCCGAGGCGGCGATCAGGTAGACGGCGAGCGATCCATCACCCTCTCCGCCGTGGCTGTGGGGGAGCGGCGCGCTATGGGCGAAGGCCGCCATGGCGAGCGACATAAGCGGCAGGGCAAGAAGGGGGGCAAAACGCGGCATGGGATATCCTATCTGATGGGGTTGTGCACGGTGACCAATTTGGTCCCGTCGGGAAAAGTGGCTTCGACCTGCACCTCGGGGATCATCTCGGCCACCCCCTCCATACAGTCGTCGCGGGTGATGACATGGGCACCGGCCTGCATCATATCGGCCACGCTGCGGCCATCCCGCGCGCCTTCGACCACGGTGTCGGTAATGAGGGCGATGGCCTCCGGGTGGTTCAGCTTGACCCCCCGCGCAAGGCGCTTGCGGGCGACCTCGGCAGCCGTGGAGATCAGCAGTTTGTCTTTTTCTCGCGGAGTCAGTTGCACGTCAGGTCATCCATGATCGGGGAAGGGTGTCACCGCTCAACGTGCCCAAAATCGGGACGAGCGATTGGCGAAGGTCGAAACTATCTGCGGCGAGGATCCGGGCAACCAGCAGGTCAGGGCCGATCAGGCTGGCCCCGGCGCTGTCGGGCAATTGGGCGCGGAGCCGGGGCAGCCGCGCTTCGGCATCGGGGGCCACATAGATCAGCGTGGCAAGGGCGCCCGCGCCCGCCGCGATATGAGGGGCCGCCAGATGGGCGGTGACATCGCCGCTGAGTGTCATCGCGTCGTGAAAAAGCGGCTGGCCCGCGCGGTTGATCTCGATCCGGTCGCGGAAATACGCATGACGCAGGGTTTCGCCCATAGCGGCGCGGCCAAAGACCAGCGGCTCCACCAGCAGGAGAGAGGCGTCTTGCGCCAGGTCGACCGTCAGATGCCGCCGCAGGGCGCATCCGTCGTAGAGAATGGTCTCTTGGGGCAGCCAATGCAGCGTCGCGCCGGAGTCGACGGTGAGGGTGTTGCGCAGCGCCGCCACTTGCCCCGGTTGCGCGCGATAGGCGCGTTCGGCGGCCTGCGTGGTGAGGCTGAGCGCCGCTTGCGCTTCGGCACGGGCGGTCAGGGAAAAACTATCGCCGCCCGTGATGCCGCCTGCGGAATTGATGACGATTGCCTGCAACAGCGCGGGGTCGGGGCGGGGGAAGAGCAGCTTCATCGCGCCCGACTGGCGCAATTCGCCGATTGTCGAACCGCCCCGCGCAGCCTTGGCCGAGACCATCGCAGCACCAATAGCGCGCGGCTGCACCGGGGTCGCTTGGGGGCTGTTTATGCTGCTGTCGATGAGAATGAGGAACGCTCCGCCCAGTAAAGTCTGATGATTTTTTAATCACCATAGAGACGGGGGAGAGTCATCGCCGAGGCGGTTCGGAGCCGCATACACGGCGGATTTGCCTGAAAAATGGGCAGCAATTCGCAGTGCTGTCCGAAACTTGGGCACTCCGCGCTTGGGGCGGCGGCCCCGGGGAGGGAGGGCCGCCGCTGTCGTCAAATCCCGATCACGGGCGCAGCATGACCTTGCCACCACGGCCCGTGGTGAGCGCGGCTTTCATCGCCTCGGTCACCTCGGCCAGCGGGTAGATGCCGCCGGTGTCGAGGGGCAGTTGGCCCTTCGCGGCCAGTTGCACCAATTCGCCAATCAGGCGGCCCCGCGTCTCAGCCGCCATCTCGCCGCTGACGCGCGAGCCCCAGAAACCTTTGACGGTGATGTGTTTCATGATCAATTCACCCGAAGACATGGAGAGCGGCTGGCCCGTCGCCGTGCCGAAGACGATCAATTCACCGTCCTTGCCCAGCAGTTCGACCAGCTGGCCGCCCAACTCGCCACCGACGGAATCGATGGCCGAGACCGCGCCCTCTTTGCCGATCAACTCACGCGCTTTGCTTTGCCAATCCGCATCTTCGGTGGAGAGGACATGTTCCGCGCCGGTGTCGCGCATCTCTTCGGCGGCGCCTTCGCGGCGGACGAGGTTCAGCAGGTTGACACCGCGCGCCTTGGCCAGCCCGACCATGATTTTGCCGACCGCGCCATTGGCGGCGGTTTGGATCAGCCAATCGCCTTCGCCGACCTTGAGGGTCTCCAACAAAGACAGGGCGCTGAAGGGCATGGCAATCAACTGCGCGCCCGCTTCGTCCGAGATTGCCTCGGGCAGGGGCAGCAGGCCCGCGGCAGGGGCGGTGAAATACTCGGCCCATGCGCCGTGGAACCCGGCAGCCGTGACGCGTTTGCCGATCAGCGCCTCATCAACACCTTCGCCCACGGCTTCGACAATGCCAAGCGCTTCGGAGCCGCCGATGGCGCCGGGCAGGTCGGGCTTGTAGCCATAGTTGCCGCGCACGGTCCAAAGGTCGTGGTTGTGGATGGGCGAGAGCACCATGCGCAGCAGCGCTTCGCCTGCGGCGGGCGCGGGCTTGTTAGTTTCGCGGGTGGTCAGAACCTCGGCGGGCTCGCCGAATGTGTCGTGGATGGCAGCGAACATGCTGTTTCCTTTCAGGTTGGGAATTGGCCCCCGGTGGGGGAGAGTTGGGCAGAGGTTTCAGCGCGCGCCATGCGCAGGGGCGCATCGCTGCGCGCCAGTTTGGCCAGCACCGCAGCGCCGAGCCATTTCGCATAGAGCATGCGGGCTGTGGTCTCAGGGTCTTCGAGCACACGAACGGTCCCATCCTCTGCGGCTTGACGCAGCAATTGGGCAATCCGGGCGACCAAAGCATCGACACCCTGATCCAGCGTTTCGCGCATCGTCTCCGACAGGTCGGCGACTTCGGATCCGAGTTTCACCACCAAACAAGCGCTGGCGATCCCCGGGGCGCTGGATTGGCTGAGCCATGCATCCCAGAAACTGTCGAGCTTGTCGCCCGCCGTTCCCGGAGCCGCGATCAGCGCATCGACGCGGTCGAGATAGGCCTCGACGTAATCGGCCAGCATCGCGGTGCCAAAAGCCTCTTTCGACGCGAAGTAATAGTAGAAAGAGCCCTTGGGCACGCCGCTTTCGCTCAGAATGCGCGACAGGCCAACGCCAGAGAACCCGTGCCGCAGCACGAGGCTGCGCCCTATGTCCAAGATACGTTGCCGCGTCTGATCTGATTTCTTTGCCTCTGTCATACCCGGGCATCTAAGAAATAATAGACCGGTCGTCTAGTGTGCTCGCGCGAATGTGAGGCGGGCAAGTTGAACGACGCGCCAAACCAGAAAATAGCGAAAAAACCTATTCTTGCGCGATCATATATATTAGATTCCACACAACGGCCCGGAGGGCGATGACAGGGATGGAATGAGAAGATGGATCAAAAGATTGCTCTGATAACAGGGGCCGGAAGCGGGGTGGGCCTTGCCTGTGCGCAGCGTTTGGCGAAGGACGGTTTCACCCTCGTGCTGACGGGGCGGCAGCAGGATAAGATCGACGCAGCCTGCGCGACCCTCGACGGGCAGGGGCATATCGCCGTGGCTGCCGATGTTGGGATCGAGGCGGAGGTCGATGCGCTTTTCGAGCGGGTGGAGACGACCTTTGGGCGGCTGGATTTGCTGTTCAACAATGCCGGGCGCAATGGCTCGGCAGTTGGGGTAGACGGCTTAAGCGTGGCGGAGTGGAACGACATCGTCGCGACCAATCTGACCGGGTCATTCCTCTGCGCCCGCGCGGCTTTTGCCCTGATGAAACGGCAGAGCCCCAAGGGCGGGCGGATCATCAACAACGGTTCAATCAGCGCCCATGTGCCGCGCCCTCTGTCGGTGCCCTATACGGCGACGAAACACGCGATCACCGGGTTGACCCGCGCGCTGTCGCTCGACGGGCGGGCGCATGACATTGCCTGCGGGCAGATCGACATCGGCAATGCGGCCAGCGAGATGACCGAGCGGATGAAGGAGGGCATTCTGCAACCAAATGGCAGCCGCATGTCCGAGCCGCGCATGGATGTGAACGATGTGGCCGAAACGCTGTCATATATGGCGAAGCTGTCACTCGACTCCAACGCCATGTTCGTCACCGTGATGGCCACCAAAATGCCCTTCGCGGGGCGCGGTTAAGCGGTCAAAGCACCTTGCCCGGGTTCATCAAATGGCCCGGGTCGAGGGTGGCCTTGATCTGCGCCATCAACTCCAGCGCGACCGGGTCTTTATATCGGCGCAGCTCGGCGCGTTTGAAGGTGCCGATGCCATGCTCGGCTGAGAAAGAGCCGCCCATCTGGTGCACGATATCATGCACGATCCGGTTAAAGGCCCCGTATTCGGCAAGGAACGCCGCATCCGCCATATCCACCGGGCGCGACAGGTTGAAATGCAGGTTGCCGTCACCGAAATGGCCAAAGGGGCAGGGGCGCAGGCCGGGCATGTGATCCATACAGGCTTGGATCGCCTCACGGATGAAATCCGCCACGCGCGACACCGGGACCGAAACGTCATGTTTGATCGACGCGCCTTCGGGTTTCTGCGCCTCTGACAGGTTCTCTCGCAGCGCCCAAAGCGCGTCTTTTTGTGCCTCCGAGGCGCCGATCACGGCATCGATGATCTCCTCCGCCTCGAACGCCGCTTCCAATGCGGTTTCCAGCCGGGCGTCGAGGTCTGTCGGCGCGCCATTGCCGGTGAGTTCGATCAGGCAATAGGCGGGATGCGCCTCGGCCATCGGATCGCTACAGCCGGGCGCGTGGTCGATCACCATTTGCAGGCCCAGCCGGTCGATATACTCGAATGTCGAAAGCGTGTCGGCGGTCTGGCCGCGCATCCGCGCATAGAGCGCGAGCGCCGGATCGGGGCCGGTGCAGGCCACCAGCGCGGTGGCCCGGGCGGTGGGTTTGGGAAAGAGTTTGATCACCGCCGCCGTGATGATGCCAAGCGTGCCTTCGGCCCCGATGAACAGGTGTTTGAGGTCAAAGCCGGTGTTGTTTTTCCGCAGGCCGTTCAGGTCATTCAGCACCCGGCCATCTGGCAGCACCGCTTCGATCCCCAGCACGAGGTCACGGGTATTGCCATAGCGCAGCACCGCCGTCCCGCCCGCGTTGGTCGAAAGATTGCCGCCGATCTGGCAGGACCCTTCAGAGGCGAGCGAGAGCGGGAAGAGCGCATCGACCTCATCCGCCGCGGCTTGGATATTGGCGAGGATGCAGCCTGCCTCAACCGTCATCGTGGCATTGGTCGGATCGACCGCGCGGATACGGTTCAGCCGGTCGGTCGTGAGGATAATGCCGCCATCGGGCACGCCGCCCCCCGCAAGGCCGGTGTTACCGCCCTGTGGTGTCACCGGCACCTGTGCCGCGTGGCACAGACGCATGCAGGCGGCGACCTCCTCGGTCGAGCCTGGGCGGATCAGCGCCAGCGCTGTGCCGCGCCGCAGTCCGCGATCTTCGATCAAACGCGCGTCGAAATCCTTGGCGTCGGTCACGACATTGGCGGCACCGATGGCGTCGCGCAGCGCGTCCAGCAGGGCGGCGTGGTCTTGCGCGTCCGTATCATCTGCGCGGGGCGGCGCGGTCAGGGTCGTCATCTGGGTCATCCTTCAGCGCTGGTCGGCGTCGACTTTTTTCGGAGCCGCGGCGCGCAGTTTGCTGATCGTGGTGCGGGTCGAGATCTGCTCGGGGTCGGTCACCAATTCGATCAGCGCCGGACGGCCACTCTCGCGGGCGCGGGTGAAGGCGGCGGCGAAATCCTCGGTCTTGGTCACCCGTTCGGCATGGGCGCCCAGACCTTCGGCCATCTTCACGAAGTCTTGGTTCTGCAAGGTGGTGCCCGAGATGCGTTCGGGGTGGTCGCGTTCCTGATGCATGCGGATGGTGCCGTAGATGCCGTTGTTGAACAGCAGCACGATGGGCCGCCCGCCATATTGCGCGGCGGTGGCGAGTTCATTGCCGCTCATCATAAAGCCACCGTCGCCGACGAAGGAGAGCGTCAGCCGCTTGGGGTCTGCAATCGACGCGGCCACGGCAGCAGGCACGGAATAGCCCATCGCGCCACAGGTGGAACCGACGATCCGGCCCGGGCGGCCAAAGCGGAGGAACCGCTGCGCCCAGCCGGTGTGGTTGCCCGCGTCGAGCGTGACCACCACATCGTCGGGCAGCTCATCGCGCAGTTGCGCAAGGGCCACCCCCATGTCGAGATCCCATTCCCCGCCATTGGGTGCTTCGGTATCGGTGAGGTAATCGGCATGCAGCTCGTCGCACCAATCGCCCCATGCCTCTGCCCGGCCCAGATCGACGCCATCCAAGGCAGCGGCCACAGCGACGGGCGCTGCCGCAATGCCCAAATCCGGCGAATAGACGCGGCCAATCTCATCCGCTTCGGGATAGAGATGCACCAGACGGGTCTCGGGGTTGGGCGATTGCATGGTGGTATAGGTCTTGGTCGTCATCTCACCCAAACGCGCACCGATCACAATGAGCAAATCCGCCTCACGTTGATGTGCGTAGAGGCTGGGCGCGGTAGAGGTGCCGAAATCGCCTGCATAGACGGGCGAGAGGTTGTTGACGATGTCTTGCCGCCGGAAAGAGGTGGTGACGGGGATCTTGTTGGCCTCGGCAAAGCGGGTGATGGCCGCCGCACTCTCATCCGACCAGCCAGAGCCGCCGAGCAGCAGCAGGGGCCGTTCGGCCTGCGCGATCTCGCTCTTGAGCATATCGAGGCTATCGGGCGACAGGCCGGCATGGGTGGCCGTAAAGGGCCGGGCATCGGCCACGGAAACCACCTCGGTCAGCATGTCTTCGGGCAGGGAGATCACCACCGGGCCGGGGCGGCCCGAGGTCGCCACGCGGAAGGCGCGGGCCATATATTCCGGCACCCGCGCCGGGTCATCGATCTGGGTGGCCCATTTGGCGATGGGGCCGAACATGGCGCGGTAGTCGACTTCCTGAAAGGCTTCGCGGTCGGTCGTGTCCCGGGCGATTTGGCCCACGAGCAGGATCATCGGCGTGCTGTCTTGCTGCGCGATATGCACCCCGATGGCCGCGTGGCAGGCACCGGGGCCGCGGGTGACCATGCAGATGCCGGGCTTGCCGGTGAGCTTGCCATAGGTCTCGGCCATATTCGCGGCCCCGGCTTCGTGCCGCGCGTTGATCAGGTTGAAACGGTCCTGCACGTCATGCAGCGCATCCAGCACCTCAAGGTAGCTTTCGCCGGGCACGCAATAGGCGGTGTCGGCACCGTGGATCAGCAGTTGATCCACAAGGACCTGTCCGCCGGTCCGCGCCTTGAGGGAAGTTTTTTGCAGCATGGAGAAGGCTCCGTTTCGTTCGTTCAAAGAGTTAAGTATGTGTGGCCGCTTGGCTCTCGGGGCTGGGGTTCCTGGCCTTTTGGAAGGCCAGGATCACGCCCGCGATGACCAGCCCCGAAGCGGTGAGCCGTAGATCGGGATAGATCAGCAAGAGCGACGCCCCGAACAGCACCACCGACAGCGGGTTGGACAGTCTACCGAAGTAGTAGCGCTGCAAGGCGGCGGCCAGCAAGATCACCCCGGTGGTTGCTTGCAACAGAACCAGCGTGATCTGCGTGACGGAGCCCTGCATCAGGATCGCCGGTTCATAGACGAACATGAAGGGCACGATAAAGCCGGTGGCGCCGAGTTTCACCGCAGCCCAGCTCGCCTCGACGATCTTGGCGTGCGATAGGGTGTTGGCCGCATAGACCGCCATGGCCACGGGGGGTGTGATGGCAGACAGGATGGCGAAGTAGAAGACGAAGAGATGCGCCGCTTCGACCTGCACGCCCAGTTTCACCAGTGCCGGCACCAGTAGGGCGACCTGCACGATATAGGCCGGTGTGGTCGGCATCCCCATGCCAAGGATGATGCCCGCAATCATCGACAGGAAGAGCGCGATGACCAGCGTGTCTTGGGCCGCTTCGATCACGAAGTTCGAGAAGGTCAGGCCAAGGCCGGTGATGTCGATCACGCCGACGACGATGCCCGCACAAGCACAGGCCGCGGCAATCGCCAGCACGTTACGCGCACCGCCTTCGAGCGCTTCGAGGATGTTGTCGACGGTGACGTAATGCCGTGTCGTCTTGCGCAGCGCCGCCACGGGCACGACCGACACGATACCGCAAAGCGCCGCATAGGGGGCCGAATAGCCCAGCATCAGCACGCCCACGATGATCGCCAGCGGCAGGAACAGATGGCCCCGCTCGACAAGAACGGTTTTCAGCGGCACTTGATCCTCTTTCGGGACCGAACCGATGCCCTTGCGCTTGGCCTCGAAATGGACCGCGGCGAAAAGGGCCACATAGAACAGGATCGCGGGCGCCAGCGCGTATTTCGCAACCGTGAGGTATCCCACGCCGAGGTATTCGGCCATGACAAAGGCCGCAGCCCCCATGACGGGCGGCATGATCTGCCCCCCGGTCGAGGCCACGGCCTCGACTGCGCCGGAGAAGGCGGGTTTAAACCCCATGCGTTTCATCAGCGGGATAGAGAAGGTGCCGGTCGTCATCACATTGGCCACGGCAGAGCCGGACACCGACCCGAAGAGGCCCGAGGTCACACAGGCCACCTTGGCCGGACCGCCGACCTGACGCCCGGTAAGCGCCACCGCGAAATCCATGAAGAGCTGGCCCACGCCCATCCGCTCGACCAAGGAACCGAAGAGGATGAAAAGCACCATATAGGTCGCGGAAACCGCGATCGGGATGCCGAAGATGCCTTCGGGCGTCATGAACAACTGTTCAAGGATCACCGAGGGCAGGGTCGAGGTGAAGGCGAGGCCGTAGCCGAGAAACAGCAGCGCCGTGATCGGCAGCATCGGCCCCAGCATCCGGCGCGTGGCCTCAAGCAACAGGACGACCAGCGTGATCCCCACCACGATGTCCATCGGCATCAGCGGGTCGACATAGAGGAAGCGTTGCGTGATGTAATTGAGGTTGAAGGACGGATAGAGCGCCGCGCCCAAGGCGACCAACCCGAGCACCACGTCATACCAGCGCGGCACATCATTGCGCAGCCCCTTGCGGTTGACGGTCAGGAAGATCAGCAAAAGCGCCAGAGCGACGTGCACGCCGCGCATGATATAGGGGTTGGGCGGGCCGACGAAGGCGACGTAGAGATGCCACACAGCCATACCGACCAGGATCAGCCTTGCTATGCGGGTAATCAGGGGCATCTTATCCAGAAGGATCGACAGTTGCATGGGGGTTCTCGCGTCTAGAGTGGAAGGCAGCCCTCGCGCGGCGGCGCGGGTGATGCGCGGGCGGCGGGGCCTATGGGGATGTGGGCCGGGCGGAGCGCAGGGCTCCGGCCGACCCGTTTCGCGTCAGGGGTGGATTACATCCCCGAGACGCCACGCTCTGCGTAGAACTCTTTCGCGGCGGGGTGGAAGGGCACGCCGATGTCGGTGGCCATTTCCTCTACCGTCAGGTTCGCCATGGACTTGCTGATCGCGGCAAAGCTGTCGTTGTTATCGGCAATCGCGCCGAGCACGGATTTGACGATCTCACCGTCATAGTCGCAGGGCGCGACCATATGGGTGTCATAGCTGATCGCGTGCACGGTTTCATCGAACCCGGGGTAGGCGCCCGCCTTGACTTCGCGGCGCTGGAAGGCGGCGTTTTTGTCTTTGAAGTGGGCAAAGGTCTCCTCATCCACGTCGATCAGGCGGATTTTGCGCGAGGAGGCCAGATCCATGACCGAGCCGGTTGGCAGGGACGACCCCAGTGTGAAGAAATCGGCCTGACCGTCTTTCATCTGCGAAGCAGAGTCGGAATAGGACGTGTTGGCGACGCTGTCGAGGTCGTCAAAGGTCATGTCCGCAGTCGACAAAAGCTCGCGCGTCAGGAATTCGCCGGTGTTGCCAAGCTGCTGTGTGGTCAGGCGTTTGCCCGTCATGTCGGCAATGGTCTTGATGCCGGAATCTTCAAGCGCGACGATCTGGAAATACTGCGGATAAAGGATGCCAAGGTTGCAGACATTGGTCGTGGGCTTGCGGAACGGCTCTTTGCCCGACAGGCTGTCCACGGTCGAGATCGAGTTGGCGAAGGCGATGCCGAAGCGGCCCGCGTCTACACCAACCACATTCGACACGCCCGCACCCGGCGTGACGGTGATGTCCATATCGGGGTTCTCACGCTCCACAATCGCCTTGATCGCGCCGCCTACGGGATACCACGAGCCGCCCTGCTGGCCGGTCGCCATGACAAAGCTCTGCGCATGGGCGGCGGCGCCTGCGACGGCGAAAAGGATGGTGGCCGCTGTGGTGCGACGGATCGATTTGAAGATGGGTGACATAGAAACTCCTCCCGAGTTTTGACTGTGTGTCGGCAGCTACTGGATGGGTTCCGGGCTCCCCCCTGACATCCTCTTGCCGTGATCCGCAGACTGCGGGGGAATCTTTAGCCTGTCAATTAAAAATACAAATTTACGGGTATTTCATCTTACTTGTAATGTTGTATTCTGCTTGTAACGTAACGGTAGGCCCTACCTTCTGATTATTGACAGCTTGTCATACAGGTGGTCCAATCGGCGAAAGGAAGTTGTTATTATGGCTGCAAATCTTCAGGCGACCGCGCCCCTCGTCGATGGTGCCACGCTAAGCGATCAGGTGACCGAGGTGCTGCGCCACAACGTCGTCAATGGCGTGTGGAACGTGGGCGATGTGCTGCCCTCCGAAACCACATTGGCCAGCGATTTCGACGTGAGCCGCACGGTGATCCGCGAAGCGGTCTCGCGCCTCAAGGCCGAAGGCATGTTGTCGAGCCGTCAGGGTCGGGGGGCCTTCGTCGCCAGCGATCGGCCCCGTCAGGGCTTTGCCATTCCTGAGCGCGATATGGAAAGCCAGCGCAAGCTTGAGCAGATCCTAGAGCTGCGCATGGGGCTTGAGATCGAAGCCGCTGCCATCGCCGCCGCCCGCGCCACCCCCGAGGCCCGCGCAGAGATTGAGCGTGCCGCCGCCGCCTATGATCAAAGCAACAAGATCGGCGGCCCGGCAGTGGCGGCAGGGGTCACTGCCGACCTTGATTTTCACCGCGCGGTTTGCGAGGCGACGGGGAACAGCTATTACCTCAGCCTGTTCAACTACCTTGTCGCCAGTCTGCGCGAGACCATGTTGGCCGGGCGGCTGCAAGCGTTGAAACGCGGTGGCGAAAGCCGGGATGCGATACAAGAGCACTACGACATCGCCGCCTCTATCGCCGAGGGTGACGCGGAACGCGCCCGCCAGCGGATGCGCGACCACCTCCAGATGTCGAGCGGGCGGCTCTTGGCACAGCTCAAGACTGAGGACGGGCTGGCAGAGTGACCATTCCTGCCGCCCTCCACGCCGCCCTTGCGCGGCCCAGCTCCCTGACCATCGCGCTCAGCGGGGGGATCGACAGCCTGACGCTCTCGGCTGCTGCGGCCAAGGTGCGCGGCGCGGCGGGCGTGACGCTTTGCCATGCGGTCTCACCCGCCGTTCCAGCGGCGGCGACCGCGCGGGTGAAGGATTTCGCCACCACTTGGGACCTGCGGCTGAAGCTGGTCGACGCGGGGGAGTTCGCCGATCCCGCCTATCGCGCGAACCCGGTCAATCGCTGTTATTTCTGCAAGTCGAACCTCTATGGCACTTTGGCGCGCATGGGGCCGCTGGTGGCGGCGGGCACCAATACCGATGATCTGTCGGACTACCGTCCCGGCCTACAAGCCGCGGCGGAGCACGGCGTGCTGCACCCTTTCGTCGAGGCGCAAATGTCCAAGTCGGATGTACGCACCTTGGCCCGCGCGCTCGGGCTGGGGGATCTGGCGGAACTGCCAGCCGCCCCCTGTTTGGCCAGCCGGATCGAGACCGGTCTGCGGGTGGAGCCTGCGGATCTGGCGGTGATCGACCGGGTAGAGACCCTGCTGCGTGAGGTCATGGGCAATATCACCCTGCGCTGTCGACGCCTGCGCGGGGGCTGGGTGATCGAGATTGATCCGCTTGCCTATGAAGACCTCTCTGCCCAGAAACGTGCAGCGATATTGACGCAGGTTCGGCAGGCCACGGATGACGGGCGCGCGGTCGATCTGCGGGCCTATTCAAGAGGAAGTGCATTTGTCCATCTCTAAGACCGGCCCCGACGGGCATCCAGACGTGACCTTTGACCGGGGCCGCGGGGGGCGTATCGGCATCGAAGAGGCCGTGCTTTGCGAGCATAAATCCGTGGCGCAGATCGCCGCCATCATCGGCGATGCGGCGGCAGAGGAACGGCGGCTGCTGCTGACCCGGCTGACGGCAGAGCAGTTCGCCGCGCTGTCCGCCGACTTGGCGCAACGGGTCGATTACTGCACCGCCTCGCGCACCGCCATTTTGGGAGAGATCGGGCCCTTGGCCAGCGCGCCGCGCATCGCCCTCGTCAGTGCGGGCACCTCTGATTACGCCCCCATGGCCGAGGCGCGGCGCACGCTGGCCTATGGCGGAATGGCGGCGACCGAGGTTTCGGACGTGGGCGTCGCCGGGCTGTGGCGTCTGCTCGCGCGGGAGGAGTTGCTGCGCGAGATGGATGTGGTGATCGTCTTTGCCGGGATGGACGCGGCGCTGCCCTCGGTCGTGGCCGGGCTGGTGCCGGGGGTGGTCATTGGTGTGCCGACCTCGGTGGGCTATGGTGTCGCCCGCGGCGGGAGGGTCGCGCTCGATTCGATACTCGCCAGCTGCGCGCCGGGGGTGACGGTGGTGAACATCGACAACGGCTATGGGGCTGCGACATCGGCTCTGCGGCTGGCCAATATGATGCGCCGCGCCGCGGCGGGAGGGTAGCCGGTGACAGCACCGAAACTGAAGATCAAGAAACGCCAGACATTGGCCGACCAGCTCTACGGGCAGGTTCTTGAGCAGATCGTGTCGAACAAGCTGGTGCAGGGGGAAAAGCTGCCGTCGGAGAACCAGATCGCCACCGCCTTTGGCGTGTCGCGCCCCGTGGTGCGTGAGGCGCTGCGCAAGCTGCAAGAGGACGGTCTGGTCGAGGCGCGGCGCGGCGTGGGCACCTTCGTGCGGCGGCGGCCTTCGGAAAAGCTGATCGAATATGCAACGGCGGGTTCCGTCGCCGGGCTGATGCGCGCGATGGAGGCGCGGATCACGATCGAAAAGGCCACCGCCCACATGGCCGCACAGCGCGCCAGCCCCAAGGATATCGCCCGGATCGAGGCAGCCTTGCAGACGCTGGAGGCATCGATGCAGGCGCGCGATCCGTCCTTTGACGCCGATTACCAATTCCACCGCGCCATCGCGGCGGCCTCGGGCAATGAGGTCTTCGTGCAGATGCTCGATTGCGCCCGCGGTTCGATCGAACAGGGGATCGACGTGGCGCAAAAGCTGACCCGCCAAGGATCTCAGGCGCGGATCGACGTGGTGATCAGCGAACATCGGGAAATTCTCGAAGCGATCCGCGCGGGCGACAGCGAAGTCGCGGGCGTGTCGATGGCCTATCACCTTTTGCAGGCGCGGGCCCGGATCACCGACCACGCCGGTATCGCATGACCCAAGCAAGCAGAAAGACCACCCCATGATCTACGACCACCGCACCTATTGCTGCCGCCCCGGCACGATCAAGAAACACCTCGCGCTCTATGCCGAATTCGGCTTCCCGGCGCAGCGCCGCATCCTAGGCGAGCCGGTGATCTATGCGCAGGTCGAGACGGGGGACGTGAATTCCTTCGTGCATATCTGGGCCTATAAGGACGCCGCCGACCGTGTCGCACGCCGGGCGCAGATGGCGGCGGACCCTGAGTGGCAGGCCTATCTCAAGAAAAGCGCCGAGGCGGGGTATTTGGTGAGCCAGACCAATAAGATCCTGATGCCCGTGCCGCTAGAGGGTTAAGCCGCGCCCCGGCCTGAGAGGTCAGGCCGGGGCAGCCTTCAGGTCACGAGGCAGGCCTCGTCGATGCCGCGCCCTTCGTGGAAGGCGCGGATGTTGCCCGCCCAATGGCCGACCATGCGCCGGAGGTTGTCCTCGCTATGGCCACCGATATGCGGCAGCGGCAGGACATTATCGAGGCGCAGCAGCGGGTTGTCCGGCTCCACCGGTTCTTGGGTAAAGACATCCAATGCCGCCCCGGCGATGCGCTTGTGGGTCAGCGTGTCGATCAGGGCCGCTTCGTCGATCAGCCCGCCGCGCCCGGTGTTCACCAAAAGCGCATCCGATTTCATCCGCGCCAGTGCCGCCGCGTCAATGGTGTGGTGTGACGCATCGGTCAGCGGCATGTGCAGGCTGACGATATCGCAGGTCTCAAGGATTTCATCGCGCTCGGCATAGTGCGCGCTGGTGCCTTCGGCTGGCCCCGACCGGCGGTAGTAGAGCACCTCGCAGTCAAAGCCCGTCAGCCGTTTCGCGACCAGTTGCCCAATGGCGCCAAAGCCGATCAGCCCGACCTTCTGACTGCTGAGATCACGCGCCCCGGGGACGATCTCGGGCACGATCCATTTGCCCGCGCGGGTGTTGTTGTAATGCAGCGGGATGCGGCGCAGCGCGGCGATCATCATGCCGATGGTCAGATCGGCGATGGTGGGCGCGTTGACCCCGGGGCTGCGCGCGACCGGCACACCCATCTCGCGCGCGACATCCAAGGGGATTTTGTCATACCCGGTGCCCCATTGATGCACGAGGCGCACGCTATCGGCCCCGCGCAGAACCGAGGCCGGAAGCCCCCGCCCGCGCGGAACGATATAGGCGGCACCTTTCACCGTCTTGGCGAAATCCTCTTCGGAATAGGACGCCGCAAAGCGCAGGTCGAGCCCTTCGGCATAGCCGCGCACCTTGTCTTGCATGTCCTGCGGCATCGCGTCGAGCACGGCGACGGGGCCGATCAACCCGCCGCTCATGCCGAAGCCCCGCGCAGGTCTTCGGGCAATAGCGCCTCAGGCAGGTTTTGGTAGGACACGGGCCGCAGGAAGCGGCGGATCGCCATTGTGCCCACTGACGTCGCGCCAAAGTTTGTGGAGGCCGGATAGGGGCCGCCATGCACCATGGCGTCACAAACCTCGACCCCGGTGGGGAAACCGTTCACCAGCACCCGGCCCGCTTTCCGTTCAAGGATGGGCATCAGCGCTTTGGCGGCATCGGTGTCGCCGTCGTCCATCTGAAGCGTCGCGGTCAATTGCCCCTCGAACCCTTTGGCGAGCTCTTGCATCTCATCGCCCGAGGACACCCGCAGCACCAGACCCAAGGGGCCAAAGACCTCCTCCCCAAGCGCGTGGTCTTGCAGGTAGGTATCGGCGTCGGTTTCAAACAGGTTCGGCTGGGCGGCGCGGCCTTCGCTGTCGTTGCTGACCAGCGCGCGGACGGCGTTGCGCCCGGTGAAACGTTCCTTGCCATCGCGGTAGGCTTTGGCAATGCCGTCGGTCAGCATGACCTGCGGGCCGACCCGCTCAAGCGCCTCTTTCGCGGCGGCGACGAATGCGTCGCCTTCGGCCCCTTTGGCCACGACCGCGATGCCGGGGTTGGTGCAGAACTGCCCCGCGCCCATGGTCAGCGACCCGGCCCAGCCCGCGCCGATCTCAGCGCCCCGATTGCGGGCGGCATCGGCCAAAACGAACATCGGGTTCACCGATCCCAACTCGCCAAAGAAGGGGATCGGCTCGGGGCGTTGGGCGCAGAGATCAAAGAGCGCGCGCCCCCCGCCGAGCGATCCGGTAAAGCCCACGGCCTTGATCAACGGATGCTGCACCAGCGTCTGCCCCACCTCGCGGCTGTTGGCGTGGATCAGGGAGAAGACGCCGGGGTGGATGTCGCATTTCTGGATCGCCGCGTGGATCGCTTCGGCCACAATCTCCCCCGTGCCGGGGTGGGCGGAGTGGCCCTTGACCACGACCGGACAGCCCGCCGCCAGCGCCGCGGCGGTGTCGCCGCCCGCGGTGGAGAAGGCCAGCGGGAAGTTCGACGCGCCGAAGACCGCGACCGGCCCGATGGGGCGCTGGATCATGCGGATATCCGGGCGCGGCATCGGCTGGCGTTCGGGCAGGGCGCCGTCAACGCGCCGGTCCAGATGCGCGCCTTTGCGGATGTGATCTGCAAAGAGGCGAAGCTGCCCGGTTGTCCGCCCCCGCTCTCCCTGAAGACGGGCTTCGGGCAGACCGGATTCGCGGGTGCCGATCTCGGTAATGGTCTCGGCACGGGCCTCCATCTCATCCGCGATGGTGTCGAGGAAGGCGGCGCGGGTCTCGCGGCTGGCATAGGCGTAGGACCAAAAGGCCTCCTCCGCCGCTTGGCAGGCACGGTCCACATGCGCCGGGGTGCCGCTTTGGAATTCGTCGCTTTCGCCGGTGGCGGGGGAATTGGCGAAGGTCTCTCCGCCGCCGACCCATTCGCCGGCGATCAGATGCTTGCCGTGGGGGTGAAATTTCGTGCTGTCCGCGGTCATGATCAATCCTTATGGGTTTGCTGTGTCAAAGTGGGGGAGGGCTGCGCCATGGTCTGCACCAGCGCATCCATCTGCCGGGTGAGCAGCCAAGCGTCGCCAGCAATGGCGACGAACTCGATACCCTCATCGAAATACTGTTGTGCAAGGTCAGCACCATAGCCGAGGATGCCCGCAGGCAGCCCGGCGGCATGGATGGCCGCTACCGCCTCGCGGATCTTCTCTTGGACATCGGGGTGCATCGGGTTGCCGGTATGGCCCATCGCGGAGGAGAGATCTCCCGGCCCGATAAAGATCGCATCGACCCCCGGCACGGCGGCGATTGCGGGGATTTCGGCCACCGCTTCGGGGGTTTCGACCTGCACGATCACGCATTGCGCCTCTGCATAGGTGCTGAGGTAATCGGTTTGCCGCGCGTAATCATTGGCGCGGATCGTGGCCGAGATGCCGCGCAGCCCTTCGGGCGGGTAGCGGGTCCATGATACGGCTTGGCGGGCGGCCTCGGCGGTCTGGATCATCGGGAACATCAGATTGCGCACGCCGATATCCAGCAGCCGCTTGGTCATCGTTTGGTCCGAGGATGGCATGCGCACAATCATCTGCGCATCGGGATTGGCACTGCCTGCCGCGCGCAGATGGTCGGTAATTTGGCTCAGGTCGTTGGGCGCATGCTCCATATCCAACAACAACCAGTCGATCCCGCTGCCCGCCGCAATCTCGGTCACCGTAGGAGAGCAAAGCGAGAGCCAAAAGCCCGACAGGCGGCTGCCGGGGCGGAGCGTTTGTTTCAGTGGTTTTGCCGACATTTTCGCGGCTCCTCCCTCAAATGGTATCGACAATTGGGGTGATACGGTAATATATCAGTTCGAGCAAGATGTGTTTTCCAACCTTTTTGTGATGATGTTTTAGCTGGCGAGGAAACCATGACCGAGACCAAGAAAACCGCCGATCAGCTGCGCAGCGCGCGCTGGTTCGCCCCCGACGATCTGCGCAGCTTTGGGCATCGGTCGCGTATGATGCAAATGGGTCTGGGCCCCGAAGATTGGGAGGGCCGTCCGGTGATCGGCATCCTGAACACTTGGTCCGAGATGAACCCCTGCCACCTTCATTTTCGTGACCGTGCGGAGGACGTGAAGAAGGGAATCGCGCAGGCCGGGGGGCTGGGGCTTGAGATCCCGACGATCTCGATCGACGAGAGTTTCACCAAGCCGACTTCGATGCTCTACCGCAACATGATCGCGATGGAGACCGAGGAGACGATCCGCTCGCACCCGCTCGATGGTGTGGTGCTTATGGGCGGCTGTGACAAATCCACGCCCGGTCTGACCATGGGGGCGATCAGCGCAGGCGTGCCGTTCATCTTCTTGCCCGCGGGGCCGATGCTGCGGGGCAATTACGCGGGCCGGGCGCTTGGCTCTGGCTCGGACGCGTGGAAGTTCTGGGATGAGCGTCGCGCGGGCACGATCTCGGCCGAGGAATGGGTCGGCGTCGAAGGCGGCATTGCGCGGTCCTACGGGCATTGCATGACGATGGGCACCGCCTCCACCATGACCGCGATTGCCGAGGCGATGGGGCTGACCCTGCCGGGGGCGACCTCGATCCCCGCTGCGGATGCGGGGCACAAACGGATGAGCGCCTCTTGCGGGCGGCGCATTGTCGATATGGTTTGGGAAGACCTGACGCCCGACAAGATCATCACGCCTGCCGCCGTGCAAAACGCGGCGACGGTGGCCATGGCGACGGGCTGTTCGACCAATGCGGTGGTGCATCTCTTGGCCATGGCGCGCCGCGCCGGGGTGGCGCTGGAGTTGAGCGGTCTCGACGCTCTGGGCCGCATCACGCCGCTGATCGCCAATATCCGCCCCTTGGGCAGCAGCGAATATCTGATGGAGGATTTCTATTTCGCGGGCGGGCTGCGGGCGCTGATGGACCAGTTGGGCGACAAGCTCGACCGGTCGGCCATCACCTGCACCGGCAAACCGCTGGAGGAGGGGATTGCGAATGCGCCTGTCTATAATGACGACGTGATCCGGCCCCTGTCGAACCCAGTCTATAAAGAAGGCTCGCTTGCCGTGCTCAAAGGCAACCTTTGCCCCAATGGCGCGGTGATCAAACCGGCGGCCTGCGATCCGAAGTTCCACCATCACGAAGGCCCGGCGCTGGTCTTTGACAGCTACCCCGAGATGAAAGCCGCCATCGACGACGAGAATCTCGATGTGACGCCCGACCATGTGCTGGTGCTGCGCAACGCAGGGCCGCAGGGCGGGCCGGGGATGCCTGAATGGGGGATGCTGCCGATGCCCAAGGCGCTGCTGAAACAGGGGCACCGCGACATGCTGCGGATCTCGGATGCGCGGATGTCGGGCACCTCTTACGGCGCTTGCATCCTGCATGTCGCGCCGGAGTCTTTCGTGGGCGGGCCGTTGGCGCTGCTGAAAACGGGCGACATCGTGCGCATGGATCTTGAGGCGCGCACCCTCGACATGCTGGTGGATGAGGACGAACTCGCCGCCCGCCGCGCCGCGTGGAAAGCGCCCGAGCCGCGGTTCGAGCGGGGGTGGGGCTATATGTTCCAGCGCCATGTGGGGCAGGCCGATCAGGGCTGCGACTTCGACTACCTTACCGCGGCCTTCGGCCAAGCGGCGGGCGAGCCGGATATCTTCTGAGAGGGGCTGGCAATGACACATGATCTATCGAAAGCGCTTACCGGCATCTCGGGCATCCTTGTGACGCCCTATGACGCAGGCGGAGAGATCGCGCCGCGCAAGCTGGCACCGATCATCGACCGCGCACTTGCCGCCGGGGTGCATATCCCGGTGGTGAACGGCAATACCGGCGAATATTACGCGCTGACCAATGATGAGGCCTGCACCATGGTGCGCGAGGTGGCGCAGATGGTCGATGGGCGCGCGCCGCTGCTTGCGGGGGTCGGGCGCGGCATTCGCGATGCCTGTGCACTGGCCAAGGCAAGCGCTGAGGCGGGGGCGGATGCGCTGATGATCCATCAGCCGCCCGATCCCTTCGTCTCCCCCCGTGGTACGGTCGATTATGTGCGCGCAGTGCGGGATGCCTCGGGCGGGCTGCCGGTAATGCTGTACCTGCGCAATGACGCGATGGGGCCCGAGGGCATCGCGCGGCTGTGCGAGGTCGACGGGGTGAAGGGCGTCAAATGGGCCACGCCGAACCCCTTGAACCTTGCCCGCGCGATCGAAGCGGCGCCGAAAGACATCGTCTGGGTCGGCGGTCTGGCCGAGGTCTGGGCGCCGCCGCTCTATGCCGTGGGGGCGCGGGGCTTCACCTCGGGCCTGATCAACGTCTGGCCCGAGCGCTCGGTCGCCATCCACGCGGCACTCGACGCAGGCGACTACGGCGAAGCGAACCGCCTCATCGCCGGGATGCGCGCCTTTGAGGACATCCGCGCGGAAGAGCATAACGGCACCAATGTCACCGGCGTCAAAGCCGCCCTTATGGCCATCGGACAGGATTGCGGCCCCACGCGCCCGCCTTCCGCATGGCCGCTGACGGAACAGCAGCAGGCGGTGTTGGATCAATTCGTGAAAGACAATCAACTGAAGGGAGAGGCGGCATGAGCCCCGAACTAAGCGAGAAACTCCAAGCGGTCTCGGTCGCGACATTGGCGACGGCGCTGTATAAGCGCGGGCTGCGCAATCAGGTGGTGCAGGGGGTCGGTCCGGTTGCCGCCAAGGGGCGCAACATGGTCGGACCGGCCTTCACCCTGCGCTATATGCCCGCCCGCGAAGACCGCAACCAACTGGTCGAATTCCGCAATCCCGAACATCCGCAGCGCGTCGCGATCGAGACCTGCCCGGAGGGCCATGTGTTGGTGATGGACAGCCGCAAGGATGCCCGCGCCGCCAGCGCCGGTGACATCCTGATCACCCGGCTGATGATGCGCGGCGCGGCGGGTGTGGTGACCGACGGGGGCCTGCGCGATGCGGCGACCATCGGCGCGCTTGAGATCCCCGCCTATCACGCGCGGCCCTCCAGCCCCACGAACCTGACGCTGCATGAGGCGATTGAGATCAACTGCCCCGTGGGCTGCGGCGATGCCCCGGTCTTTCCCGGTGATATCGTGGTGGGCGACGACGACTGCGTGATCATCATCCCCGCGGATATCGCCGAAGAGGTGGCCGAAGAGGCTGTCGAGATGACCGCCTATGAAGATTTCGTCGTGGAACAAGTTAAAGGCGGCGCGGGGATCATCGGGCTTTATCCGGGCACCAAGCAAGAAAACCTCGATAAATTCGCGGAATGGCGCAAGGCCAACAACCGCTGAATCAAGGCTTTTCCGGGGTGAAATACTCCGGGAAAGCCGCCCGCTTCTCGGTCATGCGGTCAACGGTGCGTTGTAGGTGCTGGCGCAGCGCCTCCATCGCGGCAGGGGCATCGCCCGCTTCGATCCCGTCGAGGATCCGGCTGTGGCCGCCGATCACGTCCTTGTTGTTCAGAATGCGGCCCGCCTCATCGATGTCGTCCAGATGCAGGCGGCGCAGGCGTTCCAAATGGCCCGCATGGCTGCGCATGATGCGCTGGCTTTGCACATGGCCCGCCGCCACGAAGAGGGTCTGGTGAAACACCTCGTCCAACTCCTGAAAGGTCGGCACATCGCCGGGTTGGTCCGAGATGCTGCTTTGCAAAGCGACGATGCTGCGCAGACGGGTGAGGGCTTCGGGCGCGATCTCGGCGGCCAAACGGCGCACGACTTCGGTCTCAAGCGCGATGCGCATGAATTGCGCCTCGCGGATTGCCGACATGTCGATCGGCGTGACCAGCGTGCGCGATTGCGGGTAGATCTTGACCAGCCCTTCTTTGGCCAACTGTTGCAGCGCATCGCGCAGCGGCGTCAGGCTGACGCCATGGGTCTCGGCCAGTTCGGCGCGCAGCAGCGGCGTACCGGGCGGCAGGTCGAGCCTTACGATCTGATCGCGCAGCGTGGCGTAAACCCCGCGCCCCGTGGGCCCGCCCTCAAACAGACCCAAGTCGGCCCCACCGCCAAGGATGCTTTTGGCAAGGGTCTGTGCGCTCTGCGCGGCGGGTTTCTTCGATGCGGTCATGCGGGCTCTTCCATAGCTTTTAAATCTAATATATCAGTTAATGACATCTTACCGAAGCGGTTTTTTCGACACCCGAGGGAGGGGAGCTTCCAATGGACAGCCAGACCATGCAAGAGGACAGACGCGCAAAGGTGATGCTGCTGTCACCGACGGATAACGTGGTCGTGGCAACCGCGGCGGTTCCCCGTGGCGCGGTATTGCCGCAAGACGGGCTGCGTGCCAACCATGATACGCCCCAAGGTCACAAGATCGCGATCCGCCCAATCCAACGCGGCGCGCCGATCCTAAAATTCGACACGGTGATCGGCTATGCGGCAGAAGAGATCGCCGCAGGCGATTGGTTGCACAGCCATAACATCAAGTTCGACGCGGTCGACAAAGACTATGCCTTTGCCCGCGATTATACCCCGACCAAGCTGCTGCCACCGCAAGATCGCGCGCAGTTCATGGGCATCCGCCGCGCGAATGGCCGGGTGGGCACGCGCAACTACATCGGGCTTTTCGTCACGGTGAACTGCTCAGCCACCGTGGCGCGCAAGATCGCCAATTACTTCGACGAAGAGCGGATGGAGACATGGGAGAACGTCGACGGGGTGATCCCCTTCATCCACGAATCCGGCTGCGGAATGGAGCTCACGGGCGAGCCGATGGACCTGCTGCGCCGCACACTCTCGGGCTATATCCGCCACCCCAATCTGGCCGGGGCCGTGGTGCTGTCGCTGGGTTGTGAGCGCAACAACCTCGCCCAATTCTTTGAAGAGGAGGGGTTGGCCGAAGGCAAGATGCTGCGCTGCGTCACCATGCAACATGTCGGCGGCACGGCCCGCGCGATTGCCGAAGGCAAAGAAGCGGTGCGCGAAATGCTGGATCAGGCCAACGCCGTCCGGCGTGCGCCCTGTTCGGCGAAACATATCACCATCGGGATGCAATGCGGCGGGTCGGACGGGCTTTCGGGGCTCTCGGCCAACCCCGGTCTGGGGGCGGCGGCGGATATCCTCGTGCGCAACGGCGGCACGGCGATCCTTTCGGAAACGCCCGAGATTTTTGGCGTCGAACACCTGCTGACCCGGCGCGCCTGCAGTGAAGCGGTGGGGCGCAAGCTGGTCGAACGCATGGATTGGTGGCTGGACTATACCAAGGGCCGCGACACGCAGATCAACGGCGTGGTCAGCCCCGGCAATCAGGCAGGCGGGCTGGCAAATGTGCTAGAAAAATCGCTCGGCGGGGCCAAGAAAAGCGGCAGCACGGGGCTGATGGAGGTCTACCGCTATGCCGAACCCGTGACGCAAAAGGGGCTGGTCTTCATGGATACGCCCGGCTTCGATCCCGTCTCGGCCACCGGGCAGATCGCGGGGGGTGCGAACCTGATCTGCTTTACCACCGGGCGCGGGTCTTGCTTTGGCTCTTACCCCTCACCGACGATCAAACTCGCCTCCAACACGCCGATGTTCACCAAGATGCAGGACGATATGGACATCAACTGTGGCACCGTGATCGACGGGGAGCAGAGCCTAGAGGAGCTGGGCCAAACGATCTTCGAGCGCATCCTTGCCATCGCCTCGGGCGAGCAAAGCAAATCCGAAGCGCTCGGCGTGGGCGAAGAGGAATTCGCGCCTTGGCCGATTGGGGTCACGGGGTAACAGATGTCGAAGGGGACAGCGCAGATGAAACCGAACTATGTGAAACTGGTCGAGGATACGCCGCTGCCGCGCATGGCGCTTTGCCGTCAGACTTTTGCCGCGACCCAGATCGACGACCCGCGCGCCGCCGTGGCAGAGGCGATGCAGGCCGATTGCGCGGGCAAGATCAAGCCGGGCATGTCCATCGCCATCACCGCAGGCAGCCGCGGGCTGGCGAACCTGCCGGAACTGCTGGCCGCCATCGTGGCCGAGGTCCGCGCGCGCGGGGCGCATCCCTTCGTCGTGCCCGCCATGGGCAGCCACGGCGGCGCCACCGCAGAGGGGCAGACCGCGCTGCTGGCGAAACTGGGCGTGACCGAAGAGAGCCTCGGTTGCGAAATCCGCTCTTCGATGGAAACCGATGAGATCGGCGTGCTCGACAACGGCATGTCGGTGCGGATGGACCGCCACGCCAATGCCGCCGATGGGATCATCCTGTTCAACCGGATCAAGCCGCATACCTCTTTCCGCGCGCCAAACGAAAGCGGGCTGGCCAAAATGCTCTCGATCGGGTTGGGCAAGCAATCGGGGGCCGAAACCTGCCATTCCCGTGGCATCGATAACGTCGGCATCTTCGTGGCCAAAATGGCGCGGATGAAGCTGGCGCGCTGCAAGGTGCTGTTTGGCATCGGCACGATTGAGAATGCCTATGACGGGCTGGCGCAGGTCGTGGCGCTTGACAGCGACGGGATGCTGGAGGCCGAAGCGCCCTATCTGCAAGAGGCTATGCGCAACATGCCCCGCCTGCCGCTGGGGCCGCTGGACGCGCCTTCGGCCTCGGGCGATCTGGATGTGCTGGTGGTGGATGAGATCGGCAAGGAGTTCTCTGGCACCGGGATGGACCCCAATATCACCCATCGGTTTTCGAGCGAGAAGATGCAGGTCCATCTGCATATCTCGCGGCTGGTGGCGCTTGGCCTGTCGCCGCGCAGCAATGGCAACGGCAATGGCGCGGCGCGGGCGGATGTGATCACGCAGCGGTTGGAACAGGACTTCGACCGCGAGGCGGTCTATGCCAATGCCATCACCTCGCAGGTGTTGAAACAGTCGAAAATCCCGATGGTCATGCCCTGCGACCGCACCGCGATCCAGACAGCGGTCAAGACCTGCGGGGCCGAGGATATCACCAAGGTCCGGCTTCTCCGCATTCCCAACACGCTGAAGCTTGAGTATCTCTATGCCTCTGAGGCGATGCTGCCGGAACTGCGCGACCGTCCGGGGCTTGAGGTGATTGGCGATCTGCAAGAGATGCAGTTCGACGGCGGCCTGCTGCGCAACCCTTGGCCGGAGGGGCATTGATGCGGGGGCAGGGGCTTCACCTACACCTCGACCCCGTTGGCGGGGCGGCGGGGGATATGTTCATCGCGGCGATGTTGCATGCCTTCCCCGATCTGGCCGAACGCGCCTTGGCCGATGTCGCCGCCGTGCTTCCGGCCGAGGTGGGCCATGCGGAACTGAGCGAACATGTGGCTTCGGGCATCACCGCGCGGCGGTTCGAATTGGTGCTGGCCGCACCCGATGCAGCCAGACGCCACGGGGCCGAGACGACCTACCGCGCGATGCGCGAACTTTTGGAAAACGCGCCGCTGTCCGAGGGCACGGCTCAGGCCGCCTGCGCGATCCTCCGCCGGATTGCCGAGGCCGAAGCGCAGGTGCACGACATCCCCATCGACCGGGTGCACTTTCACGAGATCGCGGATTGGGACGCGCTGATGGACGTGACCGCCGCGGGCAGCATCTGCGCCGCGCTGTCGGGGGCGACCGTCTCGCTCGCCCCACTGCCTCTGGGCGGCGGGCTGGTGGAAACGGCGCATGGCAAACTGCCCGTTCCCGCACCGGCGACCGCGCTGATTTTGCAGGGCTACGACTGGCATGACGATGGCGTTGCGGGTGAAAGGGTCACCCCCACGGGTGCTGCGATCCTTGCGCATGTCACTGGCGGCAGCCCCACCGCCAGCCGCCCACCGGGGCGGCTGCGCTGTACCGGGTCGGGCGCGGGTATGCGGGTGATGAAGGGCCTGCCGAATATCCTGCGGGTCAGCGTTTTTGACACCGCCTCGGGCGGTATCGCCCAAGACAGTCTGGTGCAATTCGCCTGTGATATCGACGACATGACGGGCGAAGAACTCGGCGCGGCGGTGGACCGTCTACGGGCGATGGACGGCGCGGTCGATCTGCTGATGCTGAACGGGCAGGGCAAGAAATCCCGCCCGGTGACGCGCCTTGAGGTGTTGGTGCAGCCGCAGGCTGCCGACCGGATCGCGGCGCGGGTCTTTGATCTGACCTCGACGCTCGGCCTGCGCCGGACACGGGTGGAGCGTTTGATCCTCCCGCGGGAGAGTGATGACAGCGGGCCGCTCCGCCGCAAGCGTGCGCAGCGGCCAAGTGGGCAGGAAACCACCAAGGTCGAAAGCGATGATTTGGCCGATGCCGAGACCCTGCACGACCGCCGCAAACGTGCCCGCGCCGCCGAAGTCTAGGTGCCGCCGCCCGGTGATCTAACTTGCTTATCACCGGGCCGCGTGTGAAAATCCTCTGATACCAGTTCAGAGGACCGCATGGAAAAGCAACTCAGCGCAACGCTGCGCCAATATGAGGTCTTTGTCGCCATCGCCGAAACGCTGCATTTTGGCCAAGCGGCGGCCAATCTTGGCGTGGCGCAGCCCGCACTGACGCAACAGTTAAAACACCTTGAGACCGTTTTTGGCGGCGCGCTGCTGTTTGACCGCAATCGCCGCCGGGTGATGCTGACCGACTTCGGCAAGGCGCTGTTGCCCGAAGCCCGCGCGCTGTTGCAACAAGCGCAGCGGGTCGAGGCGGTGGCCGAGGCCGCTCGGATCGGCCAGCGCGGGCGGATTGAACTGGCCTATGTCGGCTCGGCCTCTTACGCGGGCATTCTGGGGCGGCTTTTGCGCGAGTTGCGCGCGGGCGCTGCGGATGTGGACCTGATCCTGCGCGAGTTGGACATGGACCTGCAAATCGCCGAGATCGTGGCGGGCAGGCTCGACGCGGGTTTTGTGCGCCTGCCGCTTTCCGGCGTGCCAGAGGATTTGGCCACCCGCGCGGTTCATACCGAGGATATCCTGCTGGCCGTGCCGCCCGATCACCGCCTTGCCGAGGTGCCTTCCGTTGCCATGGCGGCGCTGCGCGAGGAGAGTTTCATCTTCAGCCACCTTGGCCCCGACATGGGCTTTGCCGCCTGCGCCTATCAACTCTGCGCCGATGCCGGTTTCGCCCCCCGCGTGACCCATCGCGCGCCGCAGTTCACCGCCATCGTAAACTTCGTCTCGGCGGGTCTGGGGGTGGCTTTCGTCCCCGCCTCCGCCGCGCGGATGAAGGATGCGGGCGTGTCCTTCCTGCCGATCCGCGACGCCAAAGTGCAAAGCCGGATCGGGCTGGCCTATCTGCGCGATGCGCGCAATCCGGTCCTGCGCAGGTTGCTTGCGGCCCTAGAGCCCGAGGGCTGATTACCCGACCGCCGTGCCGCCACAGACAAAGACCGTCTGCCCGGTGATAAAGCCACTGCGCGGATCGGCAAAGAAGGACACCGCCTGCGCCACATCTTCAGGTGTTCCCATTCGGCCCATCGGCACCGCGTCGACGATGGCGCGGGTTTCCGGCGCGTCTTCCGGGTTGTTCTCCCAAAAGGCGGTGGTGGCGATGGGGCCGGGGGCGACGCAGTTCACGGTGATCCCGTCGCGCGCCAGTTCCAGCGCCCAAGTCCGCGCCATCGACTGGATCGCGCCCTTGCTTGCGGAATAGAGCGTGCGGTCGATCTTGCCCTTGGTCACGCGGCTGGTGTTCATCACGATCCGCCCAGCCCCCGCCGCGCGCATTCCCGGCACGACCAGTTTCGCCGCCAGAATGCTGGGGCGCAGGTTCAGATGCATGATGGGGTCGAAATCGTCGAGGTCGACGGTGTCGAAGGATGCGGGCTTCACGATACCGACGTTATTGACCAGACAGGTCACCGGCCCCTGCGCGAGGATGTGTCGGAGGGCAGCCGTGGTCGCCGCGATGTCCGTCAGATCCACCCGCTGCGCATCCGCCCGAAGCGCGGGGTCTTCGGGGGCTTCGATATCCAGCACGAAGACACGCCAGCCGTCCTCACGCAGCCTGCGCGCGATGCCGAGGCCGATGTTGCGCGCCCCGCCGGTGACGAGCGCATGGCGCGGAGAGGGGTCTTGGGTCACGGGGCGGCATCCTTTTTCCTATTTGCTGTTTACTTATCACTACGCTCTGGTGATAAGTAAACAACTGATATCCGGGAGGGGGATTACATGGCCAAAGGCATCATCATCGTGGGGGCGGGCACGATGGGCCAATCCATCGGCAGGCTCTTTGGCCAGCACGGCTGGACGGTCCAAGCGGTCGACCCGACCGAGGCCGCCCGTGAGGCATTTTTGGCCACGGTGCCGGGGTCGACCGCTTGCGCCGCGTTGGAGAAGGCAGGGCAGGCCGATCTCGCGCTGGAATGCGTACCGGAAGACCTCGCGCTGAAACGCCGCGTGCTCGCCGCTTTGGAAGGGGCCGTGCCGGAGGGTGCGCCGATCTTGTCCAACACCTCAGGCCTGAGGTTGGAAGCGATGACGGGGGAAATGGCCCGACCGGAACGCGCCTTGATCACGCATTTCTTCAACCCCGGCGATGTGATCCCCGCCGTCGAAGTCGTCGCAGCACAAGACGCGCCCGAAGGGCTTTGCGCCGAGGTCATGACCCTGCTGCGCGGGTTGGACCGGCGGCCCGTGCGGCTCGATCACGCGCCGCCCGGTTTCGTGGCCAATCGCATTCAGCATGCCATCATGCGCGAATGCCTGCATTTGGTGGACCAAGGGGTCGCCAGCCCGGCGGAGATCGACGAGATCGTGCAATGGTCCGTCGGCGTGCGCATGGCGCTTTCCGGCCCGTTCCGCCAGCGCGATCTGAACGGGCTGGGCACCCATCTGAGCATCGCCGAATACCTCTACCCAGACCTTTGCGACCGGCACGACCCTTCGTCCAGTCTCACCGCATTGGTCGAGCGGGGGCATCTTGGCAAGCGCAGCGGTAAGGGGTTCTACGACTGGCCCGAGGGGGAGAGCTCAGGCCCGACGGAGGGAGCCCTCCGCCGTGTCATCGCCCTTGCCCGCGACAGCGCCGATTGATTTTCCAGAAAGCCGAGGACACCCATGACCGATACTCCTGCCATCATCTGCGTGGCCATCACCGGATCGCTGCCGACCAAGGCCGACAACCCGGCGGTGCCGATCGACATTAGCGAACAGATCGAAAGCACCCATGCCGCGTTCGAGGCCGGGGCGACGATCTGCCATGCCCATGTGCGCACCGCCGATGGCACCCCCACGGCGGACCCCGACCGTTTTGCGCGGCTGCAAGAAGGGCTGCGGGAACATTGCCCCGGCATGATCGTGCAATTCTCAACCGGTGGGCGTTCGGGCGCGGGCAAGAACCGGGGCGGGATGCTGCCGCTGCGGCCCGATATGGCCTCGCTTTCGGTGGGGTCGAACAACTTTCCCAACCGCGTCTATGAGAACCCGCCCGAGCTTGTCGATTGGCTGGCGGAAGAGATGAGGACCTATAGCGTGCTGCCCGAGATCGAAGTCTTTGACCTCAGCCACATCCTACAGGCCAAGGCGATGGCGGAGGCGGGCAAGATCCCCGCCCGGCCCTATATCCAATTCGTCATGGGCGTGAAAAACGCCATGCCAGCGGATCGGGAGGTTTTTGATTTCTATATCAAAACCGTCAAACGGCTCTTCGGCGATATCCCGTGGTGCGCCGCCGGGATCGGGCGGCATCAGGCCGAGTTGAACGCATGGTGCGCCGCCGCGGGGGGCCATCTGCGGACGGGGCTGGAGGACAACATCCGGCTGGACAAACAGACCCTCGCCCCCTCCAATGCCGCCCTCGTGACCCGCGCGGCCGAGATCTGCGCAGAGGCCTGTCGCCCTGTCGCCACCGCGCAGCAGGCGCGTGAGATTCTGGGGCTGGCCTGAGGCCGCCCGGTCCACCGTGATAGATCAAGGAGATTGAGATGAAGAAACTGACATTCGCCCTCGCCACCTTTGCCGCACCGCTGGCGGCGCATGAGGGCGCGCATGTGCATCCCCATGGCAACGATCCATTCTGGGCGGTGGCGATGCTGTCGCTGGCGATCGTGATCCTTGCCGCGGCGGTGCTGCGCCGCAAGTAAGGCGTCAGCGCCGATCAGCCACCAAAGCCGCGCGATCCGCCAGCCCGGCCAAAGCCGCCGCGCGATGCCGCGGTGGCACGGGTCATCGGGGTTTTGCCGATGGTGGTGCTGGGGCGGGTAAATTGCGAGGTGCTGAGCTTGGCCGCGCCGCGATTTGTCGAATAGGTGCTGGAGCGCGCGGCATTGGTAAAGCGCCCATCGGAGGTTTTGTAAAGCGGCTGCGCCACCGCCATGCCGGCGCGGTTGCTCATCATATTGCCGATCAGATAGCCCGCTAGCAGGGGCATGAAGATGCCGCCCGATCCGCCTTGGGTCGCTGCCTCTTCCGAGCCGCAGGCGCCTTCGCCATGCTGCTCTTCGCAGACCTCAAGGCTATCGTAGCGCGGGGCGGATTCCACATGAAGGGTTTGCGCCGCGTCAAAGGCGGTTTCGCATTCCTGCTCGCTGTACATCCCGCCGCGCGCGGCGTCGGCAAGACAGCTTTGCAGGTCGGGGAAGGCGGCGGCGTCGACCTTTTCCTCCTCACAGCCGGCAAGGGTGAAGGCGGCGGCGCCGACGATGGCGATGGAAACCCGTTTCGAGCGTTTGGTCATGATGGTCGTCTTTCTGCCAAGGGGCGGCGGAGCGGTGGGCTATGCCAGAATGTAGTGCGGTTTGAAGCGTGACAAATCCTGCGTGATGCGCGATCGGTCTTCGCGGATGCCGATGCCCGCGCAGGTCTCGCCCACGATCCACGAGCCGATCACCGGGCGGAAGCCGTCGAAGGTGGGCAGCGGGGCATAGGCCTGCACGATGCGCGGATGTTCGGCGTAGTCGGCGTTTTGCGACTGTTCGATCACCTTGCCAGATTGGTGGATCGTGACCGACGCCCCCTCGCGCGAAAGGATCGGCTTGCGCACATGCGCCTCGGCCAGTTCCGCCGCGGCACGGTCAAAGGCGTCGGCGCAGGCGGGGGCGGCGGGGCCGCGTCCGGCGAGCGCATCGGCCACATCGGCCTCGAAAAACGCGGGCAGCAGATTGGGGTGGCCTTCGAACATCTGCCATAGCACGGGCAGAAGGCCCTTGTTGGACAAAAGCGCTTTCCACGCAGGCTCCAGAAACAGACAGCCCGAGCCTTGGATATGGGCGGCGTAGTCGTCGCGCAGCATGTCTTCCCAAGGGTAGAGTTTGAACAGAACGGCAATGCGGCGGTCTTGATCATCAAGGAAGTGGCCATCGTCGCTCAGCCCGATCTTGTCGAGATCGCAGAAATGCGCGCCCAGCCCAGCCTCGCGTGCGGCCCAGCCCATGGCTTCGACGGTGCCGTAGTCTTCGGGGTTGTCGGCCACGGCGGTGAAATGCAGATCGCTGTCCTGCTCGAAGACATCGCTAAAACGGGCGACCAGCGCCTCATGAATGCCGTTGAACTGATCCGTGCCCTCGAGCAACACGCCTGCTTTCAACTGGTCCTCAAGCCACTGCCACTGGAAGGCCGCGCTTTCGTAAAGCGAGGTCGGTGTATCTGCGTTATATTCCAACAGTTTGGCCGGGTTTGTGCCGTCATAGGCCAGATCGAAACGGCCATAGATCTCAGGATCGCCCCGGCGCCAGCTGTCGGCCACGAGGTCACGGTGGGCCTCTGGAATGGCGAGCCGGGACATCAACTCTTCGCTGGCGATGATCTTGGCCACGGCCTCGCGGCACATGGCGTGAAGCTCGGTCGAAGGGTCTTCGATGTCATTCTCGATCTGGGTGAGGGTGAATGCATAGCCCGAGGTTTCGTCCCAATAGGGTTCGCCATGCATATCGGCAAAGGTAAAGCCGGCCTCTTGCGCATGGGCGCGCCAATCGGGTCTTTCGGGCAATGTGATCTTTTGCAACGGTTCGCTCCCCCGGTTTCGACCTCGCTTCTAATCGGCTTTGCGCCAAGCGGCCAGAGGGAGGATGGTTGGACGCGCCGCTGCGCAGCCACAAGCCTCGTAATCATGATTATGTTATAGAATTGCACTGCCCGAACCCCACCAGCCACACCCGCTTGCCGCTCATCCACGCCGCCCTACGTCCCGAAGCAGCCGATAGCCGGAGGGGGCCGCTCCTCCGCCCCCATTTAGCCAAAGGAAATTGCCGTGGAAACGAATCTGACCATCAATGGCACGAAGCAGCGGCTGGATCTCGATCCCCGCACGACGCTGCTGGATGCGCTGCGCCACCATCTTGGACTGACCGGCAGCAAGAAGGGCTGCGATCACGGGCAATGCGGCGCTTGCACGGTCATGGTGAATGGCCGCCGGATCAACGCCTGCCTGACATTGGCCTGTATGCATGACGGCGATGAGGTGACCACCATCGAAGGCATCGGAGCGCCCGGGAACCTCAGCCCGCTGCAAGAAGCCTTTGTCAGCGAAGACGGGTTCCAATGCGGCTATTGCACGCCAGGGCAAATCTGCTCGGCCACCGCGATGCTGGAAGAGATCGCAGAGGGCTGGCCTAGCCATGTGACCGATGACCTGAGCGGCAAGCCTGCGCTGACGACGGAAGAGATCTCGGAACGGATGAGCGGCAACCTCTGCCGGTGTTCGGCCTATCCCAACATCGTCGAGGCGATCCGAAAAGCGGCGGGAGAAAACGCATGAGACCATTCGACTATACCCGCGCCGAAAATACCGAAGCCGCCGCGCGGCAAGCAGCCAGCGGTGGCACCTTCATCGCCGGGGGCACCAACCTTCTCGATCTGATGAAGCTGGAGGTCATGACCCCCGAGGCGCTGATCGACATCAACCGGCTCGACCTTGGCGAGATCGAAGAGACCGAAGATGGCGGGCTGCGCATCGGGGCCTTAGTGACCAACAGCGATCTGGCCAATGACGCCCGCCTGCGCAAGGGTTGGCCGGTGCTAAGCCGCGCGTTGCTGGCCGGGGCCAGCGGGCAGTTGCGCAACAAGGCGACGACTGGCGGCAATTTGCTGCAACGCACGCGCTGCCTGTATTTCTACGACCGCGCCATGCCCTGCAACAAACGCGAGCCGGGCACGGGCTGTTCGGCGAAGGAGGGGTTTAACCGCATCCTCGCCGTCTTGGGCACCTCGGAGCATTGCATCGCCACCCATCCCAGCGACATGGCCGTGGCCATGCGGGCGCTCGGGGCCGAGGTGGAGACGCTGAAAGAAGGCGGCGGCACGCGCCGGCTGACGCTTGATGAGCTTTACCTGCTGCCCGGAGAGCGGCCTGATCAAGAGACCGTTCTAGAGCCGGGCGAATTGATCACCGCCGTGGTGCTGCCTGCGCCGGTGACGGGAAAACAGACCTATCGCAAGGTGCGGGACCGGGCTTCTTATGCCTTTGCTCTCGTCTCGGTCGCCGGGATCGTCGAGATGGAAGACGGACGGATCACCCGCGCCGATCTGGCCTTTGGCGGGCTGGCGCCGAAACCGTGGCGCAATGCCGAGGTGGAGGATCTGCTGACGGGCGAAGCGCCGTCGGACGACCTGTTCAACAAAGCCGCCGATCTGCTGCTGGCCGAGGCCAAGGGCTATGGCGCGAATGATTTCAAAATCCCCCTCGCCCGCCGCACGCTGGTGTCGGTGCTGAACGAACTTACTGCGGAGGCCCAGCAATGACCGAGCAATTCAAGATGGACGCGCCCGCCACCGCCCGCAGGCTCGATGATATGGCACAGGGTCTTGTCGGTGCGCCGCTAGACCGCCCCGAGGGTCCGCTGAAAGTGACCGGCACGGCGACCTATGCCAACGAATGGCAGGTCGAAGGCATGGTGCATGGCGTCATGGTCCGCGCGCCGGGCAATAGTGGCCGCGTGGTCTTGGCCAACCGCGATGCCGTGGCGAATATGCCGGGCGTGCTGGCCGTGATCCAAGACGCGCGCCTGCTGCGCAACCCGGCCCAAGGCACTGCGAACCAAGCGCCGATTCAAGGGCCGGAACAGGCCGCCTACCTCGGTCAGTTGATCGCCGTGGTCGTCGCCGAGGAATTCGAACAGGCCCGACATGCGGCGCAATCGCTGAAGGTCGAGCTGGAGAACGGCGAGGTCATGCCGGTCGATCCCGCAACGGCGGCGGTTGAACCGCAAGAGGCGAAAACGCTGGATCAGGGCGATCTGGAGGGCGCGATGGCTCAGGCCGCTTTCTCGGTCGATGTGACCTACACCACCCCGTCGCATTCCAGCACCCCGATGGAGCCGCATGCCTCCATCGCCTCATGGGATGGGGAAGACCTGACCCTGCGCGGCAGCTATCAGATGCTGAAATACAACCGCAATGAACTGTCCGATGCCTTGGGCATCCACCCCGACCGGCTGCGCATCCTGTCGCCCTATGTCGGCGGCGGCTTCGGGTCGAAACTCGGCATCGCGCCCGAGGCCGTCGCGGCGGCGATTGCCGCGAAAGAGGTGGGCCGCCCGGTCTCTGTCGCGCTGCATCGCCAGCAGGTCTATGAGGCGACGATGCGCCGGTCCGAGACCACGCAGCGGGTGCGCCTTGCCGCTGATGCCGAAGGTCGGCTGACCGGTCTGGGCCATGACGCGCGGGTGTCCAACCTGCCCGGAGAGAGCTTTGCCGAGCCGGTCTTGCAGGCGTCGCATTTCCTCTATGCCGGGGCGAACCGCAAGATGTCGATGGATTTGGCGCGGGTGCACCGGCTTTGCGCAGGCTCCGTCCGCGCGCCGGGCGAGGCGGTGGGCGTCACCGTTTTCGAGGGCGCGATGGATGAGCTGGCCGATAAGATCGGCATGGACCCTGTCGAGCTTCGCCGCCGCAACATCCCCGAGAAGGACCCCGAAAGCGGCAAGGAATTCTCCTCTCGCCGTTTCCGAGAGGCCCTCGACAGCGGGGCCGAGACATTCGGCTGGGCCGACCGCCCCGGCGTCAAGGAGCGGCGCGAGGGGGAATGGCTGATCGGCTATGGCATGGCCTCCGCCGCGCGGGTGAACGTGTTGATGGAGAGCCAAGCCCGCGTGACGCTGATGCCCGATGGCCGCCTGCGGGTCGAAACGGATATGACCGATATCGGCACCGGCACCTATGCGATCTTGGGCCAAATCGCAGGCGATATGATGGGTCTGCCGCGCGATGCGGTCGACGTGGTCTTGGGCGATACCACCCTGCCCCCGGCCTCAGGCTCGGGCGGGTCGTGGGGCGCGTCGTCGAGCGGCACCTCGGTCTATCTGGCCTGCGAGGCGATACGCAAACAACTTGCCGCAAGGCTGGAGGTGGAGGAAGGCGACCTCACGCTAAAAGACGGCATGGCGACGTTTGATAACCAGACCCGCAGCCTGAGCGATATCCTGAACGGGGATGAGATTGCCAAAGTGGGTCACGTCCAGCCCGGCGATACTTCTGAGGCAGTGCGGCAGGCCACCTTCGGGGCCTATTTCGCCGAGGTCGCGGTGCATGCCGCGTCGGGCGAGACGCGGGTGCGGCGGATGCATGGCACCTTTGCTGCCGGGCGGATCCTGAACGCCAAGACGGCACGGTCACAATGTCTGGGGGGCATGACCTTTGGCATCGGCATCGCACTGACCGAGGAGCTGGCCTTTGACCCGCGCGACGGCCATGTGGCCAACCACAACCTTGCGGAATACCACATCCCGGTGAACGCGGATGTGCCGCAGCTGACCGTCGATCTGCTGGAAGAGCGGGACGATTGGGCCAACCCGCTACAGGCCAAAGGGATCGGCGAATTGGGCATCTGTGGCGCGGCGGCAGCGATCACCAATGCAATCTACAACGCCACCGGCGTGCGGGTGCGCGACTATCCCGCCACTTTGGACAAGGTGATTGCCGGGATGTGATGAGAGGGGGCGGCCTGATGGCCGCCCCTTTTCTTGCCGGTCTTGCGCTTGATGCCTACTGCGCCAGCCGCTGTTCCCAAGCCGCACGGAAGTCGGCATAGCGCTCCGCATAGGCCGAGGTGAGCGCGGGGTTGGGCGCGATGCTTTTGCGTATCTTCGGGGGGCGGATCACCTTGGCCTCCGCCGCCCCGCCACCGCCCAGCATCGCCAGCCGCGCCGCACCGAGCGCCGCGCCCTGCGCACCGCTTTCGGGCACATCAAGGGTCAGGCCGGTGATGTCGGCAATCATCTGCAACCATATCTCCGACTGGCTGCCGCCGCCCGCCACGCAGACCCGTTCGGGCAGGGAACCACAGTGATCGAGGGCGCGACAGCAGTCGGCAAAGGCGAAGCCTACCCCCTCCATCACCGCCTGCACCATATCCGGCAACCCATGCGCGCGGCGCAGCCCGTGAAAGGCCCCGGCGGCATCGGGGGCGTTATGCGGCGTCCGCTCGCCCGAGAGGTATGGCAGGAAGGTGATCGCGGAGGGCTGTTGCAGGTCCTGAACCATGCCCGCCAGCGCCGCCGGGCTTTGCCCCGTGATCTGGCCCAGCCATGCCAAGGCGTCGGTTGCCGATAGGATCACCCCCATCTGGTGCCAGGTCTTCGGCACCGCGTGGCAAAAACTATGCACCGCGCTTGCGGTGTTGCTGGCGAAACGGTCGGTCACGGTGAAAAGCACGCCAGAGGTGCCGAGCGACAGAAACCCCTGCCCCGGCTGCACCAGCCCCAGCCCCACGGCGGTAGCGGCATTGTCCCCCGCGCCGCCCGCGACGGTGACGTTGCCGACACCCCACTGAGCGGCAAGCCCGGCCCGAAGCCCGCCCGCCCGCGTGCTGCCTTCGACCAATCGCGGCATGTGATCGCGGCTAAGCTCCGTGGCGGCGAGCAGTTCATCCGACCAATCGCGTTTTTCCACATCGAGCCAGAGCGTCCCCGCCGCGTCTGACATTTCCGAGACATGCTCTCCCGTCAGCCATAGGCCGACATAGTCCTTGGGCAGCAGGACCTTGCGGACCTGCGCGAAAATCTCCGGCTCATGTTTTTGCACCCATCGCAGCTTGGGCGCGGTGAAGCCTGCCATGACGATATTGCCACCCAGCCCGCGAAAATCGGCGCGCTCTTCCAGTTCCGCGCATTCGGCATGGGCGCGGCCATCGTTCCACAGGATCGCCGGGCGCAGGGGCTGGTCATTGGCATCCAGCAGCGTGGCGCCATGCATCTGGCCCGAGACGGCAATGCCGCGCAGCGCCGCGAATGCCTCCGGGGCCGCGGCGCGGACCTCGGCGATGGCGCTCTCGCAGGCGGTGATCCATGAATGGGGGTCTTGCTCGCTCCACATCGGGTGCGGGCGCTGAACCTCCAATGGGGCATGACCCTCGGCCAAGGGCCGTTGGCCTTCGTCAATCAAAAGCGCTTTGACGCCCGAGGTGCCAAGGTCCAAGCCGAGATAGGTCATGCGGTACTCGTTACTTCACAAATGAGAGGGAGCCACCGGCAGGCTGCCGGTGGCCTTGGCCATTAGAACGGGCTGTCGGGATAGTAGAAATCCATCGCGTTCTCTTGCGTCACCAGCACCGAGCCGATCACGAAAGTGCCCGAGACCGGCGCGTTGGAGGTGAGGCCCACGGCGGTCAGCTCAATCGCGGTGGCGATCATCGACGGCGGGTAGGTCACATTTGCCGGGATCATTTCATCGCCATCGGCAGTACGCTTGATCATCTCTTTCATGCCGGCCCCGCCGAGCACGAATTTCACATCGTCACGCCCTGCCGCTTCGATCGCCGCCAGCACGCCAATCGCCATATCGTCGTCCGAGGCCCAAACCGCGTCGATATTGGGGTATTTCGACAGGAAATCCTGCATCACGGTAAAGCTGTCGTCGCGGTTCCAGTTGCCATGCTCCATGTCGAGCACATTGATGCCGGAGCCTTCGATCGCCGCGTTGAAACCCTCGACACGCTCGTTGTCGATGGTGGTGGGGATGCCGCGCAGCACGACGATGTCGCCGCCATAGGGCATTTGCTGGGCCATGAACTCACCCGACACCTTGCCAAAGCCGCTGTTGTCGCCCGCAACGTAAAGGTCTTGGATGCCCTCAACGGAAAGGCCACGGTCCACCACGGTGACCCATGCACCGCTGTCGGCCACGGCTTGCACCGGCGGGGTCAGCGGGTCGGATTCAAAGGGCAGTACCACCAGCGCGTCGATGTTGCGCGTGGCGACCATGTCTTCGATGTCGTTCACCTGTTTGCCGGGGTCCGACGCGGTGGCGAGAACGAAGTCGAGATCGGAATAGACCTCTTCCAGACGTTCGACGGTTTCCTTGGCGTGGAAGTTCATGCCCCCCGCCCAGCCGTGGGTCGCCGCCGGGATCGACACGCCGATGACTTTGGTGTCTTGGGCAAAGGCGGCGGTGCCAACAGCCGTGGCCAGCGCGGTGGCAATAAATGTTTTGGTAAATGTCATATTTGCTCCTCCCATGAAGCGTTCAACTACGGCTTAAAGCGCCGTCTTCCTTTCGCGCTGTAGGATTACAGCGAGAATGATGATAATCCCTTGGATCGCGCCGTTGAGATAGGGCGATACGAAATCGGTCAGGTTCAGGATATTGCCGATCAGGCTGAGGATCAGCACGCCGATGACGGTGCCCCAGACCCGGCCAAAGCCGCCCTTGAGCACGGTGCCACCGATGATCACGGCGGCAATCGCCTCCAGCTCCCACAGCACCCCGGTCGACGCCGAAGCCGAGCCAAGGCGCGGCACATACATGATCGTGGCAATGCCCACCAAGATGCCCAAGGCGGCGTAGGAGATCAGCCGCGTGCGATTGACGTTCACGTTGGAATAATGCGCCACATGTTCGTTCGACCCGGTGGCGGCGCAGTGGCGGCCATAGACGCTGCGCGACATGATGATCTCACCAATAATGACCACCAGTGCGAAGACGATGATCGGCCAGCTGATCCCTAGGATGCCGTCGAAATAGACGGGCCGGTAAAAGCTGCGCAGACCAAAATCCAGCGACAGGGTGCCGCCATCCGCCAGCCAAGTCACCAGCGAGCGGTAAATGCCCATGGAGCCGAGCGTGACGATGAAGGCTTCGATGCCGAGGGCGGTGATCAAAAAGCCGTTCAACAGCCCCGCCAGCAGCCCCGCGACGATGGCCGTGAACATGCCCAAGAGGATGATCGGCACGCCGACACCGAGGCTCGGTAAAGCGGCGTTCATCACCAAGATCATCAACCCCGCGATAAAGGCCGCCATCGACCCCACTGACAGGTCAAGCCCGCCCGCGGTGATGACAAAGGTCATGCCCACCGCGATGATCCCGATAAAGGCCGAGCGGGCGAGGACATTGGTGATATTCGCCGCACTCAGGAAGTTGGAGTTCAGCGCCGTGCCGATCAGCAGCAGAACGATCAGCGCGATGATCGGCCCGAGGACAGACATCGACGGCATCCGGAAGCTTTTGGTTTGAGGTGTGGTTACATCTGTCATCTTCGGTTTCCTTAGGCCGTCATCGGCATTTGTTCGGCGCTCAGCCCCATGGAGAGGCGGACAATCGCGTCTTCCGTGATCTCGCCCGCGTTCAGCGTGCCACTAACCTCGCCCAAACGCATGACCATCACGCGGTCGGCAAGGCCGATGAGTTCGGGCATCTCGGAGGTGATCACGATAATGGCGTGGCCCTGATCGGCCAATTTGCGCAGGAAGGCATAGATTTGCTGCTTGGTGCCGATGTCGATGCCGCGGGTGGGTTCATCGACGATCAGGATGCGCGGCTCGGAGAGCATGATCTTGGCCAGCAGCAGTTTCTGCTGGTTGCCGCCCGACATATTGCCGACGCGCACATCACGGCTGCCCGCGCGAATGTCGAATTCGCCAATGGCCTCGGTCAGGGCGGTTTCCTCTGCGTTGCGGTCGATCAGGAAGCCGCCGAATTTATGCAGGTTTTGCAGGGTCAGGTTCTCACGCATGCCGCGTTCCAGCAGCAGACCGCGCAGCTTGCGGTCTTCGGTCAGATAGCACAGCCCGGCCTGTTGCGCGTCGCTTGGCCGCTTGAACTGTACCGGCTCCCCAAAAAGGGTGACACGTTCGGCACTTGCCGGGCGCAGCGCGGCCAGGCCCTCCATCACCTCGGTCCGGCCAGAGCCGATCAGCCCGCCCAGCCCGAGGATCTCCCCCTGTCGCAGCGAGAAGGACACATTGCTGGCAAAGCCCGGCACGCTGAGGTTTTCGACCGAGAGCACCTCTGGCGCGTCCTCCTCCACACCGGGTTTGGCGGGGTAGAGGTCAGAGACATCGCGGCCCACCATGGCGGTGGCCATTTCGTCTTCGGTGATCTCAGAGGTCGGGCTGGATTGCACCACCGCGCCATCGCGCATGATGGTGACATGGTCCGAGATCTCGGCCACTTCGTCCAGCTTATGCGAGGTGAACAAGACCGCCGTCCCCGCTGCGCGCAGGGCCGCGACCTGTTTGAACAGCACATCGGTCTCGCGTTTGGTCAACACCGCCGTCGGCTCATCCATGATCAACACCCGCGCATCGCGCGACAGGGCCTTGGCGATCTCGACCATCTGTTTGTCGGAATTCGACAGGCGCGAGACCAGCGCATCCGGAGAGACGTTGCAGGCCACCCGATCAAGATAGTCCCGCGTGCGCCGCCGCATCTCGGCCTTGTCGAGCAGCGGCCCGCGTTTCAACTCGCGGCCCAGAAAGATGTTCTGCTCAACGGTGAGCTGTTCGGCCAAGTTGAACTCTTGGTGGATCATCACGATCCCGGCCATCTCGCCCTCGTGCAGACTGTCGAAACGGATCGCCGCACCGTCAAGTTCGACAGCACCTTTCGAGGGCAGTTGATAGCCCGCCATGATCTTCATCGTCGTCGATTTGCCCGCCCCGTTCTCACCGATCAGCGCATGAACGGTCCCCGGCTCTAGCGCGAGGGTCACGCCGTGCAGCACTTCGATCGAGCCGAAGCTCTTGCTCACGTCGCGCAGGGCAAGAACGGGGGTGGCACTCATAGCTTGGTCCACGCCGCATCATTGGCCGAGGAAGTGACACAAGCATTGATGAAACGCATCCCCGCCATGCCCGCCGTGATGTCCGGCAGCACGCCCATGGCGCTTTCGCGGCTCGCCCCACCCTGCACCGCGCGGATCGCATCGGCGGCCTCGTTATAGATCGTGGCGAACCCTTCGAGATAACCTTCGGGGTGGCCGCCGGGAATGCGGCTTACCGATTGCGACGCCTCAGACGCCCCTGCCCCGTTGCGGGTGATCAGGCGCTTCGGCTCTCCCAAGGGCGTGAACCACAGGTAATTGGGATCCTCTTGCGACCATTCCAAACCGCCCTTGTCGCCATAGATACGCAGCTTCAGCGCGTTCTCATTGCCCGGGGCAACTTGGCTTGACCACAGCATGCCGCGCGCCCCACCGGCGAAACGCAGCATCATATGGGCGTTGTCATCCAGCTTGCGCCCCGCGCCCCAGCTTTGCAGGTCGGCGGCAAGGCTTTCGACCTCCAGACCGCTGACAAAACAGGCGAGGTTATGGGCATGGGTGCCGATGTCGCCCACCGAGCCGCCCGCGCCCGAGCGTGCGGGATCGGTGCGCCATTCGGCCTGTTTGACGCCTTCGTTCTCCATCGGAGCGGTCAGCCAGTCCTGCGGGTATTCCGCCTGAACGATCCGGATCTCGCCCAGATCACCCGCCGCCACCATGGCCCGCGCTTGGCGGATCATCGGATAGCCGGTGTAATTATGGGTGAGGATGAAAAGCGGCTCGGCCTCCGCGACGCTGGCCGCCAACGCCTCCGCATCCTCCAGCGTAGAGGTCAGGGGCTTGTCGCAGATCACATGGATGCCCTTGGCCAAGAAGGCCTTTGCGGCAGCGGCATGAACGTGGTTGGGCGTGACGATTGAGACCGCCTCAATCCCGTCCTCGCGGGCGGCTTCGGCCTCGGCCATCTCCTCGAAACTGCCGTAGGAGCGCGGGATGCCCAAGGCCTCCGCACTGGCGGCGGATTTCTCGGGGGTCGAAGACAGCGCGCCTGCCATCAAATCAAACCGGTCGTCGATGCGCGAGGCGATGCGGTGGACCCCGCCGATAAAGGCGTCATTGCCGCCGCCCACCATGCCAAGTCGAATACGTGCCATCAGTCGATCCCCAGCATCTTGCGGTTTGCCGCCTCATCGGTGCCGCCATCGGCGAAATCGTCAAAGGCTTTGTCGGTCACGCGAATGATGTGATCGGAGACGAACTGCGCCCCTTCGCGCGCGCCGTCTTCGGGGTGCTTGAGGCAACATTCCCATTCCACCACGGCCCAACCATCGAAATCATTCGCCGCCATTTTGGAAAAGACAGCGCCGAAATCAACCTGCCCGTCACCCAACGACCGGAACCGCCCGGCGCGGTCCGTCCAGCTTTGATAGCCCGAATAGACCCCCTGACGCCCGGTCGGATTGAACTCGGCATCCTTGACGTGGAACATCTTGATCCGGTCTTTGTAGATGTCGATGTTATCAATGTAATCAAGACATTGCAGGACGTAGTGGCTAGGGTCATAGAGCATGTTGGCCCGCGCGTGATTGCCCGTGCGCTCCAGAAACATCTCATAGGTGATGCCGTCATGCAGGTCTTCGCCGGGGTGGATCTCATAGCAGACATCGACACCGCAATCCTCGGCATGGTTCAAGATCGGCAGCCAACGCGCGGCGAGTTCGTCAAAGGCCGTCTCAATCAGCCCCGCCGGGCGCTGCGGCCAAGGGTAGACATAGGGCCAAGCCAAAGCGCCCGAGAAGGTCGCATGCGCCCCGATCCCCATGTTCTTGGACGCCGAAAGCGCCAGTTTCACCTGCTCGACCGCCCATTCCTGCCGCGCCCTGGGATTGCCACGCACTTCTTCGACGGCGAAGCCGTCAAAGGCGGTGTCATAGGCCGGATGCACGGCGACCAACTGGCCCTGAAGGTGGGTCGAAAGCTCGGTCACCTCCACGCCGTTTTCGACCGCCTTGCCCTTGAACTCATCGCAGTAATCCTTGCTCGACGCGGCCTTGGCCAAGTCGATCAGCCGCGCGTCCCAACTGGGCACCTGCACGCCTTTGTAGCCACAATCGGCGGCCCATTTGGTGATGCTGTCCCAAGAGTTGAAGGGCGCGTCATCGCCCGCGAATTGCGCCAGAAACAGCGCCGGTCCCTTGATCGTCTTCATAATGTTCCTCCCTTTCCCCGGCTCAAACGAACCGGTTCACGATGTTCTCCAGAATTTCCTGCCGGCCCGAGCGGGGCTGCGGGTTGATGCCGTCTTGGACGACCTGCGCAGCGATTGAGGCCAGATCCCCCTCCAGCATCGCCTTGGCCTTGGGCGTCTCCCACCCCGCGTAGCGCTCGGCGCGCATGGCCTCAATCGTGCCATCCTCCAGCATGGCTGCGGCGGCTTTGAAGCCCCGCGCGCAGACATCCATCGCGCCCGCATGGGCCGCGACCAGATCGACCGGATCGAGCGATTGCCGACGCAGCTTGGCGTCGAAATTGGTGCCGCCGGTGGTGAAACCACCCGCCTTCAGCACCTCGTAATAGGCCAGCGCCACTTCGGGCACGTTGTTGGGGAATTGATCCGTGTCCCAGCCCGATTGATAGTCGTTTCGGTTCATGTCGATCGAGCCGAAAATCCCCAAGGACGCGGCGAGCGCCAGTTCATGCTCGAACGAATGGCCTGCAAGGATCGCATGGCCCTGTTCGATGTTCATCTGAACTTCGTTCTCCAGCCCGAACTCCTTGAGGAAACCATAGACCGTGGCCACATCGAAATCATACTGATGTTTGGTCGGCTCCTGCGGCTTGGGCTCCACCAGAATGGCGCCTTTGAAGCCGATCTTGTGTTTGTATTCCACCGCCATCTGCAAAAAGCGCCCGGCCTGCTGGCGTTCGCGTTTCAGGTCGGTGTTGAGCAGCGTCTCATAGCCCTCGCGCCCGCCCCAGAGGACGTAGTTCTGACCGCCCAACTTATGGGTCGCATCCATGCAGGCTTTGACCGTGGCGGCGGACCAAGCGAAAATCTCAGGGTCGGGATTGGTGGCCGCGCCCGACATGAAACGCCGGTGACCAAAGAGGTTCGCCGTGCCCCAAAGCAGCTTGGTTTTGGAGCCTTCCATCTTGGTGCCGAGATAATCAATGATCTCTTCGAAATTGCGCAGGCTTTCGGCGAATGTATCACCCTCGGGGCGGATGTCGGCATCGTGCCAGCAGAAGAAAGGCGCGTTCAGCAGGTCGAACATCTCAAAGGCCACATCGGCCTTGAGCTTTGCCAGATCCATCGTGTCACCGAACCACGGGCGATCAAACGTCTGCCCGCCAAAGGGATCGCCGCCCGGCCATGCGAAGGAATGCCAATAGGCCACGGCGAAACGCAGGTGATCTTCCATGCGTTTGCCCATGACGATCTCGTCAGGGTTGTAGTGGCGAAAGGCCAGATCGGCCCCCTCGGGATCATAGGTGAGGGGCTTTATATCTTTAAAGAAATCAGTCATCTATCTTGGCCTTCATCTTATCGGTCAATGTGTCGGCGGGCAGATTGTCCCGCACGTAAATCGTCGGCACGAGGTCCGGCATCGGCGGCAATTCCTTTTGGTCGATCAGCGCGCGCAAGACGGTGAAGGCGCGGTTGATCTCGACATCCGGGCGCTGGTCGATCACCAGATCAATGTGCCGATCAAGCAGCGCCTGACGTGAATGGGCCACCAGTTCATGCACCACGCAGAAGGGCCGCTCTCCCTTCCCCTCTTTCAGGGCGGCGATCAACCCGCTGTTGCCCGCGCCCACGTTGTAAAGTGCTGTCAGCTCCGTCTGGCCGAGCGCCTGACGCGTCTGCGCGTTCAGCACCTGCGCGTCGTCCTTCGTCATGATCGGATCCAGCAATTCAACCTGTGGGAAATCGGCCTGCAACACTTCGCGAAAGCCGGTCAGACGCTCCGCGTGGTCGCGCGCGTCAAGCGAGCCTGCAAAGGTCTGCACCCGCCCCCCCTGCCCGCCATGGGCAAGCCCCACCATGCGGCCCGCCGTGCGCCCGGCGGCGATGTTGTCGATCCCGATATAGGCGGCGCGGGCGGCCTGCGGCAGGTCGGAGACGAGGCCCACCACGGCCACCCCCTTATCCCGCAGGGCGGCCAAAGGTGCCTCAAGCGCCGCGCTTTGCAAGCCGACGATGGCGACACCGTCGAAATCCCGTTCCAGCAGGTCCGAGATGCTGTCTTGCAGCCCTTCGACGGCAAAGGCCGCGACCTCGATCACCTCGGCGGAGACGCGTTCGGTGGCCTGATGGGCGGCAGTATGGTCGATGTGTTGACGGATGCGGTTGAAAAAGGCGTTGGAGCCGCGGGGGATCAGGAAAGCGAGCCGGTAGACCCGCCCGCGTGACAGGTTCGCCGCCGCGACATTGCGCACATAGCCAAGTGCTGCGACCGCTTCGCGCACCTTGGCGATGGACTTTTCCGCCACGTTGCCGCGGTTGTTGATCACCCGGTCCGCGGTGGCATAGCTCACCCCAGCAGCGCGTGCGACATCGCTTAACGTCGGACTTGTCATGGCCCCTCCCCCGCGCGCTGGCCCTCCCAGCCTGCGCATCTCGGGGCTTATCTAGAGGGATATTTTGATATACGTCAATCATTTTTGATAGACGTATATCATTTTTCGGGAATTGGGCGGGGTAGCGGCGAACGCACGCCGCCCCTAAGAGGCTGATTATCTGGGGATTTTACGCAAAAACCGACTGAAGTTTCACTCCGCGGTCTCGCTGGCTTGCAGCGGGCCGGGGTGAATGCACGCGACCTGATGCAGCGACTCGCCCGGTTGCGGCACCACCTGCGCGCAATCGGCCTGCGCCCGCGGGCAGCGGCCACGGAAGACACAGCCCGAGGGCGGGTTCATCGGCGAGGGCATGTCGCCGCTCATCGGCACGATCTGCTTGGCGCGTTCGGCAATCGGATCGGGGATCGGCACAGCGGAAAGCAGAGCTTGCGTGTAGGGATGCTGCGGGTCGTCGTAGAGCTGCGCCTTCGGCGCCTTCTCCATCACGCGGCCCAAATAGAGCACCATGACCTCGTCCGAGATGTTCTTCACCACGCTGAGGTCATGGGCGATGAAGATCATCGCCAACCCCAGATCGCGCTGAAGCTCTTTCAGAAGTTCGATCACCTGCGCTTGGATTGAGACATCGAGCGCCGAAACCGGCTCGTCGCAGATCAGCAACTTCGGCTCCACGATCAGCGCCCGCGCGATGCCGATGCGCTGGCACTGGCCGCCGGAGAACTCATGTGGGTAGCGGTTGATCATCTGCGGCAGCAGACCGACGCGCTCCATCATCTGGGCCACCCGGGCGCGGCGCTCGCGGGCGGGCACGTCGGGGCGGTGGGTCTTGAGCGGCTCGGCGATGATCTGGCCCAGCGTCATGCGCGGGTTGAGCGAGGCGAGCGGGTCCTGAAACACCATCTGGATTTCGGAACGGTAAGGCTTCATCCGGCGCGGGGAGAGCGACAACAGATCGGTCTCGCCCTGCCACATGACCTGCCCCTCGGACGGGACCATTTGGATCAGCCCGCGCGCGAGGGTGGATTTGCCGCAGCCGGATTCGCCCACAACGCCGAGGGTCTTGCCGGACTCCAGATCGAAGCTGACGCCGTTCACCGCATGCAGCAGGCGCGGCTTCGTCCAAGGCATGTCGCCCGCGCGGGTGATCGGGAATTGGACGTGCAGGTCGCGGACCGAAAGAAGCGGGCTCATGCGGTGACCTCCGCGATGGGACGGTGGCAGGCGCGGGCGCGGCCCGCGTCGAAGGGTGCGAGCGGCGGCATCACGCGGCAATCCTCTCCGGCGTAATTGCAGCGCGGGCGGAAGGGGCAGCCCTCGGGCGGGGCGGCCATATTGGGCGGGTTGCCGGGGATCGCCTTCATGGTGGCGTCCTCGTCATCGACGCGCGGCACGGCGGCCAAAAGGCCGCGGGTGTAGGGATGCGTGGGCTCGGCAAAGAGCGGCTCGGTCGGCCCCTGCTCCATCACCCGGCCACCATACATCACCAGCACCCGCTCGCAGAAGCCCGCCACGACGCCGAGGTCATGGGTGATGAGGATCGTGGCCATGCCGAAATCCTTTTGCAGATCGCCCAGAAGCTCCATGATCTGCGCTTGTACGGTAACGTCGAGCGCGGTGGTCGGCTCGTCCGCGATCAACAGGTCCGGCTTGCACAGCAGCGACATGGCGATCATCACCCGCTGGCGCATGCCGCCTGAGAACTCATGCGGGAAGAGGCGAATGCGCTCCTTGGCCGCCGGGATTTTCACCGCGTCCAGCATCCGCACCGATTCCGCGAGCGCATCGCGTTTGGACAGGCCTTGGTGCAGGGTCAGCACCTCGGTCATCTGGTCGCTGATCCGCATGTAGGGGTTGAGCGAGGTCATCGGGTCCTGAAAGATCATCGCGATGCGCTCGGCCCGGATCTTGTTCAGCACCTTGGGCTTGGCGCCGAGGATCTCCTGCCCGTCGAAGCGGATAGATCCGCCGGTGCGCCCGTTCGGCGCCAGAAGGCCCATTATCGAGAAGGCGGTCTGGCTTTTGCCCGAGCCGCTTTCGCCGACAATGCCGAGGGTCTCGCCCCGGTTGATCGAGAGCGACAGGTCGTTGACCGCATGCACGGGGCCGTCTTCGCCGTCGAAGGTGACGGAGAGCTTGCGGATTTCCAACAGAGACATCAGCGATCCTTGGGGTCGAGGGCGTCACGCAGTCCGTCGCCGATAAAGAACAGGCCAAACAGCGTGAGACAGAAGAACAGCAGCGGGAAGCCCAACTGCCAGGTGGTGCCATAGGCGATGGTGCCCGCCCCTTCGGAGATCAGCGCTCCGAGGGAGGTGAGCGGCTCTTGCACGCCGAGGCCGAGGAAGGAAATGAAGCTTTCGGTCAGGATCATCAGCGGGACCAGCAGCGTGGCATAGACGGCGATCACGCCCAGCAGGTTCGGCACGATATGGCGGAGGATAATGACCGGAGCCGAGACGCCAGTGGCGCGGGCGGCCTCGACGAATTCGCGGCCCTTGATGGTCAGGGTCTGGCCGCGCACGATGCGGGCCATCTCCATCCACGAAATCAGGCCGACACCGGCGAAAAGGATGGTGATCGAGCGGCCATACATGACCAAAAGCAGGATCAGGACGAACATGTAAGGCACGGCCATGAAGATATCGACGAGCCGCATCATGATGCTGTCGGTGCGTCCGCCGAAATAGCCTGCAACCGCACCGTAGAGCGTGCCGACCACGCAGGCGATCAGCGCGCCGACGAGGCCGACGGCGAGGCTGATCTGCGTGCCCTGCACGGTACGGGCATAGAGGTCGCGGCCCAGATCATCGGTGCCGAAGTAATGGCCGCTCTCGATCGACGGGCCGCCGAGTTCCACGATCTGGCCCATGACGTTGTAGTCGAGTTCCTCGTTCGACCACTGCGCAAGGCTGTTGCCAAACAGCGCGAAGGCCACGACGAAGCCGAGGATCACGAGCCCCATCAGCGCCGCCTTGTTGCGAAAGAACCGCCGCCGCGCGTCGGCCCAAGGGGAGCGCCCTTTGGCCGCGATCTCGGTGGCCCCGACCCGTTGTTCGGATGTCATCACCATGTCAGTACCGGATCTTGGGGTCGATCCAGCCGTAGAGGATATCGACCACGAGGTTGAAGAAGATGGTCAGCGCGCCCACGAGGATCGTTACCCCCATCATCACCGCGTAATCGCGGTTGAGCGCGCTGTCGACGAAGGCCTTCCCGATGCCGCCGGTGGAGAAATAAATGTCGACCACCACGGAGCCGGTGATCATCGCCACGAAGGCCGGCCCGAGGTAGGAGATCACGGGCAACATCGCGGGCTTCAGCGCGTGACGGAGGATGACACGGCGCTCGGGCAGCCCCTTGGCGCGGGCGGTGCGAATATGGTTGGAGGTCAGCACTTCCAGCATCGAAGAGCGGGTAATCCGCGCAATCGAGGCCATGAAGGACGTGGACAGGGCGATCACCGGCATGATCCAATATTCCGGCCCCTGCCAGCCGCCACCGGGCAGCCAACCGAGCCAAAGCGTGAAGACCAGCACCAGAATCGGCGCCATGACGAAGTTCGGCAGCACCTGCGCCCCGATGGAGACGCCCACGGCGGCATAGTCCAATGCCGAGTTGTGCCGCACGGCGGCAGCGACACCAAGGCTCACGCCTACGATGACCGCCACGGCGAAGGACAAAAGGCCGTAGGTCAGCGTGATCGGGAAACCTTGGGCGATGATCTCGTTCACCGAACGGTCCTTGTAGACAAAGCTCGGGCCGAAATCGAACTCGGTGACGATGCCCCAGACATAGGTCGTGATCTGCTTCCACAGCGGATCGTCCAGCCCATATTTCGCGTTGAGATTCGCCAGCACCTGAGGCGGCAATTCACGCTCGGAGGTGAAAGGCCCGCCCGGGGCGGAATGCATCAGCAGGAAGGAAATCACGATCAAGAGCAGAAGCGTCGGAATCGCGATGGCAAGGCGCTTTAGAATGTAGCTGAGCAAGGCGCGGGTGCTCCGGTTACGGGTTAAGGGGGTACAAAGAATCGGGCAGCCCCGCATAAACGCAGGGCTGCCCGGATGTCGAGAGGTTACTCAGCGACGCGATAGAGGTCTTTGCCGTACCACGTGTTGTTCACGTTGTTCTCGGGCAGGCCCTCGATATCCGCGGCGATCATGTCGACGTTGGCATAGTGGTAAATCGGGATGATCGGCATTTCCTCGGCGAGGATCTTCTCGGCCTCTTGATAAAGGGGCTGCGGATCCTCGGCGGTTTTGCTGTCCTTCATGAGCTTGTCATAGGCGTCGTTGTAGAACTCGCCGTTGTTGTGCCCCGAATAGGAGGTCAGCAGGTCGAGGTAGGTCGAGGCCTCGTTGTAGTCGCCGCACCAGGCATAGCGCGCCATGTCGTATTCCTGGTTCTGCATCCGGTCGGTGTGGACCTTCCACTCATAGTTGTCGAGCGTGAGGTTCACGCCGATCTGCTTGAGCATCTGCGAGGCTGCGATGGCGATCTTCTTGTGATCTTCCGAGGTGTTGTACTGCAGCGTCAGATCCAGCGGGTTGTCGGGCCCGTAGCCTGCCTCGGTCAGCAGTTCCTTGGCCTTCTCCACGCGCTGCGCCTGATCCATGTTGTCGGCCCAGTCGAGCTCGGGACGCTCGAAATCGGCGATCGCCCAGTGGGTCCAGTTGTACGAAGGTTTCTGGCCGCCTTGCAGGATGCGGTCGACGATGATGTCGCGGTCGATGGCATAGGCCAGCGCCTTGCGCACATTGACGTTTTTCAGCGCCTCCGGCCCCTTGTCGCCCACGTTCAGCATGTAGATGTAGGAGCAGTTATAGGGGGTCGAGACCGCCTGTTCGGGGTACTCTTTCTTCAGGCGCGGATACTGCCCGGCGGGGATGTCCACGCGGTCCAGCTCACCGGCCAGATAGCGGGTCAGGGCTTGGTTCACGTCGTTGATCGTCAGCGCGATGATCTCTTCCATCACCACGTTCTCGGCGTCCCAATAGGTGTCGTTCTTCTCCATCACGACGCGCTCGCCCAGCTGATGCTCGACCAGCGTATAGGCGCCGTTGCCGACAAGCGTGCCTGCATCGGTCCAGTCGTCGCCATGTTCCTCAACCACGCTTTGCAGCACGGGGAAGGTCGAGCCGTGCACCAGCATCTGCGGGAAATAGGGCAGCGGCGTGGTGATCTTGACCTCAAGCGTGTGGTCGTCGATGGCGCGGATGCCCAGCTCCTCGGGGGACTTGTCCCCGGCGATGATCTCGGGCGCGTTCTCGACCTGCATCAACTCCATGTACCAGGCGTATTCCGAGGCGGTCGCCGGGTCGGCCAGACGGCGCCATGAATAGACGAAGTCATTCGCGGTGACCGGCTCGCCGTTGGACCACTTGGCGTCGTCGCGCAGGTTGAAGGTGTAGGTCTTGCCGTCTTCCGAAACTTCGTGGTCGAGCGCCACACCGGGGACCAGCTCACCGTTGCCATCTTCGTTGTAGAGCCCTTCGAAGAGGTTGCGCAGCACGTCAGAGCCTTCGACGTCGGTATTGATCTGCGGGTCCATCGACTTGATCGCGTCGAGCAGCCAGAAAGTATAGGTCTGGTCTTCGGCAAGGTTCACGCCCTCGGGCACATCGGCGGCATGGGCTTGAAATGCAAGGCTCAGCGCCAATGCGGAGGATGCGAGTGTGGTGCGTAGCTTCATGGTGACTCTCCGTTGTTTGAAAGTTCGTGTTCTGATTGAAAAGCAATCAATCGAAAACGAAGAGCACATGCAAGATGTTGCCTCGCGTCAGCCAATGACGGCGGCTTCGCGCCGAGGCGGCGCGAGGTTGTGAAGATTGGCCCCCGCCCCCGGTCTGCCCCGGGCGGCGGGGTTCAACGTGGCAAAGGGCGTCTAGCCGCGCGCGCCCCATGTGTCGGACAGGCGGTAGCCGCCCGGCCAAGGGTCATCGGGGTCGAGCATATGTTGATGGATGCCCGTGACCCAGCCCCGGCCCGACAGTTCTGGCTGGATGGCCGTATGTTCGCCCACCCGCGTCTCGCCCAAGATGCGCCCCGTGAAGGTCGACCCGATCAGCGACACGGTGGTCAGACTGTCCTCCAGTCCCATTTCCCCCCGCGCGTGCAGCAGGGCCATTCGCGCGCAAAGGGCGGTGCCAGTGGGCGAACGGTCCACCTTGCCCGGCTGGATCGCCACCGCCGCCCCGGCGCGCAGGCCTGCCTCATCGCGGGTCACCGGACCGGCGAACAGGCAGAAAGAGAAATGCTGCCAATCAGGGTTCTCAGGGTGGTCGAACCGCATCGCCGCATTGGCCGCATCGGTGATCCGCACGCCAAGCCGCGCGATGTCATGGGCCTCATGCGCCTCTAGCGAAAACCCCATGGCGGCGGCATCGACGACCACAAAACTGTC
>NZ_JBIFFK010000040.1:0-2092 GCF_043557045.1 Sulfitobacter sp. 1A15258 | reverse complement strand
GCCCCCGTGGGAGAGCCCGGGATAATCTCATCGGCGAAAGGCTCAAGCACAGAGCTCTCATCAGGCAGCGCTTGCGCGGCATCTTTTAGAAAGATCTTTTCGTCCGAGAAATAAGCTGGCCAGAGGCCGTAGACCGTCTCCTCTTTGGGCCTCAAAGGCTCAAAGTCGTATCGTCGTTCTGCGGTCTCGGAGTGGCCCGGCCTATACCCTAAAAAGCGATAGTCATCTGCAAATAGGCGCATGAAGCGCTCTTCATCCTCCGGCCGCCACAGTTCCTCATGCTTTTGGCCACTGCGAGACGCGCGAAGGCGCGGCAGATGTGCAGCGATCCCAAAATTTGCACAGAACGCTTCAAAGTCATGTTCAAGGGTTTCGAACCGAAGGACCGTGTCTGCATAGAACAAGCAGTTAAACGGATGGGTCTGGGGAATGATATGATGTTTGAGGTTCCAAGGGATGTCTCGATGACTGCGGTCAAAGCCGATCCATGGGTCTTCCAGCACATCAAGCGCCTGCGAGATGGACAGATCGGGCCATCGCGGCTCGGCATAATAGTCCCCCTCCAACTGATTGCCGAACTTGAACATCCGGAAAGCAGACAGAAATCGAGCTTTTGGCTCGCGAACAACCGCCAAGCTGTGTCGGTCTCGAAAGCGCTTTGGCACGTGACCAAAGTACCGCCCTTCAAGCTCCCCAAGCGCGTCGCGCACCGATGTGCCGCCGGTTTTGGGCAAGTGGATGAAAACAATACGCGGCTTGTCGATTATGAAATTTGTCATCTCTTCCTAGCTTAGCCTTGGAGCCGGTACAGGGGCCGCTTATCCGAACATTGAACAAAAAACGCGCAGTGTACACAAACCCAGAGCGGCAGATACAACTTTGCCGCCAGCCGATAAAATGGGCCTACCGGCGAACCGGCAATCCCATCTACAGCCGCCTATTGGACGGGTAATGGTAGGCCCGGCATAAGACAGCATGAGCAAGCTCTGCCATCGGTTTATCTAAAGCCGCCTATTCGACGGCAAGACCGGGCCCAACGAGGTGAAGCATCAGTTCCACGCGATGATGCTCTAACGCGTGTTTCAGCATTATTTCACTGACTTGCGCTTTTACCAATCGCATCAGGCAAGCACCTTTGTTGCCACGCACAGATGCTTTTCATGCGGACCAACCACAGATGAGGGGGCCGTTCTCACAAATATCTTCAGCGAGAAACGCAACGATTGCAGGGTAGTAGCGCAGCAGATCTTTCCATTCCGTATCTCGCGCATCCAGGTCGTGGAACGCATCAGGAATGTCGGCCCAAGCCTCGTCTGGGGAAAGACCACAGTCGGTAAAACCGTCTTCGATCATACCTTCGAGCACAGCCAAAGTGTCGAGCGTAACGTAGAAGTCGCTGTAGCCTTCATAGACATCCCCGCCAGAGCCTTCCGCAAGCGCCTCAAAAAATTCATCGTGATTGCGCAGAGAGAACACCTCTTCTCCGTCGCGGTAAAAACCAATATCCAGTCCCATCTGTGTATCCTTTCCAGTTTGATGGTTCAGGTTGAGCGGCGCGCGCAGCGCCTAAAAATGAACTGGGAACGTTTCTTGAGAGCCAATAATGAAATCCTGCATTTTTCTGAAAAAAGTTGCACCGTGCCCAAAAGGGAGGGGCAAAGAGCCAAAGGCGTTCCGACGGTGGGGCACCGGCGCCAGAATGTAAGAGATCGTTTCCAGCTTAACTGGCGCTCCCTGAGCGCCCGGCGGCAAGGTTCTCGCTCATCAGGGAGACGAGGGCACCCCTCGACGCCATCCAGTTTGGGCACAGCATTGAGATCGAGCGGCCGGTTTCAGAGCTTTGATGGGCCTCTGGCTGATGCACCGCGTCGCGCCAAAAAGTGCAGACATAGTGTGTCTTCGCGGGGCCGCGCAAAAGCCTGCTTTCCTGCGCTGCTTTGTCCCGAGCCGTTGCGATCCGAGTAGAGGCCGTGCAACTACCGCGCATAGCCTGAACGACCTTCTACGGGAGCAACAAATGCAAATCACTGAGCCGTCCCGCCAAATCGATGTCTTACATACCACGGATGTGCTCGTTGTCGGCGCAGGCCCG